>CAYMXT010000034.1:0-25084 GCA_964394415.1 uncultured Planctomycetales bacterium
AACCTGGTCGTGGATGCGCCTCGGTTCGCCCCCTCGTGCCTCCGTGCCTCCGTGCCTTCGTGCCTTCGTGCCTTCGTGCCTTGTTGCCTTCTCTCCTCTTCTCCGCGACCTCTGCGCTCTCTGCGTCTCTGCGGTGATCGTCGTCGGGCTAACGCGTCCGCCGCTCCAGTTTGCGGACCGGCGCCAGTTCCAGAATGAGCGTCTTCTCGCCGAAGCCCGCGAAACGCACGCTGGCCCGCGTCTGACCAGGCGCGGGCCGCAGCCAGAGCACCGTCCCCACGCCGTAACGCTCGTGCTGCACCAGCGTGCCGGGGAGCCAGTCGGAGAACGGGCTGGCGGCCGCCGTCGCCGGCGGCGCCGGCGCCTGCTCAGGACGAGCGCGGCGTTGACGCAGCGGCGTGGCTTCGTCCAACTCGACATCTGGTTAGGCGGCGAAGCGGCGTTTGGGAACCAGGCGGGCGGCTTCGTCCGGCGGCAAATCGTCGACGACCGGCACGAAGCCGGTGCCAAAGCGCGACGTCGTTGAGAACGGAGCGGCGCGCTGAAAGTTCCGCCACGTCAGTCCGTCGCCGTCGAATTCGCGCAGGAACTGAGACGGCGGCCGCGGCATCGGCCGACCGCGGATCATCCGCTCCAGCGCGTGCGAGATGAACAAGCGCTCCTCAGCCCGCGTGAGGCCGACGAAGCAGAGCCGCCGTTCCTCCTCAACGTCGTTCGGCGGCGCGAGCGCACGCTCGTGCGGCAGCAGGCCCTGTTCGAGCCCGACGAGGAAGACCAATGGGAATTCGAGGCCCTTCGCCGCGTGCAGCGTCATCAGCATGACGCGGCCGGCCTGCTCATCCACCTGGTCCTGGTCGCTGGTCAGGGCGATGCGGTTGAGAAAGTCGACGAGCGTGGGCTCCTCGGTTTCTTGCTCGTACCGAATCGCGCCGGTGACGAGTTCCTGCACGTTCGCGAGCCGGTCCTCGCCACCGTCTTCGTCCTCTTTCTTCAACGCCGCTTCAAGACCGGACTTGGCAAGCACCGTGCTCACGGCTTCGCTGACGCTCGTGTCGAGAACGCTCCGCAGGCGATCGAGCAGGTCTGCGAGCGCCCGCACGCGTTTCGTCGCGGCACCGAGCCCGGGCACCTCCTCCGCAGCGCGGACGACGTCGAGCAACGGGCGGCCGGTTTCGCGTGCGTGCGTTTCCAGGCGGTCGATGCTCGTCTTGCCGATGCCGCGGGCGGGAGTGTTGATAATCCGCGCTAGCGCGACGTTGTCCGCCGGGTTCACCAGCACGCGCAGGTACGCGAGCACGTCGCGAATCTCCTTGCGGCCATAGAACTCGACGCCGCGGGCAATGCGATAGGGGATGGCCCGCGCCCGCAACGCTTCCTCCAGGCCGCGCGACACGGCGTTGATGCGATAGAAGATGGCGAAATCGCTCCACGGCCGGCCGGCCGTGTGTTCGTCCGCGATCGTCTGCGCGATCTGCTCCGATTCCTCGACGCCATCGGCGAACTGCCAGACCTGCACCGGCTCGCCGGCGGCGTTCTCCGTCCAGAGGTCTTTGTGCTTACGCCGGCGATTGTGCTTGATGAGCCGCGACGCGACGCTCAGCACGTGCCCCGCGGAGCGGTAGTTCTGCTCGAGCCGGATGACCGCGGCGTTCGGGTAGTCGCGTTCGAATTCGAGGATGTTGCGAATGTCGGCTCCGCGCCAGGCGTAGATGCTCTGGTCCGGGTCGCCGGTCGCGCAAATATTGCCGTGGTGCTGCGAAAGAAAGCGGGCGATCAGGTACTGGGCGTGGTTCGTGTCCTGATACTCATCGATCAGCAGGTAGCGAAAGCGGATGTTCAGTCGGGCGGTGACGTCCGGGTGGTCGCGCAGCGTGAACGCCACACGCATCAGCAGGTCGTCAAAATCGACCGCGTTGCGCTGGCGGAGCAACTGCTCATACGCTTCGTACACGCGACCGACGGCGTGGGCCGTGTGCCAGTCGGCGCGTTCCTGGTACTCGGCGGGGGTCTGAAGGCGGCCCTTGGCGTCGCTGATCTTGGCGCGAGCCTCGTCGGGCTTGAGCAGTGCTTCGCTGATCTGGCAGATTTCGAGGGCCTGTTTGACGACTTTCAGGCTGTCAGCTTCGTCGTAGATGGTGAAGCCGGGCTCGACGCCGGCCAGCGGGCCGAATTCGCGGAGCAGACGGACGCCCAGCGCGTGGAACGTGTAGACCCACATGCCGCGGGCGACGCCGAGGGCGTCGATGCGTTTCTTCATCTCGTCCGCGGCCTTGTTCGTAAAGGTGATCGCGAGGATGTTGCGCGCGGGCACGCCGGTGTGGACGAGGTACGCGGTCCGGCGGGTGATGACGCGGGTCTTGCCGCTGCCCGGCCCGGCGATGACGAGCAGCGGGCCGTCGCGGTGGCAGACGGCCTGACGTTGCGGTTCGTTCAGGTCCGCCAGCAAGGCGGCGGTTTGTGAATCGTGCGACTGCATACCGTCGTATACCCGCGGCGGCTCAGGGCGTCGAGCCGGATTTGCCGATGCCAATCAGAGCCGCGCAGCGCCGGCGCGCCGATCCGAGCCGCGACCGCAAGGGAGCGATCCGCGCAGCGCGAAAAAGTCCGCGGCGCACGCAGAAAGGAAGCCACCGATGTTCTGGGCTCTCATTATGGCGATCTTCAGCGCGCTGTTCGGCGGGTTGTTCGGCTGGGCGTGAGGCGCACGAGCGCCGGCGCGCTGCGCGGATCGCTCGCTTGCGCTCGCGGCTCGGAATGCGCTCGCTAACGCTTCGCGGCTCTGAATGCGCTCGCTAACGCTTCGCGGCTCGGAATGCGCTCGCTAACGCTTCGCGGCTCTGAATGCGCTGGCTTGCGCTGCGCGTTCTGAGCGGCGGGGCGCGCAGCGCTTGAGTTTCAGCACGCGGCCCAGCCGCAACCGGGGTCGGAACACTTGCGGCAGCCTTCCTGGAGCATCAGCGCGCTGCCGCATTCCGGACACTTCAGCTTGTAATGCGACGCCACGTCCCGCCGCGGCGGCGGCGGGTCCAGCAGCGCGGCGACCTCGGCCGACGCGGCCAGCCGCTGCTCACTGGCGGTCAGCGTGTCGGTGAGGTCAGTCAACTCAACCGCCTCGGGGGCGTCCAGGACGGCGACCGCCGTTTCCGCCTCCGGCTCCAGTTCGGTGGTCAGGCTGCTCGAAACGGTGTAGGTGTAGACGTAGCGTTCCTGCCCGTTGCCGTGGCCGTTTCCGCCGTTGTCGTCGGCGTATGCGGCGCGCGGCGTTTGCGACTGCGGATCGTCCACGCGCTCGCGCCGCGGGACGGGTCGGCTGGCCGGGGGAGCCATCCGGCCAGCGGACTTGCCGTTGCCTTCCTTGAGGTGTGGGCCGCCGTTGCCGGCTTTCAGGGGCCGGTCGAGCGGTGTCGTTTCGGGGTGGTGTGGGGGCGGATTGGGGTTGTCGAGGTCGGCGAGGTCGATCTCCCCGAGCAGCAAAGCCCGCAGTCCGAAGCGCTCCTTGGCGCGGCTGTACTTCTTGAGAGCGCACGCCAGGCCGTCGCCCAGCGACATGATGCGGCCGGCGCGCGTCGGGATTTGGAGTGACGAGCCGATGCCTTCGAGTTGGCGGATCACATGACGCAGCGTGCCGCCGGCGCGGAGCCAGAGCGAAACCATGCGGCAAATCGCCTCGAGGTCGCTGTTGGCGACGTCGCCGCCCTTGCCGAGCTGCGCGAAGACCTCCAGCTCGCGGTCGGCACGCGGATCGACCGTGATCTTGACGTGCATGTTGCCGAACGGGGTCATCTGTCGGATGCGCAGCCCGCTGACGATTTCGGGCAGGTCCATCGGCTCGATGACGACCGGGGCGTGGCTCGCGGCGCAGCCGCCGTCGCAGTCCTCCGCCGCATCGGTGGAGGCGCCACTGCCGTTCGTCTCTTCGTCGCTCCGTCGCTCCGTCGCTTGAGCTCGCGCCGGCGGGACGCCGACGCTCCCCTGCGGCGCTTCCTTCTTCAGGGCCATCGGCTGGTGCGACCGGCAGCCGTCGCGGTAGACCGTGACGCCCTTGCATTTCAGCTCGTAGGCCCGGACGTAAATGAGCTCCACTTCGTCGCGCGTCGCGTGCTCGGGGAAGTTGATCGTCTTGCTGATCGAGGCGTCGCAGTGCTGCTGAAAAGCCGCCTGCATGCGCATGTGCCACTCGGGCGTGATGTCATGCGCGCAGACAAAGACGCGCTTCACGTCTTCCGGAACGTCGTCCAGATGCGCCAGCGAGCCGGCGCGGGCGATGCGTTCGAGCAAGTCGTCGCTGGCGAAGCCGCGGTCGCGGGCCACGTCGCGAAAGACCTCGTTCACCTCAATCAAGGGCTTTTCGCCCTGCTTGTGGCCGCGCAGCACGTTGCGCTCGAACGCGAGTGAGAACATCGGCTCGATCCCGCCGGAGCAATTCGCAATGATGCTGATCGTGCCGGTCGGGGCGACGGTCGTCACCGCGGCGTTGCGCATCAGCCGGTTGTGGCGCGTGTGCCACAGGCTGCCTTTCCAATTCGGAAAGCAGCCGCGCTCGCGGGCGAGCTGCTCGCTGCACGTGTGGGCTTCGTCGTTCAGGAACTTCATGAAACGCTCGCCCCACGCGCAGCCGTCCGCGCTGTTGTACGCCACGCCCAGCTTGTACAGCGCGTCCGCGAAGCCCATCACCCCCAGCCCGATCTTGCGGTTGTCCTGGCAAATCCGCTCGATCTCCGGCAAGGGGTAGTTGTTCGCGTCGATGACGTTGTCCAGGAAACGCGTCGCCGTGTGGATCGCGGCGCGCAGCGCGTCCCAGTCCACCGTCGCGTGCGGCGTGCAGGGCTGTCGGACGAACATTCCGACGTTGAGGCTGCCCAGGTTGCACGCCTCGTAGGGCAAGAGCGGCTGTTCGCCGCAGGGGTTGGTCGCCTCGATGCGGCCGACGTGCGGCGTCGGGTTTGATTCGTTGATGCGGTCGATGAAGACGACGCCGGGCTCACCGGTCTGCCAGGCGTTGTTGATGATGATGTTCCAAATATCGCGCTTGGTGTACACCTGGCCGCGCAGTTCGGGCGGCAGCGGGGCGCTGATGCGCGGCGTTTCGAAATACGACGCGCGCTGGCCGGGTGCGACGGGCACGACGCACGTGACCTCGGGCAGGTCGCGCAGCGTGTACTGCCAGATGTCGATGTCGCGGGCGATGACGTAGGCCCGCCCGGTGCGCGGGTTGCGGACGATGTGCGGCGAATCCGGGTCGGCCCGAAACTCGTCCATCCACGTGTCGGTGACCTTGACGGAGATGTTGTAGTTCGTGAACTGATTGAGATCCTGCTTGGCGTGCAGGAACTTCAGGATGTCGGGGTGGTGGATGTACAGCATCCCCATGTTCGCGCCGCGGCGGAACGCGCCCTGCTGAATCGCGTTCGTCGCCTCGCTGAACGCCCGCCAGAAGCTGATCGGGCCGCTGGTCGTCCCGCCGCTGGAGGAGATGAAATCGCCGGTCGGCCGCAGTTCGTCGAACGCGAACCCGGTGCCGCCGCCGGCTTTCTGGATGAGAGCGGTATGCTTAATTGCGTTAAAGATGTCCACGATCGAATCGCGGACAGGCAGGACAAAGCACGCGGACAACATGCCCATCTCGCGGCCGGCGTTCATCAGCGTCGGCGAGTTGGGCATGAACGACCCAGTGACCATCAGGTCGTAGAACCGGTCTTCCCAGCGGCCGCGGTCCAGCTCGGTGCCACCGTAGCGGGGCTCGACGTTGGCAATGGTCCGCGCGACGCGGCGGAAGAGGTCGCGTGGCGTCTCGACACAGTCGCCGGACTCATTCTTCTTTAAGTATCGTGCTTCCAGCACTTTACGAGAGTTTTCGCTGAAAACCGGCTCGTCCGTGAGCTTGTTGGGCGCGCACTCACCAATTGACATCCTCGAACTCCTGTTTCTTGGATGTTGCGACGACTACTATGGCAACTGATATGGGCCGACGCTGCGACTGGCACCGTGCCGAGTCGAGTCGGTGTCCCCCCGGGCCGGACCTCGGGGGCCCATATCTAGGGGGCAACGTCTAGTATAACTCAAGATGTGGGGGTCGTCAAAAAAAGTTCACTGGGCCAGCGCTTTTGTCGTAAGTTCGTGTCACTGCTGGTCTTGTGGTCGATGAAGTTCCCTTGCACTACCCGTTGGGGTTGATCGTTATCGGCCACGAGGGATTCGACGGCTAGTTCCGTCGCGACAGGTACCGCCGGCCGTGATCAGCGCACGTCGGGCACAGCTAGCGTCGATGTGGACGCAGAGCAGTCGCCGGGTCAGAATCGCCCAAATGAAGGTACCGGCCGAGCCAGCACGGCGGTTTCGCGTGCGGCTTATCAATCCGAACTCGCCGCTGTCGAACATTACCATGCCGGACGTCGTCCGGCGGATGACGTTCACGCGCAAGGCCATCTTCGCCCCGACTGGGTTGATGATCTGCGCGGCGGTGACGCCGGGCCAGTGGGACGTGGAACTCGTTGATGAATGCACCTGCGACGCGCCGCACCGGGCTCGGGCAGACGTGGACGTGGTCGGCATCGGGGCGATGACCACGCAGGCGCGGCGGGCGTACGCTCTGGCGGATGCGTACCGTGCCCTGGGTGTGACGGTCGTCCTGGGGGGCATTCACCCGAGCGCGCTGCCCGATGAGGCGGTGCAGCACGCGGATGCGGTTTGCCTGGGCGACGCGGAATCAACGTGGCCGCACGTGCTGGCGGACTGGGAGGCCGCGGCTTTGCGAGGCGGCGAGCCGCGGACGGCGTTGCGACCGGTGTATGACTGGAAGGAGTTTCCGCCGGCCCCGATCGCGACGCCGCGGAAAGACCTGATCGAGCCGCGCGACTACCTGGTCGCCAACCCCATCCAAACGACGCGCGGCTGCCCGCATGACTGCAACTTCTGCACCACGCCGGGCGTCTTCGGGCGGAAATTCCGGCAGCGGGCGGTTGGCGACATTGTCGAGGAAATCCAGGCGGCCAAGGAGCGGCAGCGCGCGTGGTGCTACATCTTCGCAGACGACAACTTCGGCGGGAACCAGGCCTGGGCGTTGGAGCTGTGCGAAGCGCTCCGGCCGCTCAAGATCGCGTGGGCGTCGCAGTGCGACGCGCTCATCAGCCGCAACGACCGGCTGTTGCGGGCGATGCGCGGCAGCGGTTGTGTGGGGCTGATTCTCGGCCTGGAAAGCCCGAAGCCTGACACGCTGGCCGAGGCAGGCAAGAAGTTCGTCCGGCCGGAGACGTACGCCGCGCGGATTCAGAAGATCCAGAGCTTCGGCATCAGTCTGTGGGGTGCGTTCATCTTCGGGTTTGACCACGATACGTGGCAGGATTGCATGGCGGCGTGCCGCTTCGCGCAGCGGACGAAGCTCGCGATGAGCTGCTACCCCATCCTCACGCCCTATCCCGGCACCGAGTTCTTCCGGCAATACGCCCGCGAAGGCCGGCTGCGGACGCTGGATTGGGAACGGTACAACGGCGCGTCCGTGGTGTACGAGCCGCGGCAGATGACGACGAAGCAGTTGCGGCACGCGCAGATGGCCGCGTTCGCTGAGTTCTACACGCCGCGCGCGGCGCTCGCACGGCTGGGCTTGTACCCGTTCAAGTCCCGGTCTTGGGTGGCCAACCTCGCAATCTGGCAGGGGGTTTGCTACTACTACCGCCGCTGCGGACGACGCATCCCGGCGTTTCGCGATTTCCTCCACGACGGGGCCGCGGCGTGGAACTACCCGGACGAACGCTGGGCGAGCGGCGATGGCGTGTGCGTGCCCGCGGCTTGGCTGACGCCCGTGGCGCTGGAACGCCTGGCGGCGCGGGCCGTCGCGGCGAGCGATCCGTTGGTGCAGGCCGGCGCGGCGCTGGGCGAGTTGGAGCGGCGGGTGCCGGCAACGCGGTAGCGGCCCGCGCCGCGCGCACAGACTGATAGTCTGTGCTCTACGGCTATAGCAGGTTCGCCGCCAACTCCGCCAGCGAGCTGCGTTCGCCCTTGCGCAGCTCGACGTGCGCGGCCAGCGGCTGCCCGCTGAAGCGGTTGATGAGATAGGTGAACCCGTTGCTGTTGCGGTCGATGTAGGGGTGGTCGATCTGCCACGGATCGCCGGTGAACACGACCTTCGCCGCCTCGCCCATGCGTGTGATGACGGTCTTGATCTCCAGCGGCGTCAGGTTCTGGGCCTCGTCGATCACGACGAACCGCTTGGCGATGTTGCGCCCGCGGATGTACGCCAGCGGCTGGATTTCGACGTGTCCGCCGCGCATCAGCCCCGCGCAGTCCACGTGACCCTTGACCGCGCCGCCCACGTCGAGGAGGAAATCGAGCGTATCCGTGATTGGCTTTGTCCACGGGGCCAACTTGCTGCCCACGTCGCCCGGCAGATACCCGAGGTCGCGGCCCACCGGGATGATCGGCCGGCAAACCAGCAGCCCGCGGTACGCCTTGCGGCGATAGGCGAGGTGCAACGCCGCCGCCAAGGCGAGCAGGGTCTTCCCCGTTCCCGCTTTGCCCATCAACGACACGAGGTGCAGCCGTTCGTCGAGCAAAGCGTCGATCGCGTAATACTGTTCTTTGTTCCGCGGCCGGACGCCCCACAACCCGTCCGGCAGACCGTGCAACGCGAACACCTGGTCCGCCTGGGCCCCGGCCCGCCCCAACACGGTGCCCCGATCGGCGAGCGGAGCGCGCAGCATCACGTACTGGTTCGGTCGCAGTCTCCGTTCGGCGACCCGCAGCCGGCCGGCGTGGCGGAATTCCTCGAGCTCTTCCGCGGTCACCGTCAGTTCTGTGTCCGATGGCGGCACGTCCGTGAGTTGCACCTGGTCGGACTCGTAGTCCTCGGCCCGCAACCCCGCCGCGTCCGCCCGGATCCGCAGGTTGATGTCCTTCGTAACGATCACGACCGGCGTTTCGGGCTCCGCGTCGTGAATCTTGCGGGCCACGCGCAGGATCTCGATGTCGGCGGGCACGTCGCTGCTGGTCAGCACGCGCTCGGGTTCGCAGTACACGCGGAGGCGCCCGCCGGTCTCGAGCGGCACGCCGGTGGCCAGGCTTTGGCCGTTTCGCAGGCCATCGAGCAGACGTACGACGGCGCGGGCGCTATGGCCGCGATCGGTCGCCTCTTTCTTGAAGCGGTCCAGCTCCGTCAGGACGCCGACGGGGATGATGACGGTGTTGTCGGCAAAGTGGAGGATCGAATAGGGGTCGTGGATGAGGATGTTCGCATCCAGGACGTAGTTCTTCCGCATGGCCCCAGTCTACTCAGAACCCGGGGCGGAAGCGACGGGCTTACGCGTGCGCGAATCTCGCACCAGCCACGCTCACGGCTTGGGCGGCGCGCTGAACGCGACGTAGAGCTGCGAGCCGTAAATCGGATACTGAACTTTGCAGCGGTAGCCGCGGAACCGGTTCCCGTCCCACCCCATCCGCTCCAGTACGTGCCGCACGATCTCCACGTACCGGGGCACTTCCGACGCCCGCCACTTCGAACTCCCCCGACCAAGCGGCTGGATGCTCTCCGCGACATCCAGGCGATCAACGTCCCGCGCACGGTCGGCCATATCCGCCACGCCATTGACGGCCGTGTCGTACAGTAGCAGCGCCGGATCACAGCCGGGATACACGTCTTCGTGCATCAGCACGTCGAAAAGCAGTGTCTTCGTCGGGGTGGTGACCTCGGACGAAGGGCCGTACGGCCGCCCGGACTCGTCCCGGTACCGGCGCATGCAGCGCGGCGTCAACTCGGCGAAGAACAGGTCCACGGCCGACTGCGGACCGATCGCATCGCTGGCCAGGGTGTAATGCACTGTGGTCCCGTGGTGTTGCGCGTGTAGCGACGGCACGGGCGACGAGCAGAACCGCTCCAGCAACAGTCCCCGCAAGTCCTCGACCGGCCCGCGACTCAAGGTCAACGGTGACTGCGTGCTTGCGGATGGCCCCACGCGGTGCGAACAAAAATGGACGACCGCGCCGGGGCGGATGCGGCGTAGTCCCAGCGAGCCGAGAATCCACACGCCATCGAGACGCTCGCCGCCCTCGGCCGGGTGCAGCAGAGCGGTATTGACGGTGACCTCAGCCACGGTGCCCTTGAGCTGTGACATGCCCCGGTGTACGGCCTGCTTGTTGAACAGCTCGAACTTCTCGCGTGTATCCGGCAGGCACGTGCTGATGATGGCATCCAAGGAGGTTCGGTCGCCCGCCTCATGGCGGATCAATAGATCGAATTGCCTGACGGCCTCCTCGCAATGCAGCAGGATTACCGGATCGATGTGTTTATCAGACGCAGCCTGGAGCAATTGGCGTAACGGTGCCGGCCCGGGCATCATGTGTACGACGGCCACGGGATCCTTGTTTCGAGACGCCCGGAGCACTCGGCTAGACAAGTCCTTCTTGATCCCGAGTGCGCGCGCCAGCTCCTGAGGGCGGTACGGACCGCCGGGCATCGCGTCGATCACGGCCCGGAAGGTATCGGCCAACCGCTGCCCGACGACCCCGATGCGGCCTTCGATCGTTTCCGGGCGGGAGACAGCCGTCGTTTCATGGTGAGCGCCCTGGATCATGATCCCAGAATACGCACCTCATCGAATATGTCAATGGCGCAGTTCTCTTTCCGTTCTCCGGGAGAATAGTATTGCATCTCGCTGCGCTCCGGGTTACAATGCCGCGCAGCCTGTGGCGGCATCAGGACGCGCGTGCGGGCCGTCGCCCTGGCAGCCAGTATGTGAGAGGAGTGAGGACATGCGACTAGTTGGCTGGACAGGATCGTGCTGGTGGGGCGGGGCGCTCGCGTTGGCGCTGGGGGTCGTGGCAGTTGGACCCAGTCTCGGCGGACCCATCGGCGCAGTCGGCGACGTGTACGTCTCGGACGGCGACCAGACCGGCATCTTTCAATACGATGGCGTGACGGGCGATTTTGTGCCCGGCAGCTCCGGCGGCTACTTCGCGGGCAGGTCGCCGCGCGTCTCCTGGGGACAAGCGTGGGGGCCGGACGGAAGCTTGTACGTCGCGAACATGGGGATCCCCGGTCGTTGGTTCGTGGACAAATTCGATGGCAACACCGGCGCGTGGATGGCGACCGTCCTGTCGTGGACCGCTAATCCCGATGGCTACATTAAGAAGGGACTCGTCTTCGGCCCGGACGGAGATCTTTACGTCGGAGATTGGTTCAATGCGCGGGTTGACCGCTACGCTGCCGGCACCTTCGCCTGGAAGGCCGGCTACACGAATGGCGCCGGCGGCCCGCTCGGTACGCCGAACGGCATGACGTTCGCACCCAACGGGGAGCTGCTGGTGATTAGCGGCGGGTACAACACCGTGCTGCGATTCGATACATCGGGTGACGGAGTGAACCTGCTGGGCGCATTTGCGAGTTTGCCGAACGCGCAACAACCGCAGGATCTCAGCTTCGGTCCGAACGGCAATCTGTTCGTCTCCGGCGGATACACCGGCAACGTGATGGAGTTCGACGGTACCACCGGTGCGTACGTGGGCGACTTCGTGCCGCCGGACAGCGGCCGCAGCGCGCTCGGTCTGCGCTTCGATGCGCACGGACGGCTGCTGCTCGCGGCGGCCGGAACCGGCGGCTACAAAGTTCTGGCGTACGACGCGAGCAACGGCAATCTGCTCGGTGACTTCATCCCGGAAGGCAGCGGTGGAATCAGCAGTCCCGTGTACCTGAGCATCAAGGTGCCCGAGCCGGCCACGCTCGGCCTGCTGCTCGTGGGAGGTAGCGTCCTATGCCGGCGCCGTGGCGTCGGCGGTTAGCGTACGGACTCTGAAAGACTATATCGTATCCCTGCGGGGAGCATGGGCCTCCGGCCCGTGCGAATCCACACGCGCATGGGCCCGGAGGCCCATGCTCCCCAACTCGTCGCGGCGCAGGTTACCTGAGGCCGTACGCTACTTGCCCACGGGGGCGGCCTCAGCGGTCGCCTTCTCGGCCGGTTTCTTCGTGATCACGCCGACCTGGATCGTCCGCTCGGGCGTGTAGTACTTCCGGAAGACTTCCCGCACACGCTCCGCAGAAATCGCCTTGTACGCCGCGGGGATGTTCTTCAGGTCCGCCAGCCGGGCCTTGTGCAAGTCGAGCACCGACAAGTGCCGCGACCAGAAGCTCGGCTCCTTGAGCTGCGTGTCCAGGTGGTTGCACAACTGGCTCTTGGCGGCATCCAGCTCGGCCTCCGTCGGACCGGCGTCGGCGAACGCGTTGAACGCCAGGTCGATTTCCTTCAGCACCATGTCCACCTGCTCCGGCGCGCACGGCGCGCCGCACGTGAACGACCCGCCGTCCGCGTAGACCGCCTCCGGCCGATTGCTGACGCTGGTCGCATAGACGATGCCCAAATCCTCGCGAATCCGCTTGATGAGCCGGCTGTCGAGGATGTTCGCCGCCAGGTTCAGCGCCCGCACTTCGGGCACCGCCAGCGCGTCGCAACCGATGAAGCCATAGAGCCCGATCGCCTGCGGAGCCATCGTCTCCAGCTCCATCCGTCGCTCGTACGGACCGGGCTTGCGCGCGAGCTTGCGCAGCTTGTCGAGGCCCGCGGCCTGCCGTGGGCGCGCCGGCAGCGAACCCACGTACCGCTCGATCAGCGGCACGACCGTTTCCAGCGACATGTCGCCGACGACCGCCACCTCGAGCGGCGCCTCGCGGGCCAGGCGTTCAAACCACGCCTGCGAGCGCTCGCGCGATTGCTTCGCCGCCCGCTCCGGCGGATACAGCACGCCGAACCGTGGGTCGTCCCCGCCGACCAGCTTCGCCCAGGCGTCCAGCCCCACCAGGTGCGGCATGCGGCTCTGCATGTCGTACTCCTGCTGCATCGCCTGCTTCCAGTTGTCGTACGCACTCGCCTCCAGTTTCCCATCGGTCAGCACGGCGTAGGCAAGTTGGAGTCCGATCTCGAGGTCGCGCGGCGAGCCGGAGACCATCACGGTGCAGGCGTCGCCCTCGCCGGAGCCGCCGACGCGGATGTTGCGGCCCGTCATGATGTCCTCGATGTCCGTGGAGGTCAGGCGGCTCGTGGCCGCTTGCGCGAGCATCATGCCGGTCAGGGCCGTCACGCCCGCGTTCTCGGGCGTCTCCTCGATCTCGCCGCCGGCCAACGTGATGGTGACCAGCACCGTATCCTGTTTGTCCGTCATGTACTTGTGGTGGAAGCGCACGCCGTTGGAGAGCCAGCCGCTCGTGATCCCCAGATCGTCATCGGTGCTCGACTCCGTCAGCTTGCCGGGCTGCGGCAAGGTCGGCAGCAGATCGCCGGCGAGCTTCACGTCCTCCGGCGCGTCCGGTCGCCGCGCGAGGCCCGCCTTTACCGCCGCCTGCACATTCTCCTGGGCCGGCAGCGGTACTTCCGGCTTCTGCGGCAACGTCACGACGAACGCGGCCGTGTCGGCCTGGAAATACGACTTGTACGCGACGTTGACCTCGTCCAGCTTGACCGTGGGCAACAGGCGTTGCAGCGTCTCGAGATCCTGCTGCGCCGACATGATCGGCTCGCGCTGGTTGACCTTCGACATCATCCGCATCAGCAGCCCGCGCGCGTTGCGCGTTGATTCCTTGCGCACCGCGTCTTCGGCCCGCGAGACCAGCTCCTTCTTGCACAGCTCGAACTCGCCGGGCAGAAACCCGAACTCGCGCACCCGGTTCAGCTCCGCCACCAGCGCGTCGAGCATCTGCTCCCAGTCCTTCGGCTCGCCCGTCACCGACGCGTTTACCAGCGTCGATTCGTGCAACCAGCTCATCACGTTCGCATTCGCCGTGCGGTAGCACGCCGTGCCGCTCTTGATCTTCTCCGAGAACCGCCGCTCCAGAATCCACGCCCCCACGCGGTCGATCAGCTCGACGCGGGCCTGCTCGTACGTCGTCACCGGTGGACGGGCCGGCAGCAGGTTGTACAAGTCGATGTCACCGCGCGAATACTCCGGGTCCGCGAGCACCACCACACGCTGCGTCGTGAACGGCTTGAGGCCCGCCCCCGGCGGCGTCGGGGCGGGCTTCGTCGGCCGGTGCGTCCCGAACCACTTGACGAGCGACGGCACATAGTCGTCCGGCGGCGCGTCGCCGACGATCAGCACGGTGACGTTTTCCGGCCGATACCACGTGCGGTAGTAGTCCTCCACCGTCGTGCGCGGCGCTTCTGCGATGACCTTCTCCAGACCGATCGGCATGCGCTCGGCCAGGCGTGTCCCGGCGAAGATTTTCTCGAACAGCGCATCGCGCAGCCGCTGGTCCGGGCCCATCCGGTCGCGCCGCTCCGACAGCACCACGCCGCGCTCTTTGTCCACCTCGTCCGGCAGGAGCAACATGCGGAAGGCGTAGTCGCTCAGCACCATCAGGGCCTTGTCCATCTGGTCGACCGAGGTGTCCGGCAGATAGAGCATGTACACCGTCTGGTCAAAGCTCGTGAAGGCGTTGAGGTCATTGCCGAACTCCATCCCGATGCTCTCGAAGTACGGGACGAGCGTGCCCGGCGGCATGTTCTCCGAGCCGTTGAACGCCATATGTTCGAGGAAGTGCGCCAAGCCGCGCTGGTCGTCGGTTTCATTCAACGAGCCGGTGCGAACGTGCATCACCAGGGCCATCTTGCCGGACGGCGTGGCGTGCTGGCGCCACATCCACGTGACGCCGTTGTCGAGCGTCCCAGACTTGATCCGCGTATCCGACGGCAGCGGTTCGGCCGCATACGCCGTCGCGCACAGTGCTGCTAACAGAACCCGCCCCGCAACTGGCAGGCGGCCTGTCGCCGCAACGGCGAGCGGCATGCCAGTCAGGGTTGAGCACGAACATGTCCCCGACGTCGAGCGCGTGTTTCGCATGTGGGCCATCCTGCAAAATCTCGCCGGCGCGGGCACCGAATCCAGGCCGGGTCGGCGAAGTATAGCGACCCGGCGTGCAGGATGAAGCCGCTCCGCACAACTGCACACAAGCCACGAGCACAGCGCCGGCCGAATGTTGCCGATCGGGAACTTCCACACATATTATAGGACGTACAAGCGGCGTCGTTTTTCTTTCCGCGCTTGGCACAAGTCCCGCGAGTCGCGCAAATATCGTCAAGTCTTATAGTTACGGCTCTTTCTGCCACTTAACAGCCCAGCACCGCCAGCCTTCTGTTGCCGGCGGGTTGGACTTCGCCGGACCAGCGGGCATATCAGAAGTAGTCCGCCTTCCCGCCTTTCAAGGGAGCCGAAAGGCCAGAAGAACCATGTGGACGCACAAGCAGATCGAGGGCCGACCCTTAGGGGCCGGCCCTCAGCTTTTTCTCGCGGCACGCAAGCGACGCATGGACCTCCGGCCCTGTGCGGCTCCATCCGAGCCTCTGCCGCTCCCAGCGATATCCGCCCATAGTCTCGCCCGGCGAAGCGGGTGCGAAACTTTTTTTTCGGCCCGCGCTGGACTTTTTAGGATGACCGGGCCTAACACTTAGTGACTCCTCCTCCTCGAGAGGGTCCACTCAACCGGCCCTCTTGAACTCCTCCTCCTGAGGACCCGTTCACCGCGGGTCCTTATTTTTTTTGCCAGCGCGGCGCCGGCGCGACGCGCGGCCGTGCGCACGACGTATACCGCACGGCCCCCAGAATATGTGCCCGGAACCGCTAACGGGAGTGGAAATGCGGCCGGGAGCGGTCCTACAGTCTGGCAGGGAGAGAGTGATTTCTCCGTCGCGCAACCCAGTCCTGAGACCAGTGAGGAGGTTGTCGACGAAGAGGGCGAGGGCCAGCAGAGCTAGCCCTCGCCCCAGAAGAGCACCACCTGGCTCCCGTGGTGGTGGTGCAACACCGGCGGACGAGCGCCCTGCGCGGAACAGGGTGCCGTCCGCCATCTTTCTATTCTAGGGGTTCGCCTCCGCTATCCCAAGCCCGCCACCTGTCGAGTTCCGTCGGGTTGCGCTTATGGCACCGGAACGTGGTCCAGCACGTGCGAAACCACGTCGTCCGACGTCCGCTCCTCGGCCTCCGCCTCGTAACTCACGATCACGCGGTGCCGGAGCACGTCCGGGGCGATGTCCTTCACGTCCTGCGGCGTCACGTAACCGCGCCCCGCGAGAAACGCCAGCGCGCGGGCCCCGCGGGCGAGATAGATGCTGGCCCGCGGCGAGGCGCCATACTCAATCCAGTCGGCGATCGTCAGGCCGAAGTCGGCCGGCGAGCGCGTCGCATGAACGACCGTCACGATGTAGTCCTTCACGCGGTCGTCTATGTAGATCTCGTCGAGCGTGCGGCGCGCTTCGATAACCTGTTGTGGATCAATCACTTCCGACACCTGCGGCGCTCCGCGCTGGGGTGCCATGCGATCCAGGATTTGCCGCTCTTCGCTGCGTGACGGGTAGTCCACCAGAACCTTCAGCATGAATCGATCAACTTGCGCCTCCGGAAGTGGGTACGTTCCCTCGTGCTCGATTGGATTCTGCGTCGCGAGCACCAGGAACGGCTCGTCGAGCCGAAAGGTCTGCTCACCAATCGTGACCTGGCGTTCCTGCATGGCTTCGAGTAACGCACTCTGCACTTTCGCCGGTGCCCGGTTGATTTCGTCGGCGAGTACCAGGTTCGCGAAGACCGGCCCCTTGCGGATTGCGAACGTACCGTCGCGCGGCTGGAAGACTTGAGTTCCGATAATGTCGGCAGGGAGTAGATCGGGCGTAAACTGAATGCGCTGGAACTTCGTGCGAATCGCACGTGCCAGGCACGCCACCGCGGTCGTCTTTGCCAGGCCGGGTACGCCCTCCAAGAGAATGTGACCGTCGGCGAGCAGGCCGACCATCATCCGCTTGAGCAAGTGCTCCTGCCCGACGATGACTCGGCGAATCTCAGTAAGCAGGCGGTCAAACCGTTCGCAGTGCTGCCGGACGAGTTCCCCGAGGTGCTGAATCTCAGAATGCGTCACCGCCATTCGCGCGGTCCTCCAGATGACAGATCGTCGCGGGGGCAGAAGTTACCCGGATTGGCGCGGAAATCAACGCGGGCCGCCGGCGACCGTCCAGCAGCGCAGAACTTGCTTTCGCAGATTCTGCGCGTATGACTTGGGTAGGAGGCTGGAAAGTTGGCCCGCGACTATTTCGCCGTTCTCGGACTGCCGCCGGGCGATTACACGCCGCAGGTTATCACCCGCTGCTTTCAGATGGAACGTGGGCGGTTGCTGCGGATGATGGGCGACCCGCTGCGGTATTCGCTGACCCGCCGGCTGCTGGAGGAGCTGCACCTCGCCTACACGACGCTGCGCGATCCGGTGCGGCAGGATGCCTATCGGCAGAAGCTGGCGGATGCACCGCCGCCAGTGCCGGAGTTGCGGGCGCTCATCGCCGCGTCGCTCGAGGGCGGCTTGCTGCGTCATTCGCGCCGGCAGGCGATACTCGCGCGCGGCCGCGAGCTCGGACTAAGCGATTTTCAGGCCCACCTGCTGATCGCCCAGGTCCAGTTCGGCGCGGATGACGCCCCCGCCGGTGTGCTGACGATCAAGCCGACGCCGCGCGTGCCGGCCGCGCGCGTCTGGACGCGCCTGGCCGGCGTGGGGATGCTAGCGCTGACGATGTACTTGGCGCTCGTGCGCTGGTGGGGCTGATGTAGAGAGTGGCGAATAGCGAGTTCTCACGTGCGAGCGGCTCGTCTGAACTCGCTGCTCGCTACTGTAGTGTCTCGCAATAAACGCGCCGTATTCATGGGGAGCATCGGCGTCCCGCCGGTGCGCGAAACCGCGCGGGGCGCCTCCGAACGCCGGTCGCACCGGCGGCACGCCGATGCTCCCCGGCGCGATTACGTGTGCGCTTTTCTGAGACAGTACACTACTCGCCATGCACCCTTCCGCGCCCAGGCGACCCGAGCCGCGGGATTCATCCCACGCGCCGCAGGTCGAGTGGGCGGCGAGCGCCCCGCGGCATGGGGCGGCACAACGTGGGACGAATTGGATTACTTGTGGATCGACTTGCCAAGAATCCCAGCTCCGGGGTTGGAAAGCTGGGCTTGACGGAGAGGGCGGGATTCGAACCCGCGGTGCAGTTACCCGCACACACGCTTTCCAAGCGTGCCGCATCAGCCGCTCGCGCACCTCTCCAGCGCCGCCACGACGGCGGGGCCGCATACTACCGCCAACGTGGACACGGCAGAAGCCCCGCGCACGTGCCCCCAAAGGCATGCCGGGCGCAGACGCACCGCCGCGCGGCGCTTAGCCGGTCGGATCCCACGGACTGACCAAGTTGTAGTTGGATTGGTAGGTCGCGTTGTCGGGGAACAGGGCCAACGCTTCCTTGAAATCCAGGGCGGCTTGCGCGTACAGCTCCCGCTGCTTGTAGTCCAAGCCGCGGGCGTTGTAGGCGCCCGCGAGCTTCTGCTTGTTGGTCTGGCTGTAGATATTCAGCTCGTACGCCGCGCGGTAAGCATCAATCGCGGCCGTGTAGCTCAAGTTGAACGCCCGGTCGTCGCCGTGCGTGACGAAGGCGCTGATCGCCTTGTCGCGGTAGGTGGTGTTGCCTTTGTAGAGCTCCCACGCCCGGCGATAGGAGTACGCCGCGAGGTCATGGTCGCCGTCCGCGGCCTGTTGGTCGCCAAGCGCGACGCGCGTCGTGGCAAGCTGCTGGCGGTAGGTCGCATTGCTGTGATCGAGGTCGTAGGCGGCCTGGAAGGCGGTCACCTCGCCGGCGATGTCGTCGCCGGCCGCAATCCGCTGGTTCATCAGGGCGCGGCCGACCGAATACGCCCCCTGGGCGGCCCGCTGCCGCTGCTCCGCGGTCCCGTCCTTGGCGAGCAAATCCACCAGATTCGTGTAGTCGCTCGCCGCGGCGGAGTAATCGTGTCGCCGGTTGAGCTGCTCCGCCCGCGCCAGCAGCCCCTCGGCATACGCACGCTTCACCTCGCGAGCCGTGGGGTCGAGCTGCTTGGCTTGCGCCAACTGCGTCATGGCGGCCGCCAGGTCGCCCTGGGCAAGCTGCTCGCGGCCGAGGCCGACGTAGGCACGGGCGAGGTCGTGGTCGTAGGCGGTGGGGTCGTCCGCGAGTTGCCCGGCCTGCTGCAAGGTCCGCGCCGCAACGTCGAACCGCTCCTGCCGCAGATAGGTTTTGCCAAGCAGTTGGCGCACAAACGCGGATTGAGGCGCATCCGCGGCGAGCTGCGCGAGTCGGGCTTCCAGGTCCGCAAGCAGCCCGCCATCGGCGTGTTGAATCGCCACGCTGAACTGCATCAGGCCGTTGTCGCCGTCGCCCTTGGCGAGCAGCGCCCCGCCGAGCGCGTAATGGGCGTCGGCGTTCTGCGGGCTGCGCTCGGTCAGCGTGATCAGCACGCGGACGCCTTCGTCGCGCTTCGTTGCCGAGGTCAGCCACTGCCGGGCGGTTTGAAGCACGCTGGCGTCGTCGCCCTGAAGCACGCGCGCGTTTTGCACATCGTTGTCGTACCCCACCGTCGGGTCCAGCGCGTGGGCCCGCGCGAACAACCGCTCCGCTTCGCCGTACTGACCCTGCGACAGGTTCGCGTACCCCAGCGCGTGGGTCGCCGCAGCACTCGTCTGGTCTTCGTTCAACAGCGCGTGGGCCGATTTCCGGGCCTCGTCGTGTTTGCCCGCGTCGAGCAGCTCGAAGATGCCCTTGAGCGCCTCCTGGTCGGCCTTCTGCTGCTCGGGCGAACGCGCGGCGGGTGTCACGCCGTGGGCGGTCGGCGTCAGCACGCCGGCCAGATTGAACTGCCATTGCCCGGCCCCCGCGAGCTTCGTGTAGTCCGTGAATCCAACGAACGAAGGGACGCCCGCGCCCAGTGAAACCTGCGCGGGGGGTCCGAAAACCGAGCTGGCGGCGCTCGCGGCCCCGGTGGCCGCCGTGGCGCCGTTGGACGGCGTCGCGGACGTTCCGAGAATGCCCGTCAAACTGAGGCTGTTGCCGATCTGCACGGTCACATCTCGCGCAGCGCAGTTTCCCTTGGAGGAAGTCTTCAAAATGATGGCGGAGAAGTCAACTCACCTCGCAGCGCTCTCGCGTGGGGAGCATCGGCGTCCCGCCGGTGCGACCGGCTTGCGGAGGCGCCCGTCGCGGTTCTTCGCACCGGCGGGACGCCGATGCTCCCCGCGAACACGTCGCGTTTATTGCGAGACACCACGCTAAATGGACGTGCGCGAATGGGCGGCGCCTGTCCGAGCCGCGCGCGCAAGCTCGCGGACAAACTTACGACCGCTCGCGCGGTCGGCTCGGATCTGCGTTGCCGAATCGTGCATGGTGGTTCAGTGGCCGAACGCCCGGCGGAGGAAGTCCAGGCCCAAGCGCTGCCTCTCCGCGTAATAGGTGTGTACGCCGTGGTCGTCACCGGGGTACAGCATGACCTCGAACGGCCGGCCCGCCTGCTGAAGCGCGTACATGAGTTGCATCCCGTTCTGGGCGTGGACGTTGTCATCCTGCATCCCGTGCAGAATCAGCAGGCGCCCGTGCAAGTTCTTCGCCGCGGCCGCGACGGACGAACGCTCGTACCCGTCCGGATTGTTCTGCGGCGTGCGCATGTAACGCTCCGTGTAGATCGAGTCGTAGTTCCGCCAGTCGGCCAGCCCCGCGACGACTATGCCGGCCTTGAAGAGGTTGCCGTGCGTCAGGGCATACGCGGCCAGGTAACCGCCGAAGCTGTGCCCGAAGATCGCGGTGCGGTCGAGGTCGGCGTGCTCATGCTCGGCGAGCCAGCGGAGGGCGGTCTCGAGGTCGGCCAGCTCGGTCACGCCAAGCTGTTGATACGCCCGCCAGGCGCTGGCGGCGCTTTCGCCGCTGGCGGAGTGCGGGTCGCACACGAACACGATGTACCCCTGTTGAGCGAGCCACTGCTGAAACGCCAGGTCGTGCGGCCAGCGGTTATGGACGCTTGGCGCGTGCGGCCCGCCGTAGACCAGTGTGTACACGGGGTGTTTCTGCCAAGGCAGGCGGTCCATGGGCCGGACGATCAGCGCATTCAGGTCGTATCCTGCCGGCGTCGGGATGCGGAGCAGTTCTGGCCAACTGAGCCGGTACCGTCGCAGGGCCGGCACGTCGTTCGCGCTGAGCACGCGCACAACTTCACCCGTCACGCGCCGCAATTCGACGCGCGGCGGCGTCTTGATGTTGCTATAGGTGTCGATGAAGTAGTGGAAGTCGGGATCAAACTCGACGCTGTGGCTGAAGCCCGGCGTCGTCAGCCGCTCGACCGCGCCGCCAGACAGCGGCACACGATACGCATTCCTTTCGATCGGGCTGTCGCACGAGCCGGAGAAATACCCGTAGCCCGCGCGTTCGTCGACGCCGTGCAAGGCGCGCACCTCCCACGGTCCGGCGGTGACGCGCCGGATGAGCCGGCCGTCGCGGGCGTAGTGGTAGAGGTGCCGCCAACCGTCGCGCGGACTGAGCCAGAGAAACGAGCCATCCTCGAGCCAGTGCGGCGGATCTTGGAATTCGAGCCACGCGGGTGAGTCTTCGTGAAACAGCGTCCGGGCCTGGCCGGTCGCCGGGTCGGCGTCGTTGAGGTCGAGCCAGCGCTGCTCGCGGTCCTGCACGGCGTAGACAACGCGGCCGTCTGGCGCCCACAGCACACCAGTGATGAGGATGTCGGTGCCTTCGTAGGCGGACAGATCGACCCACACCGTCTCGCCGGCGCACGCGGGCACCACGCCCAGCCGCACACGCGGGTTGGGATCGCCGGCCTTCGGGTACCGCATTTGCGTGACCGTCGGATGCGTCGGGCGGTAATCGACGAGCGGATAGGTCGGCACGTCGGTCTCGTCGAGCTGAAGAAACGCGATGAACTGACTGTCGTCGGACCACCAGTGTGCCCGCCAGTCGCCGCGGCCGTAGACCTCTTCCTGATAGACCCAGTCGAGCACGCCGTTCAGCAGCGTGTCGCTGCCGTCGTGGGTCAGCCGCCGCACTTCGCCGTCCGCCGTGTCGAGCACGTACAGGTCGTTTTCCTGCACGAATGCCAGGTGCCGGCCATCGGGACTGAGGGCCGGCTCCTTTCGCTCCGCGGCTTCCTCGGTCAGCCGCCGCAGCTCTCCCCCGCGGAAGTCGTAGTAGTACAGGCGGTCGGTGTGCTGGAGCACGATGACGCCGTAGTCCTCGCTGTGCAGCGTTGGACGCCGGGCCAGGCGGCTGGCCGCGTCAGCGTCGAAGTCTTCGTGTGCCGCAAGGGCGGCCTCCAGCGCGGCGTAGCCGTACGCGGGTGTGGTTTCCCCGGTCTCGGCGTTGACGCGGGAGAGGACGCCGTCACGCCGCTCGAGATAATCCTGGCCCGCGGGCCACCAATCCAGACCGCGGACGACTTGGCCGTTGAAATCGACGCGGCGGGGGCCGAGAAGGTCTGCTTCGGTGAGCCGCCGCGGGCCGAGGTTCAGGCAGCCGGACAGCACCGGGAGGAGAGCAGTGATTAGCGCCCAGCTCAGGCGGTCGCACAGCAGGTGTGCGTGTCGATCGAAACGCAAGGTGTTGTCTCCGTGAACGAGCCTGGAGCGCCAGCGACGGGGCCGCGCAGCGCGTCGGCGTCGCGTGGGAGGCTTGCGCACTCCGTTGCCCGCTCGCCGGCGCTCGGGGCTCGTTGGCCGGCGCGCTTCCGCGCGGGGTTCCGTTCCGCGGCATTGCCAAGTCGCCGGCGAGTGGTTCTGATGATAGCCGCAAGGACGAGCCCACGGATGGACTTTGCCAACGCCACGGAACTGGACGGCGCCCGCCTCGAGCAGATGTTTCTGCGGCACACGTGGCCGTATCGGCACGACGGTCTGACGGTGCGCGTCCGCCACAGCCGCTCGACCGCCTTCTCCGGCACGTGCTACTACCGCGACGCCCGGCTGTTCGTGAACCTCGGGCGGCGGAATCGCTACCCGTACTTGCTGGGGACGCACCTCGCGCGGGCCCAGTCCAATCGCACGCACTGGTGGCGGGAGACCTACCGGCTAGTGGTCACAGACGCGTACCAGCTCGCGCTGTTCGTCTATCTCCACGAGCTATATCACTATCTCGTGAAGGCGGCGGGTCGAAACCCGCGCCGCAAGGAGGCGATGTGCGACCGGTTCGCGGCGGGCGCGCTGGTCGATCACTGCGGCGTCCGCGTCCTGGACGCCGACCGGCGGCCGGTCCCGCGTGCAGACTGGGATTTTCAGGACCTGCACGGCTTCGTCGCCGCGGCCCCGCGCAGCCGGACGCTCCTCGACCTGCTTCCCGCCCCGCCGCCGCGCGCGATCCCGGTGCGCATCCTCGGCGTCCGCACGGGCACCCGGCGCCCGGACCTGTAGAACACCCGCAGGCACCTTGGCAAGCGGCCCGGCCCGGCGTACTATCTCCCCGCTCAGAAGATGACCGCAGAGCAGGCACGGCGTGTATCGCCGGGGCCGAAGGGGCACCGGATGGCCGGGCGCGGTCGTGGAATCGGTTCGGAGCGGCGGCCCTTGCGAGCGGCGCAGGGCGCCGGTACATAGTGTCCGGCTCCCGTGTGGGCGCCGCGGGTCTTCCTACAGGAGAAACTCCCGTGCCATCAGCCGCTGAAGTGGAAGCGAAGGTCAAGAAGATCGTGGCGGAGCAGATGGGCGTCGCCGAGGGCGAGATTTCGCGCGACACGTCCTTCGTCAACGACCTGAACGCGGACTCGCTCGACACGGTCGAACTTGTCATGGAGTTCGAGGACGCGTTCGAGATGTCCATCCCCGACGAGGAGGCGGAGAAGATCCAGACCGTCGGAATGGCCATCGACTACATCATGAAGCACATCGAAAGCGCCAATAAGTAGCCGCCGGCGGGAGAGCCGTCGTGGAAGCACGCCGCGTTGTCGTAACCGGTCTCGGGGCGATCACGCCGCTCGGCGCAAGCGTCGAGGCGTATTGGGGCGGGCTGCTTGCCGGGCGCTCCGGCATCCGTACGCTCAGTCGCCACGACTACTCGAACCAGGACGTGCGCATCGGCGGCGAGTGCCTGGACTTCGATCCTGGCCAGTACATGGACGTCCGCCAGGCCAAGCGGATGGACCGCTTCACGCTCGTCGGCTACGCCGCGGCCAAGCAGGCGTTTCAAGCCTGCGCCCTCCAGCCCGGCCAGTTTGACCCGACCCGCGCGGGCGTGTTTCTCGGGTCCGGCATCGGCGGGCTGCGCGAAATCGAGGAGCAGCACCTGCGGCTCATCGAGAAGGGACCGGACAAGGTTTCCGCATTCACCATCCCGAAGCTGATGGCGAACGCGGCCCCGGGCCACATCTCGATGGCCCTCGGCTTCCAAGGCCCGAGCGCATCGGTAGCGACCGCCTGCGCTTCCGCCGGCACCGCGATGGGCGACGCCTATCACGCGATTCGCCGCGACGAACTCGACGTCGTCATGACCGGCGGCTGTGAGGCCGCCTGTACGCCGCTCGGCGTCTCCGCGTTCGCCGCGATGCACGCGCTGAGCACACGCAACGACGACCCGGCCACGGCGTCGCGGCCGTTCGACAAGGACCGCGACGGCTTCGTCCTCAGCGAAGGCGCTGGTCTGCTGGTGTTCGAGGAATACGAACACGCGAAACGCCGCCACGCGCAAATCCACTGCGAGGTCATCGGGTTTGGGGCCTCGTCCGACGCGAGCGACATCGTGCAGCCGGAGCCGGAGGGGCGCGGCGCCGCCCGCGCGATGACGCTGGCGCTGCGCAGTGCCCGGCTGAACCCCGCGGATATCTCCTACATCAACGCCCACGGCACCAGCACCTCGCTGGGCGACATCGCCGAGACGAAGGCGGTTAAGAGCGTGTTTGGCGCCGCCGCCTACAAAGTCGCCATCAGCAGCACGAAGAGCGCAATTGGCCACCTGCTCGGCGCCAGCGGCGGTGTCGAGGCCATCGCGTGTGTGCTCGCGCTCCAGCACCACGCGTTGCCGCCCACCATCAACCTGCACACCCCCGATCCGGAGTGCGATCTCGACTACGTCCCCAACACCGCCCGTGACGCGAATGTCCGCATCGCCATGAGCAATTCGTTCGGCTTCGGCGGGCACAACACCTGCGTCGTCCTGCGCGCGATCTAGCTTCTGAGCGCTGGGCCCCCTGCGGATGGGGAGCATCGGCGTCCCGCCGGTGCGCACCGAAATGGCGCTGAACACCACCGCGGCGCTAACGATGGGGAGCATCGGCGTCCCGCCGGTGCGCACCG
>CAYMXT010000035.1:0-8403 GCA_964394415.1 uncultured Planctomycetales bacterium
CATGCGGTGCTGCCGCCGCGAGCTACGAGCGGCGGGTCATGATTTGAACTACACGATCCACGCGGACGACTTCGTACTCGGTAATCGCCCCCGCTTTGGGCAAGAGTCCCTCTTTGCTGAAAGCGGCCGACCCGGCGAGTTTGACGCGGTTATCATGAATCCGCCCTATTTCAAGCTGAATAGGGACTCGGCACACGCTCGGGCCTTCGAGCGCGTGGTTCACGGCCAGCCGAACATCTATGCGCTCTTCATGGCGACCGCCGCTGGACTGCTGCGTCCAGGCGGGGAACTGGTGGCCATTACGCCGCGGAGCTTCTGCAACGGGTTGTATTTCAGGGAGTTCCGGCGCTGGTTCTTCGATCGCATGGGCCTGCGTCATATTCACCTGTTCGAGTCGAGGACGGAGACGTTTACGGGCGCCGAAGTCTTGCAGGAGAGCGTCGTCACGTTATGGAAGCGCGGTGTCCGGACGGAGGGACCTATCCGGCTAAGCACAAGCCACGGGGCTGACCTGGTTGGCGCCAATGCCACGCACATTCACCCCGCGTCCCGGATCATCGACGACGCCCTCGGCGACTTCATTATACGCATCCCCAGGAGCCGAGCCGACGCGAAGATCATGGACGCGGTCGAATCTTGGCGCACGCGCTTCGCCGACCATGGGTTGCAGATTTCCACTGGCCCCGTCGTGGCATTTCGGGCAAGGCAGTACCTCGAGACCGACCCGCACGCCCGCACGGTGCCGCTGATTCTCCCGCACAACGTTCGGCCCTTCGAGACTCGCTGGCCGTCGGTGAAGAAAGGAAGACCCCTGGCGCTGCGTGTCTGTGACGGCTCCCAGAAGCTCGTACTGCCCACGCGAAATTACGTGCTCTTGCGCCGGTTCAGCGCCAAGGAGGAACGCCGTCGCCTGACGGCGAGTTGCATCTTACGCAGCGACGCGCGCTGGCCGTCGCGGATTGCGATCGAAAACCACGTGAACTACCTCTGTCACGCGCGGCGAGAATTGACCGAAACCGAGACGTTTGGGCTGGCAGCCCTGTTCAACTCGGCCCTGTTGGACCGCTACTTCCGCACGCAGAGTGGGAGCACGCAGGTCAACGCGACCGAGATTCGCGCCCTGCCGTTCCCTGCGCTGGGTGCCATCGCCGAAATCGGGGCGCGCGTTGGGAAGCTGAGTACGCTTGGAGCGAGTGCTGTCGAGCGAGTCGTCCTGGACGTGCTCGCAATCAATGGGGCGATCTCCAGCGAGCTGATGGGGAGGATCCGGTGAAGCGCAGGAAGGTCGCAGAGGCCACACAGATCCTCACGGCCCTTGGGCTTCCCATCGCACAGCGCAACGAACGCTCGGCCCTCACACTCCTCGCGCTCGCGCAGATCGGACCCACGATTGCGTGGAGCCGGGCCCGGCAGCCGCTGCTTCGCATCGTGGACATTATGGAGTTTATGCGGACGAAGTATGGGAAGGACTATGCGCCCAATACTCGCGAAACAGTTCGCCGGCAGACAATCCATCAGTTCGAACAGGCACGGATCGCTGACCGAAACCCGGATGACCCGAAGCGGCCCACAAACAGCGGCAAGACCGTCTACAGGCTAACCGGTGCGGTCGTCGGGGTGCTTCGGTGCTTTGGAAACGATGCCCGGTTCGGTCGCGAAGTCGCGGGTTTTCGCGCTCAGTTCGGCTCGCTTCAACTGGCCTACACGGGCTTACGCCACAGCCATCGTGTACGCCTTCGCTTGCCCGATGGTGCGACCGTCGATCTTTCACCGGGTGCGCACAACGAGCTACAAGTCGCCGTAATCCGGGAATTCGGCCCTCGTTTTGCCCCAGGGGCGGAAGTCCTCTACGTGGGTGACACGGCCTTGAAGCACGTCGTGCTCCGGGCGGAAGGTCTGGCCAGGTTGGCGGTGAACGTCACAGCGCACGATAAGCTCCCCGACATTATCCTCCACCGCGCGGACAAGAACTGGGTCTACCTAATCGAGGCTGTTACCTCCCACGGCCCGATTTCACCGAAGCGACGGCGCGAGCTGGATGAGATGTTCGCCGCGTGCGCGTCCGAGCGGGTATACGTGACGGCGTTTCCCAGCACCACGGAGTTCCGTAAACACGCCGCGAATATCGCCTGGGAAACCGAAGTCTGGATCGCGGATAACCCAGACCACATGATTCACTTCAATGGTCCGAAGTTCCTCGGACCGCATAGCACCTCGTGACTTCGACCTGCTCGGCGTGACCTTGTGGGGCAAACAGAACGCAGGAGCGCGCTTGGTCAGCGCCTCGGCGAGCTGGCCGACAGCGGCGCCGGGCTGTCACCGACGCCAGACCTCCGCACCGTGCAGCGCCAGCACCTGCACCCGGTTATTCCCGGAATCCAGGACGAACAGCCGATCCGGTGCGTCCGCCACGACCGCCCAGGGGTACGCCAGCTCGCCGGCGCGGCGTCCCGGCCGGCCCCACGTGCCGAGCGGGCGGCCGTTGCGATCGAATCGCTGAAGACGGTTGTTGCCGTACTCGGCGACGACGAGCGTGCCGTCGGGCAGCCCGTCGAGGCCATACGGAAAACGCAGTTCGCCAGGGCCGGTGCCGTTTTGGCCGAAACTGTCGAGCAACACTCCGTCCGCCGTGAAGTGGCAGATGCGGTGGTTGCACGCATCCGCGGCCCAGAGCGTCCCATCCGCGTCGAGCAACAACGACTGGGGCCGTTGCAACCGGGCCACGCCGCCATCAGAACCGCCGAAGCTGAATTCGTATTGCAGGTCGCGCGTGAATCGGCTGATGCGATCGTTCCCGCCGTACTCGGCCACGTACAGCCCGCCGTCGCCGGCGACCGCGACGTCGGTCGGGAAGATGAACTGCCCCGGTCCCGTGCCACGCTCCCCAAACGTACCCACCAGCTCGCCGGCGGGTGTGTAGATGAGCACCCGTGCATAGTGCGTGTCGGCGACGTAGATGCGGCCGTCTGGCCCGGCCCCCAGTCCGGTCGGTTTGCCCGCGGACCACTCTGGCGTCCGCCATTCGCGCACGTAGCGGCCCTCCGCGTCGAAGCACTGGATGCGGGCCGCCTTGTCAACGACGTACAGCAGCGCGTCCGGGCCGCGCACCGCCGCCCGCGGATAGCTGAATTCGCCCGGCCCCATCCCCGTCGTGCCAAAGCAGAGCACGACGCCGGGCGCGGCCTCGCCCTCCGGCTCGTCGCATCCGCAAGTAATGCACCCCAGCGCTACGGCGGCGGCTAGGAGGGCGGCAGCGACCCCGAGCCGGCGCTGCGGTCGGACGGCGCCGCCCGTTCCAGGCCCGCCCGCGCCGTCTCGATCAACGCCAGCAGCTCCGTTTTCGTCAGCGGCCCCCCGTGCTTGGCGAGTACCTCCCCGTGCGGCCCCACAACCGCCACCGCCGGCACGTCCTCCAGCTCCCAGCGTTCCGCCAGCCGCCGGTCCCAGTCGAAATCGAGCGGCACGCAGACCATCCGGTCGCTCTCGGCCAACACGGCTGGATCGCGCAGCACCCGTTCCTCGAACTCCGTACACTCGACCAGGTACCAGCTTCGGAAGTACACCAGCGTCAGTTGGTCCGTCCGCTGTGCCTCGCGGTGGGCCTCCTCGAACGTACCGATCCGCCAGTGTACGCCGCGCGCACAGCCACCGCCAAGCCCGGCTCCGCAGGCCAGCAACACGCACAGCCACGCGCGCCGCCCGGCGCGGGCCAGTTCTAGATCACCGCGCGCGATCCGACAGCGCAGATCCGAGCCGACCGCGCGAGCGGTCGCACGTTCGTCCGCGAGCTTGCGCACGCGGCTCGGACAGGCGCCGCCCGTTCGCGTACGTCCGTTTAGTTCTCTTTGTATTCCGGCTTCTCCTGCGTACCGCCGCCGCCACGGCGCGCGTCCGCCTTGGCGCCCTTGCCGCCGGACTTCGCGTACTTCACGCTGCAACCCCAGGGCGTCGTCTCCGCGACCGGGACGTCTTTCCCGCCGAGGATCGCCGCCAGGGCCTCGTCCACGTAGCCGCGGACCTCTTCCGGCTTCTTCTTGCCGGATTGGTCGTTGCTCAGCGCCCCGGCGTACACGAGCTTGCCCTTGTTGATAATGAACACGTGCGGCGTCGTTTTGGCGCCGTACAGGTGCCCGACCCGGCCGTCCGTGTCCATCAGGATCGTGTACTCCAACTCCTTTTCCTTGATGAAGTTGACGTTCTCTTCGCTCTTCCGCCAGTGCGTGCTCTCGACGCCGACCCAGACGATGCCCTTGCCCTCGTACTTCTTCTGAATCTGCTTTACGACCGGAATCGACTTGATGCAGAAGGGGCACTCCTGGCTGACCCACTCGAGGACAACAAGTTTGTCCTTCAATTCCGCCAGCGTGAATTTCTTGCCGTTGCAATCGGTCAAAGTGAAATCCGGCGCGGCCTCCCCGACCTTGGCGGCTGGGGCGGGCTTCTCGGCCGGTTCGGCGGCGGGCGGCTGCTCCTGCGCAAACGCCGTGCCGACGGCGAAAGCCAAGACGCTCATCAGCGACAACGCGGACGACCTCGTTTGCATGAACATGCTCTCCTCTGGACAATCGCGACTTCGGCTCGTGGCGGATTCTAGCGGCCGGGCGCGGTACCGCCAACCGCGGCCACCTCGATCAACCGACGTCGCATGAACAACCCCGTACAACTGACTTCCGCTGACCTAACTAGCGCGCTGCCGTTCTTGCTCGCGCCTGCGGGCGAGAACCTCGCCGCCGGCCGCGCGCTGATTCCGGCCTTCTCCGCATATCTGGACCAATCCGTACACGAATGGCGGGGCTGGCGCTGTGGACCGCCAGATCGACCGCAAGCCCTGCTGCTGACGCTGCTTATGCCAGGGCGCACGGCGTTGGCCGTCATACCTAATCCCAGCGAGCATGGCATCGACGAAGCGGAGCAACGGCGCCTGACGCAGGCCGGCCTAGCGGCGCTCGCCGACCGGAGGTTGCATTACGCTCAGGCGCTCATTGAGCCAAACGCGGCAGCGAAGCGTCTGTTGCTGGAACGAGCCGGCTTCACGCGGCTTTCCCCGCTCGTCTACCTGGAACGCGACGCCCTGTACCCGTGGGTCGATCCCCCCGCACCGACGGACGCCGAGTGGGTGCGCTTCAGCGACGCGACCCGAATGGAGTTCGAGCGCGTCATCCTGGCGACCTACCAAGCCAGCCTCGACTGCCCCGAGCTGACGGGAATTCGTCCGATCGCCGACGTGCTCGCCGCGCATCGCGCGGCCGGTCGCTTTGATCCCCAGCTTTGGGAGCTGATTCGCGTGCGCGGTGACGCCGCCGGCTGTCTGCTGCTTGCGCAGCTTCCGCAGGCCGGGTTGTTGGAGGTGGTATACATGGGTGTCTTGCCCGCGTGTCGGCAGCGAGGCGTGGGGGCGCTGCTGCTCCGTCGGGCGCTTCAGCACTGCCGCGCAACGCGCACGCCGCGGTTGTCGCTGGTCGTCGATGATCGCAATGAGCCGGCCAAGCGCCTGTACGCGCGGCTGGGGCTAACCCCCGTCGTCCGCCGTGACGCGTACTGGTTTCGCTGGCCGCGGTTGGCGCCCGGTGCGTAGCGGCCCGCGCCCCGCGCGGCCGCTCCCATTTCGCTGGCCGCGGTTGGCGCCCGGTGCGTAGCGCCCTGACAGGGTGTGGACAACTTGTTCGCAAGCGGACCGGCAAAAAAAAATTTGGCGCGTCTGAGCGATTGAGGCTGAACGGGTTGCGCGCTTGTGCATGTTTTCGCGGGCTCTGGCGGGTTGCATCGCGCGTCGGCGTGTGTTAAGATTCTCCTCACCGTTGATGAGAGGGAGTCCAGAGATCGGCCTGCAATCTTGAATCTACTCTGCGTCGTTTTCCAGAATTAGTGCGACAATTAGCGTCTGAGGTGGACCGTGGAAGAGCCCGCGGCGGGGAAACTCTGCGCCCTGCGGCAGAAGATCATCGAACGAATCGGCGCCAATCGCTTCCGCACCTGGTTCGGCGAAGCGACGGAGTTGCGGCTCGATGGGGCCCAACTCGACATCACTGTGCCCAACACGTTCATCGGCAACTGGATCGGCTCGAACTTCATGCCGCACCTGGTCGCCGCCACGCGCGCCGTTGTCGGGGCTGAACCGCGCATCGAGATTCGCATCGGCTCGCCGCCCACGGCCACTGCGACCGGACCGCCCAAGCTCGGCCTCACAGCGGTCGAGTATCGCACCGCGCCGCGCGTCGTCGCCCAGAGCGGCGAGCGCAACCCGGCCCCGCCGCGCACGCCGCGGCCCGCGCTGCGCGGCGAGCTCGAGTCGTTTGTCGTTGGCCCGCCGAATGAGTTGGCGTTCTCAGTTGCGTCCGCCGTCGTGCGTTCGCCGGGGCAGTCGTTCAAGCACGTGGTGCTCCACGGCGGTTGCGGCCTCGGCAAGACACACTTGTTGCAGGGCATCTGCAACGGCCTGACGCGTGCCCAGCCGGCATTGAACTGGTCCAGCCTCTCCGGCGAAGAATTCACCAACGAGTTCATCTACGCCGTCAAGAGCGGGGAGGTCGAGGCGTTCCGGGCGCGCTTTCGGCGGGTGGATGTGCTGGTCTTGGACGATCTGCACTTCCTGGCGAACAAGCGCGCGACCCAAGCCGAGTTCCTGTACACGTTTGACGCGATCGACGCGACCGGTCAGGCCGTCGTCCTCTCGTGCGACTGCCACCCGCGCAGCCTCGCGACCTTCAGCGAGGCGCTGCGGAACCGGCTCGTCGCCGCGACGATCGTCCAGATCGAGCCGCCGGACTACGCCACCCGCCGGGAAATTCTCCGCCGGCGGGCGGCCAAGATGCTCTGCGAGCTGCCGGAGGACGTGCTCGATTTCGTGGCGCGACACATCACGCGCAACGTGCGCGAACTCGAGGGCACGCTTTTCAAACTCGCCGCCTACGCCTCACTCACCCGGGAACCGCTCGGGTTGGACCTGGCCCGGCGGGTCGTCGAGGAGTTCGCGGCGACCAGCGCGGCCCCCGAAGTCGCCGAGATCGAGCGCGTGGTCGCCCTGCACTTCGGCCTGACTCGAGAGGCGATCGCCTCCGACTCGCGTGACCGGACCGTGACGCACGCCCGCGGCCTGGTCATGTACCTGCTCCGCAAGCACACCCGCATGAGCCTGCCGGAAATCGGCCGGCGGCTCGGTGACAAACAGCACTCCACGGTCCTCATGGCCGTCCGACGCGTGCAGAATCTCCTCGATCACAATGGCGCGGTCGCCTGGCGGACGCCGGCCGGACTGCGCGAGGTGCCCGCAAAGGAGCTGCTCGATTTGCTCGAGCGGCACCTGTTGCACCGGCACGACGCCTCTGCTTAGCGCTCCCCGGCGTCCTGGTCGGCGGCATGGAGGCCGCCGCCCTCCTTTCCTTCCCATCGAACCTCTCCGCGTTCCTGAAACGCCACGCCCGCCGCCTTTTCTTCCCGGCTCGGATTTGACTTCCGCAATCGGACGGTCCTAAAACCCATGCCAGGGCTGAGTGGGTCGCCCCGGCGCGCGGCGCTCTAAGCCATTGTGGCTTAAGAGCTTACCTTCGGAGACGAGAGAGAAGAGCCGGACAGGTTCGGGCCGGCGCAGAGAGGGCGCTATGGGACGCAGACAGATTTCATGGTGGTTGGCTGGGACAGTTTTCGTCCTGGGAGCCTCGGCGACAGTTTCGGCCGACGTCACTCTGGACGCGTTGCGGAGCAGGAACACCGCCGCCTGGCAGGCGGCACGCACGCTTACGGAACGCGTCTTCAAGTGGACGTCGGAAGCGGCGTCGGCGAGCGGCATGCGGTCGGATGCCGCCGGAAGGGCCACCTTGGTGCAGCTCGTGGCAACGCCCGATGGGCGGCCCAGCTCGAAACCGGCGGACCAGTCGAAGGCCCTGGCGGCGGCCATCGCGGTGCCGATGGGCGGCGAGATGGACGCCGGCACGCCCGCTGCGATTGGCAGCGAGCCGAACAGGCGTACGGACCTGGCATTGCAGAGCCTGACCGGCGTGGGGCAAGGCATGTCAACCAGCGCGGCGGGGGCCGAAATCCGCGCGCTGCCTTGGGCTCGGACGTTCGTAGTGACGCGCCAGATGACTCCCGTCGCCGCGGGCTGGTCCTTTGACCTTAGGACCGCCGAAGCAGGCCCCGTGACGGCCGCGGCCGGCGGCGGGACTTGGCGCTAGCCGCGCAGCCGAGGCCGGCGACCGTCCAGTTTGCCGTACGAATCCTCTGCTCGATCGCCGCCCGCTCGGCGATCGTTGGGGGTGCGCTTTCGCGACATCCGAACCCCGCACGCATGTGCGGGGCCCGCCGGCCATGTGCCCGGCGACACGCTGCTGGCCCGCCGGCCCACCACTCGTGTGGTGGGTTCGGATGGTGGCGCCGCGCCCGATATCCGAACCCCGGACGCAAGTC
>CAYMXT010000035.1:8503-24627 GCA_964394415.1 uncultured Planctomycetales bacterium
TCGGATGGTGGCGCCGCGCCCGATATCCGAACCCCGGACGCAAGTCCGGGGCAGGTCGACCACGTGCGCTGCGACACGCTGCTGGCCCGCCGGCCCACCACTCGCGTGGTGGGTTCGGATGGTGGCGCCGCACACGCAATCCGAACCCCGGACGCAAGTCCGGGGCAGGCCGGCCATGTGCCCGGCGACACGCTGCTGGCCCCGCCGGCCCACCACTTGCGTGTGTGGTTTATGACGACGTTTGAACCGGCGGACAAAGTGCCTGGTTGATTTCCGTCGCCGCGCGCCAAGAATCAAGGCGCAGCGAGACCAGTGTGGCCCGCGCGAGAAGTCGGTGAACACGTCTGCGACGCAACGCTGGCGGGCCACGTTGTTGGCAGCAAGTTGGGCGGTGCTCGCGGTCGGCGCGGATGACGCCGCGCCACAGGGTCCGGCGACAACGATGACGACCACCCAGGCAGTGCATCGCAACCGGCTGGCCGAGGCCGCGTCGCCGTACCTTCGCCAGCACGCACACAATCCCGTCGCGTGGCACGAGTGGGGTCCCGAGGCCCTGGCCCGCGCGAAGCGCGAGGACAAGCCCATCTTCCTCAGCATCGGCTACGCGGCGTGCCACTGGTGCCACGTGATGGCGCACGAGAGCTTCGAGAACGCCGACGTGGCCGCGGTGCTGAACGCGAGCTTCGTCAACATCAAGGTGGATCGCGAGGAGCGGCCCGACGTCGATGACATTTACATGCAGGCGACGCTGGCGCTGAACCACGGGCAGGGGGGATGGCCGATGAGCGTGTGGCTGACGCCGGACGGCCAGCCGTTTTTCGCGGGCACCTACTTTCCGCCCCGCTCGGGCTTCGGTCGCCCGGGGTTCAAAGAGCTGTGCGAGCGGATCGCCGCGGCGTGGCGCGAGCGACGCAGCGAGATCGTCGCGCAAGCGGGCAAGCTGACGGACGTGATTCGGGAGGGGCTGCTGGATCAGCGGGCAGCGGGTGAGGCCGTGTCGCTTCGCACGCTGGACCGGGCGGCGGAGGTACTGGCGGACGCCTGCGACGCGGTCAGCGGCGGGCTGGTCAGCGGCCAGACCAACAAGTTCCCGCCGAGCATGGCGCTCGACGTCCTGCTGCGATCGGCGGTGCGGCGGCCGGCGGACGACTCCCGGCGCAAGCAGTTCATGCAGCTTGTCGAAGTGACGCTGGACCACATGGCGGCGGGGGGCATTTGCGACCAGCTCGCGGGCGGATTTCACCGCTACAGCACGGACGTCGAATGGCACGTGCCGCATTTTGAGAAGATGCTGTATGACCAGGCGCTCGTCAGCCGCATCTACCTCGACGCGTACCAGCTTACGGGCAAGCCGCCGTACGCGCGCGTCGCGCGCGAGATATTCGACTACGTGTTGGGCGACCTGCGCTCAGCGGACGGCGCGTTTTACAGCAGTCGCGACGCGGACAGCGAAGGCGTCGAGGGACAGTATTACGTCTGGACCCGCGCCGACGTGCTGCGGATCGTGGGGGACGGCGATGGCGAGCTGTTTTGTGCCCACTACGACGTGCGGGAGGGCGGCAACTGGCGTGATCCCCACGCGCCGCATGAGCCGAAGAACGTCCTGCGCCGCTTGCGCGAGCCGGAGTGCTGCGCGAAGATGTTCGATATCCCCGTCGAGGAGTTCGTCGCCGCCCTGGGGCGCGCCCGCGGCAAGCTGCTGGCCGAACGTGCCCGCCGTATCGCCCCGGCGTTGGACGACAAGATCCTGGTCGAGTGGAACGGGTTGATGATCGCGAGCCTGGCCCGCGGCGGCAGTGTGCTCACCGAGCCCAAGTACGTACAGGCCGCGGCACAGGCGGCCGACTTCATCCTCAAGCAGCAGTACCGGGATGGCCGGCTGCGCCGGTCGTATCGCGACGGCCGCACGCTCGAAGTGGCGTTCCTGAGCGACTACGCGAACCTGATCGAGGGGTTGCTCGAGCTGTACGAGGCGACGTTTGAGCGGCGGTGGCTCGACCGGGCGGTCGAGTTGAACGACGCGGTGGTGGCGCACTACTGGGACACGGAGCGCGGCGGGTTCTTCACCACGGCCCACGACCACGAAGCGTTGCTGGTGCGCCACAAGGATGCGCGCGACGGGGCGGTGCCGGCGGGGAACTCGGTGCAACTCATGAACCTGCTGCGCTTGGCGGTGATGCTCGGCGACGCACGGCTGCGTGAGTTGGCGGACCGAACGATGACCGCGTTTGCCAGCCAGGTGCAGGCGGCGCCGTGGTCGTCGGAGCGGTTTCTCGGCGCCGTCGAGTTCGCGCGCGTCGGGCCGGTCGAGCTCGCGATCGTCGGTGATCCAACCGCGCCGGCCACGCGTGCGCTGCTGCAAGAAATCCACGGGACGTACCTGCCGAACCGCGTGCTGATGCTGCGCGATCCACGGCGGCCCAAGGATGGTGTTTCCTCGCCGTTACTCGCGGACCGCGAGCTGATCGACGGCCGGCCGGCGGCGTACCTGTGCCGCAACTACGCGTGTCAGCGACCGGTCACGACGCCCGCGGAGCTGGCGCGGCAATTGGCGGGGGTGCGGTAGACCGTGGGTTCTGCGGCGCGGCTATGACATCAGGCAGGAGAAGCCGGCTTGGGCGAAATGATGATCGGCTGTCAGCGCTTGAGTGATGCGGCGCTGCTTCATCACGACGAAGGAAACACAGTCCGTCAGCGACCAGCTCTTGTCACGCCGGTGGCAAAGAGCCGTTGGGACACCGGGACGATCGCGACGCCTGAGTCGGCCTGGAGTTCGCGAAGGAACGCGCACACCATGGTGCGCAGGGGCGGCGTGCGCAAGGCGTTCGCGACTTCCACCAGAACCCAGGTTGTGGTGACCAGCTTGGCGCGCGTCGCAGCCGCGAGGTCCGCGGCTTGCTCGTGGTACTCGTCGCGCGGATTGAGCAGGGCCAGATAGTAGCTGGAATCAGCGAACACCTGGGTCATGACGGGGGCGTGCCATACAGGTAATGATCGTGTCGCCGCGCCAAGTCCGTCGGCAGCCCCTCCGCCCGGCCGGCGTACTTCAGCAGGAGGCGGCCCCAGCTTGTCGGGGCCGCAGGGGCGCGTCGCCGCCGCCGGGGCGCCTGAGGCAACCTGGCGGGCTGCACGGTCACGGGTGTGCCCTCAGGCAGGTCGAGCGGCGTGTCGAGCTTTACCTCGCCACGCTCGATGTGTCCGCGATACGTCATAGCCATGTCCACATCGGCTCAACGACACTCTCTGATCTACTTGCCATTATAACCGCCAAAGCGGCCGCGTTGTTTGTGCCAACGAAGCGCTCTCGCCGGACGCGCTGCGGCCGCTCCGGCCCTTGACACACGGGCCGCGACTCGTAGAATCCCCGCTCTTGTTCGAGCGGAGTGCCGCACTGCGCCTGCGGCGGAGCACCGACCCAGGGTGGCCCCCGCTCACGGAACAGACTCAACCGCGGATTCTGTCGGGTACGAGGGCGCTGGGTCGTCTTTACGCGGAAACCGCGGGAGGAGCAAGACGTGATTGAGGTCCGCAATCTCAGCAAGTACTTCGGCAGCCGTTGTGCGGTGAACGGCATCTCGTTCACCGTTGAGCCGAACACGATCGTCGGCTTCCTCGGCCCTAACGGGGCCGGCAAGACCACCACGATTCGCATCCTCACCGGCTACACCCCGCCGACGTCCGGCAGCGCCAAGGTCGCCGGCCACGACGTGGTCAGCGCGTCGCGCGAAGTCCGCCGCGTGGTGGGCTACCTGCCCGAGTCCAACCCGCTGTACCCCGAAATGCGGGTGCGCGAGTACCTGGACTTCCGCGCCAAACTTCGCGGGCTGGACGGACAGCAGCGCCCCGCGGCCATCGCCCGTGTGGTCGAGCGCTGCTGGCTCAACGAGGCCTACCAGCGCCCGATCGGCCATCTGTCCAAGGGTTTCCGACAGCGGGTGGGCCTCGCGGACGCACTGCTGCACAACCCCAAGATTCTGATCCTCGACGAACCAACCGTCGGCCTCGACCCGACCCAGGTCCGCGAGACACGCTCGCTGCTCCGCGAGCTGGCCGCTGACCACCCGATCCTGTTCTCGAGCCACACCCTGTCCGAGGTCCAGGCGATCTGCCACCGCATCATCATCATCCACGAGGGCCGCATCGTCGCGTCCGGCAGCGTCGAGGAGCTGACCGGCAAGCTCGGCGACCAACGCCGGGTGCAGGCGGAACTCAAGGGCCCACACGGCGAAGTGTTGGGGGCGGTGCAGAAGCTCAGCGGCGTCGTCGGGGCGAGCGCGACCGCCGACGGCGCGTGGACCCGGCTGAACATCACGGCCCGCGGCGACGTGCCGACGGCGGTGGCCGAGTTGGCCGCGGCCCGCGGCTGGGCCGTGCGCGAGTTGCGGACGGACGCCGCGTCGCTGGAGGACTTCTTCGTGAAAGCCATCGTCGACGCACGGAAGGGGAACTGACATGCGAACCACCTGTGCCATCATGCAGCGCGAGCTGCTCTCGCTGTTCTGCTCGCCGATCGGGTACATCGTGATCGCGGGCTTCTGGCTGGTGACCGGGGCGATGGCGGTGTTCAACGCGGACGCCTTCGGCCCCGGCAAGCCCGCGACGCTGCGCGACATCTTCATGTGGACGCCGTTCGTGCTGACGATCATCGTCCCGGCCATGACGATGCGGACGATCGCGGAGGAATACCGCAGCGGCACGTTTGAGACGCTGATGACCGCCCCGGTAGCCGACGCCGAGGTCGTGCTCGGCAAGTTCCTGGCAAGCTGCGCGTTCTACGGCGCGATGATCGCCGGCACGCTGGTCTACCCGATTCTGATGGAGATGTTCGGCAACCCGGATTGGGGCGAGATTCTGACGCTGTACATCGGGCTGCTTCTGCTGGGCGTGTTGTTCACCGCGTTCAGCATGTTCGCCAGCAGCCTCACGCGCGACCAGGCGGTCGCGTGGATTCTGGGGGCGATGCCGCTGATGCTGCTGGTGCTCTCGGTCTACAACTTGGCCCGCGTGCTCGAAGGCTGGCAGCGCGAGGTCATCCAGCAGGTCAACATCATGGGCCGCTTCAGCCAGTTTGCCCGCGGACAGCTTGCGACCGACGACATCGTCTTCTTCCTGGCGGCCGCGGCGTTGTTCCTGTTTCTGACGGTCAAGGTAGTGGAGTCGCGGCGATGGCGGTAAACGGCACCATGGACGCACCCCGACGCCGGGTCGTTTTCGGCTTCAACGTTCTCATTCAGGCGGTCGTCGTCACCGCGGTCGTCGTGCTGGTCATCTGGACGGCGGACCGCTTCAAGGCCCAGGCCGACCTGACCGGCTCCGGCCGCAACAGCCTGTCGTCGCGGACCGCGCAACTGCTGCGCGGGCTCGACCAGAACCTGCGCATCACCGCGGTCTACGCCGAGCCGGACAAGCGTGACACAATCGGCATCAAGCGCCGGCGGCAGCTTCAGGATCTGTTGGAACTCTACCAGCGTTCCGGCGGGGCGCGCGTCAGCGTCGCGCTGCTCGACCCCACGCAGCAGAAGGGGCAGACCGACAAGCTGCTCGCGCGGCTGCTGGAGCTGCCGGCGTACAAGGACGAGGCCCGGCCGCACCAGGAAGCCCTCGAGAAGTTCGCGACGCTCAGCGCGCAGATCAAGGAGCTGACCGCGGCGGAGTCGAAGCAACTTGAAGAGCTGAGCGGCGCGGACCCGCAGCTCGGCAAGAACCGCAATCTCGCGATCATCCGCCTGAACATGCAGGACATCGCCCAGAACGCCCAGGAGGTCATGCAGAAGGTCGACGAGCTGAGCAAGGGCGAGGTGCCGCAGTTCGGACAGGCCGTCAAAGCCGTCAAGGACTTCGCGACCAGCGCCGAGACGTTCCTGCGCGACGCGGCGGGCTGGATGGGGGGCGAGGCGCAGTCGCTCGCGGGCATTACGCCCGACCTCAAGGCGTTTTTCGAGGGCGGCAGCGGCCGCTTCGAGCCGGTGCTCGCCGAGACGCGCACGCTTTTGGAGAAAACCAAGGACCTCAAGGAAGTCAAGGTTGAGGAGCTGTACCGCAACCTGACCGCCTTGCGCACCAGCCCGCCGGTGCTCGTCGAGAACGAGCGCGAGGCCCGCGTCGTGTCGTTCTGGGACCTCTGGGTGCCGCCGGCGGAGCCGGGGGCGCCGGTTAACCCCGACGGCGACGACCGCGTGTTCGCCGGCGAAGCGGCCATCTCCTCTGCGGTTCTGCAACTGACGCAGAAGGAAAAGACCGGCGTCGTGTTCGTCCGCTACGGCGGCCAGCCGCTGCTCACTCCCGACTTCAGCCGCATGAACCCGATGATGCGGCAGATGCCGCGCTCGCCGTACCAGGAGCTGAACCAGCAGCTTCAGAAGGCGGGCTTCCAGACGGCCGAGTGGAACGTGCAGGAGCAGAAGACGCCGCCGACCGTGGAAGGCGTCGTGCGGAAGGTCTTCGTCGTGCTTCCGCCGGAGCCGCCGCCGCAGCAGGACCCGATGCGTCCGGCGCCCCCGGCGGGGATGAAGCCGGAGGACCGCAAACTCGTGCTCGACGCGGTGGATGACGCGGGGGCGGCGGTGTTCCTCGCAGGTTGGGCGCAGCCGACCTCGCCGATCCCTGGCATGGCGGGCACGTATGAGTACGCGGACTATCTGAAATCGACGTGGGGCGTCGATGTGCTCTGCCGCTACCTGACGCTGCACTTTGCCCCACACCCGGAGAAGCCGGGCACGTGGGTGCCGGCCAGCCGCCAGCCGCAGGTGCTGACGACCGACGACGTGGTGAAGCTGACCGACCACCCGATCGGGGCGCAGTTGCGGGCCGACCGGGCGGCGTTTGTACTTGCTGCACCGCTGGGCGTGCCGCAGGCCGCGAGTCTGCCGGCCAACGTCAAGGTCGAGACCATCGCCGAAGTCAGCAAGACGCAGGACGTGTGGGGCTGCGGCAACATCATGGCCCTGGAGGAGCAGTTCAAGCGCCGGCAGGGCGTGACGCCGGGTGCGGAAGACATGACCGCCCCGTTCGCTCTCGCGGTCGCGGCGACGAAGACGGTGACGCAAGCGGCGGCGGATGGAGCCGGGCCGACGCTGCCGGAGAAGCGGGTCGTGGTGTTTGGCAGCGAGCAGTTCGCCGAGGACGAATTCGCGCAGGCGTCGGGCCTGTCGCAGGTCGGCAACAAGCTTGTGCTCGGGCCGCTGTACCCGGCGAACGGCGACTTGTTTGTCAACGCCCTGCACTGGCTGACCGGCGAGGCCAACCGCATTGCCGTCGGTCCGCGCAAAGGCGAGGCCCCGCGGCTCAAAGACCTGACCGAAGCCTGGTCCGACCGGCTGCCGTACCTGCTGGTCGGCGTGTGGCCGGGCCTGGCTCTGGTGGCGGGCATCGCGGTCTGGGCGGTGCGGCGGCGGTAAGCGTAGTGCGAATAGCGAGTAGCGAAGAGCGAGTAGCGAGTTTTCACGCCTCGGGTAGCAACTGATGAACTTCAAGACGACCGGACTGTTGGTGGCACTGCTGCTCATCGTCGGGGCGATGTGGGTCTTCTATCCGAAGGCGGAGGCGCCGGTCGAAGCCGACGCGCCGCCAAAGCCGGTGACAGAAGACTACCAGAACGTCTTTGATCCGGCCCCGAAAGACGACCAGGTCGTCCGGCTGGAGATCGAACGGGCCGGCAAACCGAAGCTCGCCTTCGAGCGGCCGGACCCCGCGACCGAGAAACGCGGCCAGGAGAACTGGCGAATGCGGGAGCCGCTCGCAACGACCGCGGACGGCAACAAGCTCATGTCGATCGTGCGAACGTTCGGTACGCTCCAATCGCGCTCCCGCTTCGAGGCCGGCGCCGGCGGACAGCCGACCGCCGCTGACGCCGGCCTGGAGCCGCCCGCCGCGACGCTGACCATCCGCGACAAGGACGGCAAGGACTGCAAGCTGGAGGTGGGCCGCAAGGCCGCGCTGTCCAACGACACGTACGTCCGTGTCGCGGGGCAGAAGACCATCCACGTTGCGACGCGCGAGCTGGCGACGCTGTATGACAAGAAGCTCAGCGAGTTCCGGGCGCAGCGGCTGGTCGCGGGGAACGTGGACGATGTGACGCACGTCCGCATCGCGCACGAGGGCCGCACCTACGATCTTACGAAGGGCAGCGATGGCGAATGGGCGCTGAACGAGCCCGTGCGGGCCTACGCGGACAAGAACAAGGTCCGCGAGAAGCTGCTGACGCCGCTCTGCACGCTCAACGCCGTGGAGTTCGCCGACGAGCCCGCCGACCCGGCGGCGCTGGGGCTCGATGGCCCGTATCTCACGCTCGCGGTGACCTTTGAGACGAAAGCCAAGCCGAAGGCCGACGAGAGCGCCGATCCGAACTCTACGACGCAACCGGCGCCGGTCGTCGAAACGAAGGAGTTCCGTATCGGCGGGTTCGCGGACCTCAAGCAGGAGCGCAGGTTCGCCCTGGTCACGGGCGAGCCGACGGCGGCGCTGCTCAACAAGACCAACGTCGAGAGCCTGGTCCCCAAGCTGAACGAGCTGCGCGACACTCGCGTGCTGCGGATGAAGTCGTCGGACATCACGCAACTGGAACTAACCGCGGCGGGGGCCACCGCCACGCTGAAGAAAGAGGCCGGCGTCTGGCAGGGCGGCGGCGGCGTAACGGACGTTGATCCGGAGTCGGTGACGCAGCTCATCGACGCCCTGACCGGCCTGAACGCCGTCGATTTCGTCGATCAACCGGAAGGCCCGGCGAAATACGGGCTCGACCAGCCGCGGGCGACGATCGTCGTGACGGCCACCGGCACGCCGACGCCCGTGAAGGTGATCTTCGGCGGCGCCACCCCGAGCGGGCGGAACTTCTACCTCCAGCGTGAAGGCGAGCCAACGGTGCTGGTCGCGGCGGAGGCGGCGGTGAACAAGGTGGCGGTGCGGCCGCAAACGCTGCGGTCGCGCGACGTGTTCAAGCTCGACGCCGGGCAGATCAGCAAGCTGGACGTCCAGCGCGGCGCGATGCACTACGTGGTTGAGCGCGAAGCCGGCGCGTGGAAGTTGCACGAGCCGGCCGGGGCCCCGCTCGATGAGGGCGTGCTCGGCGGCGTCACCACGAATCTCGCACGCCTGCGGGCGCTGAACTTCGTCGCGGACGGCGACCATGCCGGCCTGAGTTTCGAGAAGCCCGCCATGACGCTGCGGTTTGACGTGGCGGCGACCACACCGGAGTCGCAGCCCGCGTCGCACGTGTTGTACTTCGCGCGCCCTGACGACAAGCACACCTACGTTCGCCAGGAGGGCGAGCCGGCGATCTTCGAGTTGGACGACTCCGTCTGGCGGGCGTTGAGCGCCGAGCTTCTAAACGCCCGGCTGTTCGCGTTTGAGCCGGACCAGATCGTGAGCATCAAGGTGACCGCGCCGGGCGGCACGGTGGAGTTCGGCCGCGACAAGGACAAGTGGACCTTCCCCCCCGATCCGACCGTCGCCGTCGATCAAAAGAAGGTGCAGGACTTTGCGCAGGATTTGTCGCGGCTGCGTGTCGAGGCGTACCAGGCGTGGCAGGGGGGCAACTTCAAGACCGCCGGCCTGGATCCGGCCCCCGCGTCGCTACGGATCAGGCTGCGGGACGATCGCGAACTCGCCTTGCATCTCGCGCAGGAGCAGCCCGGCGAGCTGCCGCGCGTCGCGGGTCTGCTGAGCGAACAGCGCATCTGTTTACTCAAGCGGGCGGACGCTCAGAAACTGCTGCGCGGCTTGGACGAGTACATCGTCAGTGATAAACCCGCCGCGCCGCCCATGCCGCCGGGCGCCGTGGACGAGGAGTAGCGCCGCGCTTTCGAGGCGGCCGCTGCCGACTCCGCGATTCCGAGCCTGAAGCGTCAGCGAGGGCGGGTGCCACGGTCCCGGCGCGCCGGGATCGGCCGTGCGAGCGAGACGTTGCGCTGGTTGACCGGCGGCTCGCTTACGCTTCGCGGCTCTGAATGGGCCGGTGCTTGGCCGCTACAGTCCCGCCAGCATCGCTCCGCCGCATGCGGCCAGGGCGAACCCCGCCAGCGCGTGCGAATAGCGCGCCAGCCGGGCGGTGGGCAGCCGCGTCAGCCCCCAGTGGGCCGCCGACACGACCGTGAGCATGGTCCCAATCGTGCAAACGGCGAAAACCGTGGCGACCAGCAGCGCACTGCCGAGATTCAGCTTCAGGGCCGGGTACATCAGGATCGGGATCAGCGGCTCGCACGGGCCAAACACGAAGATCGTGAACAGGATCCACGGCGTCATGCGCGCCGCGCCGTGGTCGTCCGGTGCCGCCGCGTGGGGGTGGGCGTGCTCGTCATGGTGGGTGTGAACGTGCCGATGCGCAGAGCCGTTGGCGTGGACGTGGACGTGCGTGTGCGGCCGATTGCGAAGGGCTTGCCGAATGCCCCACGCCATGTACGCCAACCCGAAGCCGAACAGCAGCCACGCCGCGAGGTCGCCGCGCAGGCCCTCGAACCACTCAAGCCGCGCCAAACCGAGGCTGCCGGCGATGCCGACGGCCCCGACGACGACCGAGCTGAGCACGTGGCCGATCCCACAGGCGAAAGTGATTGCCAGGGTCTTGGTGAGCGACCAGCGCCCGACGTTCGACATTGCAATGAACGGGATGTAGTGGTCCGGCCCGGCGAGCGTGTGAAAGAAGCCGATGAGTGCGGCCGCGCCGAGCAAGCCGAGCAGGGTCACGTTGTCCACAGATCACCTCGAGCCGTTGTCCGCCGTTGGGCGGGCAGCGGCACCGGCGCCGATTCTACTGCCAGGCGTGCGCCACGCATATTCCCGGCGATGGCCTTCCATCCGTACGCCAGACTCAGAACGCGACGCGCCAGCGAGCGCCACTCAGAACGCGACGCGCCAGCGAGCGCGGCCCCGCGGCGTCGTGCGCTCGCTTGCGCTTCGCGTTCTGATTGGGCCGCCGGGAGGTTCAGTGGGGTGATCAGCGAATGTTGTAGTGCCCGCCGGCGCAGCGGCAGCCCTTCTGGGCCAGCCGCCGAAGAGCTGGCGACGTTGGGCTGAGCTGCGTCCTGCCGCTTGATACCCAGACGAAGCGGCGGTCCAGCCGCGCGAGTTCCGGTGCGTTGCTCTGGATCCACGCCTTGAGCCACTCGAGCTTGGCCTCCACGTCAGCGACATCCCGATCCGTTGCCGGATGCACTTCGACCCAGTGGACAACGTCGTCGCCGTTGCCTGCCGATCGATAGCCGATTCCGTAGTCCCAGATACGCGCGTTGGGCAGGTCCCTCCGGAGCGCCGCATCGAGATCCACGCTCCCGCCGAGCCTGTTGGGCTCAGTGCCCCGGACGCGCCGTCGGTCCGCGCCTTTGAGAGCTTGCAGGCCCGGCCGATAGTGCGCGCGCAGGGCTGGACAGGCCGCTGCCGCCCCACGAAACGTCCGGCTCACCTCATGGTCTCCGCCGCAGCTACCGCCTCCGCCACGGTCGCATTGGCCCGCGCACTGAACTCGCCCAGGCCGCCCCAGTGGGCCTCAAGTTCGTTTTGCGCGTCTGGGTCGAGCCGCGAAATGTCGCTGCTCCGCCCGCGCTGGTCAAAGTAGTACACCTTGAATCGCTTCGTCCAGACCTCTTCCGCGAGCCGCCGCATCGGCTGTGTCGCCGCGCAGTCGAATATGCCCAACAAGCGTCGCGGGTCACGGGGCGTTTCCTGAAATCGCGTGATCGCCCACACGGCCTCGAGAACCTGTGTGGCATGGGTTGACACGCAGACCTTGTACCCGCGAGCAACCAATTCCAGAACCATCAGCAACACGACGTTGACCGCTCGGGGGTGCAGGCCCATCTCCAACTCTTCCAGTACGACCCATTCGATCGCCGCCCGCGTCGGCGTCTTGGTCGGTGGCATCAGCCAGTAGAGGCCCAGGAGCAACGGCACAAACTCGCGCTGCCCGGCCGACCAGACCATGTGCGGCAGAGGGTCGGCGCCGCGCTCCAGCACGAACCGCTTCTGCGAGGCGACTTTGTGCACTTTGAGATTAAACCCGCCAAAGACGTGCTTCGTCAGCAGGCTGCGGATCTCGCTCTTGAGCCGGCCCTTTTGCGGAAACAACTGCTCCCGGCCTGCAAACTCCTGTTCTACGAGCGTGCGGAGCTTCTCGCTGAAATCCCGCGCAGCGAATGGATCGCCCGGGGCGTACGCGTCGAACGGCAGCGGCCAGCCATTCCGCAGCGCGAGCACGCGCTGGGCGGGGATCATGAAGACACGCTCGCTGCTGTCCGCCCGTCCGCGCCGCGCGAGCTGTTTCATCGGCACGGTCTTGCCGTCGCGCGTGACGCCGCTGTGCGGGCCCCAGATCGCGTGCATCCCTTCGCCGAAATACGCGTCGATGAAGCTCGCTTCCTTGCCGGACCAGTCGACGCCGTGCAACCTCAACTGGTTGTGTACCTGTCCCTTGTCCAGTAGCAGCTTCAGGAACTGAAGCGCGATGCTCTTGCCGGTGGCCTGCGGGCCTACCAACACCGTCAGATCGCCGAACGAGAGCTCGGCTTTCCTGATCGGGCCAACGCTGCGCAGCGCTATGGACTTCATGGACGATTTCCTCGTCGCTCAAGTGCTTGCCCAGTTAGCGGCGACACGCAGCTTAACCGCCAGGCGAACGACGGGAAACAGGAAGGCGCGGGTGCCATTGGGGGTCCGTCAGCAGCAGCCGCGGCGGGTGAAAGCTACGCAACGGTGCTGCGCGCGCCGTCCGCCGACGGGAGTCAGAACGCGACGCGGCCCCGCGGCGTCATGCGCTCGCTTGCGCTTCGCGTTCTGACAGGCACCGCCGCACCGAAAGCGCAATTTTGCGCACGTGAGTTCGGATGTGCGCGGGCGTCCGCTGCGCGACTGTTACGCCGGGGCGGAAAGTGGACCTGCTGGTCGGTTGGACGCCTGCACGGGCTTGGCACGCTGCTTGCAAGAGAAACGCTGAATTATGCACACGGGTGGTCGGCCATTGTGTATCCGCTTGCGGGCGATAGGCTGCGGCCTGCGGGCCGGCGCGTCGCACCGCGTTTCTCATTGTGTCGCAATGTCAGGACCGCGCCAGGCGCAGGCACATTCGCCAGGAGATGCTCATGCCCCAGGATAAAGTCACCGAGACCGGTACGAACGAACGTTTGTTCCACCCGCCGCAGAGTACGGTCCAGCGGGCGCACATCAAGTCGCTGGACGAATACAAGCGGATGTACCAGAAGTCCATCACGGACCCCGAGGGCTTCTGGGGCGAAATCGCGAATGGGTTCCACTGGCAGCAGAAGTGGACCAAGGTCCGCGAGTACGATTTCAAGGACAAGATCTGGATCAAGTGGTTCGCCGGGGCGAAGACCAACATCTCGTACAACTGCCTGGATCGGCATTTGGAAAAGCGTGCGAACCAGGTGGCCCTGCTCTGGGAAGGCAACGAGCCGACCGAGGACAAGAAGATCACGTACAAGGAGCTCCACGAGCAGGTCTGCAAGTTCGCAAACGTGCTCAAGGCGCAGGGCGTCAAGAAGGGCGACCGCGTTTGCCTGTTCTTGCAGATGGTGCTCGAGTTGCCGGTCGCGATGCTGGCCTGTGCGCGGATCGGGGCGATCCACTCGGTCGTCTTTGGGGCGTTCTCCGAGGATTCGCTCCGCGACCGCATCCAGGACTCGACCTGCAAGGTGCTCATTACGCAGGACACCGCCCTGCGCGGCAACAAGAACGACATCCCGATGAAGACCAAGGCGGACAAGGCCGTCGCGCAATGCCCGTCGATCGAGAAGGTCATCGTCGTCAAGCGCACGGGCCACGACGTGCCGATGCAGGCCGGCCGCGACCTGTGGTGGGGCGACCTGATGCAGACCGCCCAGCCGAAGTGCGAGCCGGAGTGGATGGACGCCGAGGATCCGCTATTCATCCTGTACACGTCCGGTTCGACCGGCAAGCCGAAGGGCGTGCTGCACACCACCGGCGGCTACATGGTCTTCACCGCGGTCACGCACAAGTGGATTTTCGATTACCACGACGGTGACATCTTCTGGTGTACGGCGGACATCGGCTGGGTGACCGGGCACTCGTACATCGTCTACGGCCCGCTGTGCAACGGCGCGACGAGCGTCATGTTCGAGGGAATTCCGACCTACCCGACGGCGGGCCGCTTCTGGGACGTCGTCGATAAGCACAAGGTCAACCAGTTCTACACCGCCCCGACCGCGATTCGCGCGCTCATGCGCGAAGGCGAGAAGTGGGTGCAGGGTCACGACCTCTCGTCGCTGCGGCTGCTCGGCTCCGTCGGCGAGCCGATCAACCCGGAAGCCTGGCTCTGGTATCACAAGCACGTTGGGCGCGAGCGCTGCCCGATCGTCGATACCTGGTGGCAGACCGAGACCGGCGGCATCCTCATTACGCCGCTGCCCGGCGCGATTCCGACCAAGCCGGGCTCCGCGACGCTGCCGTTCTTCGGCGTGAAGCCCGCGATCCTCGATGAAAAGGGCAACGAGGTTCACGGCGCCGCGTCCGGCGCGCTGTTCATCACCGAGCCGTGGCCCGGCATCATGCGCACGGTCTACGGCCAGCATGAGCGCTTCAAGGAAATGTACTTCGCACGCGTGCCGGGCAACTACTTCACCGGCGACGGCTGTCGGCGCGATGCCGATGGGTACTACTGGATTACCGGCCGCATCGACGACGTGATCAACGTTTCCGGACACCGGCTCGGGACGGCTGAGGTCGAATCGGCCCTGGTGTCGCACCCGACCGTGGCCGAAGCGGCGGTCGTCGGTTATCCGCACGAGATCAAGGGGCAGGGCATTTATGCGTACGTGACGCTCAAGGTCGGCCAGGAATACACCGACGCCCTCAAGAAGGAGCTGATGGGGCACGTGTCGAAGGAAATCGGACCGATCGCTCGGCCCGACGTGATCCACTGGGCCCCGGCCCTGCCGAAGACGCGCAGCGGCAAGATCATGCGCCGCATTCTGCGCAAGATCGCGGAGAACCAGCTTGACCAGATCGGCGATACCTCGACGCTGGCCGATCCGACGGTCGTTGAGCATCTGCTGAAAAACAAGTAACCCCCCTCCCTTCCAGGGAGGGGACGGGGGAGGGTCGCGCGGAACGCCGCCGACCCTCCCGCCCCCATCCCCCCTGCGTGGGGGTGGGCTGAGGAGACCTGCGATGTCCACCGCCGCCCCTGCTCCCGCTGTTGCCGTCCGCGCCCCCGTCGCCGCCGCGGCGATGAACCGGTGGCTTGTCGTTATAGGGGCTATTCTGATTCAATTATGCCTAGGTGCGATTTACGCTTGGTCCGTGTTTACGAAGGACCTGGTCAAGCCGCCCTTCGCCTTTACGAAGACGCAGACGCAGGTCGTTTTCTCGGTTGCGCTCGCGACGTTCGCCGTGTTCGTGATCGTCGGCGGACGCTGGCAGATGAAGGTCGGGCCAACCATCGTGGCCCGCGCCGGCGGCACGCTCCTCGCGCTCGCATACGTCCTGGCGAAGTTCGCGGGCACGTCGTTCTATGGGCTGGTAGCCACGCTTGGCGTGGTCGGCGGGGCAGGGATCGGCCTGGCGTATGTCGTCCCCATCGCCGTCGGCGTGAAGTGGTTTCCTGATAAGAAGGGTCTCATTACCGGTCTCGCGGTTGCCGGCTTCGGCTTCGGCGCATTGCTCTGGGTGCAGCTCGCCGGTCCATGGGGCGGATTGATCGCCAAGCTCGGCGTCTCTGACGTCTTTCTCTACTACGGCATCGTGTTCTTCGTGCTGGTGATGCTCGGGTCGCTCTGGATGCGGAATCCGCCCGCGGGCTGGACGCCGCCGGGCTGGACCGCCGTTGGCAGCGCCGCCAAGGCTGGCACGGCGGTCGACTTCGAATCCGGTCAGATGCTCGCTACGCCGCAGTTCTGGCAGCTTTGGATCATGTACATTTGCGGGGCGCTGGCGGGATTGATGGTCATCGGCATCATCAAGCTGTTCGGCGTGGATGCGCTCCAGGCCCGCTCTGGAATGGACGACAAGACCGCCGAAGCGTGGGCTGCAACCGCGATGGGGGTGTTCTTCGCCTGTTTCAACGGCGTCGGCCGCATCCTCTGGGGCCTGGTTTCCGACACCATCGGTCGCAAGCCCGCGATGTCGCTGCTGCTCCTGGTCCAAGGCGTTGTGATGATCGC
>CAYMXT010000036.1:0-24468 GCA_964394415.1 uncultured Planctomycetales bacterium
ATGGGACGATTGATGTACAGGTTTCCACACTCGCATTCCGCACGCGCACGCTCGATATTGGCTGGGCTGCGCGAGAACACGCCACCTGTAAGTGCGTAATCTGAGGCATTGAACAGACAAATCGCCTCGTCGAAATCTGTCGCCTTCAAGACCACCAGCACCGGGCCAAAGATCTCTTCGCGGGCGATCGCCGCCGTCGGCGGCACGTCCACGAAGATGTGCGGGCCGACGTAGTACCCCCCCGACTCCGCCGCCTGCCGCGAAACATCGACCGCCAGCACACACCGCCCCTCGCGCTTGCCAACCTCGATGAGCTTCACGATCGAATCGCGGGCCGCGGCGTCGATCACCGGTGGGATCGAGGTCGTCGGCTCATCCGCGGGGCCGACGCCCTTCGACCGCACCGCCTCAACCAGCCGCTCGACGAACCGGTCGTGGGCCGCCCCGACCGCGATCACCCGCGACACCGCCGAGCATTTCTGCCCCGCGTATCCAAACGCGCTCGCGACCACGCCCTTGATCGCTTCGTCCAGGTCGGCATTCGCATCGACAATCGCCGCGTTTTTCGCCCCCAGGTCGAGGATGACGCGCTTGAGGCCGGGCCGCGCGGTGGGCGACTCCGCCGCCAGCTTGTTGATCCGCAGCCCCACGTCGCGCGAGCCGGTAAACGCGATCGTCTCAATGTCGGGGTGTCGCACGAGCGCTTCGCCGACCTGCGCACCCGGCCCCGGCACGTAGTTGACCACGCCCGGCGGCAGTCCGATCTCGTCGAACAAGTGCATCAGCTTGCCCGCGACCGCCGCCGCGGTGCTGGCCGGCTTGAGCACAACGGTGTTGCCGGTGACCAGGGCCGCCGCCGTCATGTTCAGCAGCAGGCACAGCGGGAAGTTGAACGGGCTGATGACCGCCGTCACGCCGCGCGGGGCGTAGAAGTACTCGTTCGTCTCGCCGTCGATGTCGCGGCGGCGGGGGTGGTCGGTGATGCGCAGGATTTCGTGAACGTAGTAGTTGCAGTAGTCGATGCCCTCGGACACGTCGGCGTCGGCCTCGCGCCAGGTTTTGCCGCACTCGAGCACGAGCAGCGCCGCGAGCTCGAAACGCCGGTCTTCGAGGCACTGGGCGAGATTAGTGATGTACTCGGCCCGCTCGTCGGCGGAGAGCTGCCGCCAGCCGGGCAGGGCCGCCTTGGCCGCCCGCACGGCCCGGTCCACGGCTTGCTCGTCGGCCCGCGCGACGCGCGCGACGACCTCCGCGGGCCGCGACGGATTGCGCGTCTCGAACCACTGCCCGGTCGTAACCGGCTCCCCGCCGATGATGAGCGGATACTCACGTCCCAGTTCGCTACGAAGCTGCGCCAGCCCAGCCTGCATCTGCTGCCGGACCGCCGACAGCGCGAAATCCGCGTTCGCCACGTTCTCAAACGGGTCCATGATCGGTTCCTCGAACTCGTAGCGTATGACCACGGGTTTCGTCGGCGGCGGGGTTTTGCCGCCCAGCACCGCGGGGTCTTCCAGCAGCCGCTCTTCATCCGCGTCGTCGGCCCCGGACTGCCGCAGGAACGACTCGTTCGCGGTGTTCTCCAGCAGCCGCCGGATCAGATACGCCATGCCGGAGAGCAGCCCGCCATAGGGCGTGTAGATGCGGGCGCGCTGGCCCATCTGCACCGCGGCGGCTTTGATCGGGTCGCCCATGCCGTACAGCATCTGAAGCTCGAACGCCCAGCCGGGTACATCGAGCATCTGCCGCACGGCGATCGCGTGGCACAGGCTCCGCACGTTGTGGCTCGCGAAGGCGCAGCGCACGTGCCGGTAATTCTCCAGCAAGGCCCGCGTCATCCGCTCGTAGCAGGCGTCCGACTGCCACTTCTGCTCCCACACCGGCACCGGCCAGTGCCGCTGCGCCGCCCAGACCGTCTCCGAATCCCAGTACGCCCCCTTCACCAGCCGACACCACAGCGGCGTGCCCCGGCGTTTCGCGAAATCGACCAACCGCTGCCCGTCGCGGTCGCCGTCCTTGAGGTACGCCTGAAGCACGATGCCGAAGTGCGGGTAATCGCGAAACTCCGGCTCGAGCAGCAGCTCCTCGAACAGCTCCAGCGTCAGGTCTTTGATCGCGCAGTGCTCCATATCGACGTGCAGATGCACGCCACCCTCGATCGCTTTGCGGAACAAGGGCCGCAGCAGCTCCTTCGCCCGCGCCTTGCATGCCTCCGGTGCGATCGGATCGAAGCCCGGGTAGAGCGACGTGAGCTTCACCGACACGTTCACGCGCGGCAGCGCTTCGCCGTCCGCCTGGTCCACCAGCGGCACCGGCGCCCAGCCGGCGGCGTGCCGCGGCAGCTTCGCGATGAGGTCCAGGTACGTCTGGCGGTACGCCTCCCCCTCGGCGTTGGACAGGGCCGACTCGCCGAGCACGTCGATGGTGAACGCCATCTGGCGGGCCCGCAGCCTGAGGATCGACCGTTCCGCTTCCGCGATGTTCGACCCGGCGATGAAGCTGCCGGCCATCCACGCCGCCCCGGTCCGCGCCGCCCGTGACAGCAGCCGCGCCCACGGCGAGTCCGGCCGCGGAAAATCCATCATCCGTGACGCGGTTTCGACCAGCCAGCGCCCGGCGGGTTTGGCTTCAAGCTCGCGCAGCGGCGCGACGTCATGGTGGCCCTGCGGCCCCGCGGCCGACACCGAATACGCATCCCGCCCGCCCACGCCGGCGTGCGCGCTTGGCGGCCTCGTTGTCCCGGCGCGCCGGGATTGCCTCGTTGCCTTCTTCCCATTCCCCCGCCGCGCCGGCAGCACAAAATACTCGCGCAGGTGCCGGGCCACGTCGGCGTCCGACTGCATCATCGGCAGCACGTCGATGAAGCGGAACGCCTGCACCTTGAACCACTCGTCGAGCATGCAGACGCCGAGCATGCGGTCCTGCCACCAGGCGAACTGGAGGGCGTGCGGCTGGTTGCCGCGCATGCGGTCAAACATCTCCCGCCCGAGTTGTTGCGTACGTTCCTCAAGCTGGCGTGCGTGCGGTGACTTGAACATACCGGCCTATGCGTGGTGTCTCAGAAGTTCATTGCGCAAACTGGGGGACGACGAAGCTCCGCTTTGTTGTCCGGTACCGGCGAAGCAGAGCTTCGCCGTCCCCGCACTATCAGGCGGTCCTGGCAAACCGGGCACCAGGCTGTGTGCTCAACGGACGCACAAGTCCGAATCTTACGATTATCGGCGCGACGCCACAATCGCCCCCGCTCCGCCCCGCCGCTATGATGCCGCCCTTTCGCGGGCCGGCGCGCGCCCCGCACGCAAGGAGTTCACATGCCAGCCAACATGCGTTTCGGTGTGGGTGCCGTCTGTTTGCTCTCGCTGACCTGCGCGGCCAACCTGCGCGCCCAGACCTCGACCAGCGCGCCGGCCACGCAGCCGGCCAGCCAGCCCACGTCCGCCCCCAGCCACCCCGCGGCGGACGCCGAGGCCCGCAAGTTCATCGCTGAAACGCTGGACATGTACCGCGGGCTGAAGAACTACACCGACAAGCTGGAAGCCCGCGTCGAAGTCGCGGCCAGCGACGCCGGCGGACAGGACGTCGGCCAGGACGAGTCGTACACCTCGCAGCTCGCCTATGCGAAACCGAACCGCCTGGCGTATACGACCGATAACTTCGCGGTCTACTGCGACGGCCAGAAGCTCTGGCTCTTCGTCGCCGCGCTCAGCCAGTACACCGAGGCCGAAGCACCCACGCAGCTCGACTTCGAGAAGCTGTCCACCGAGCTGATGGCCGACGACCCGCCCCACCCGGTCCTGCACGCGCTCGATCGGCCGGACCAGAAACTCGCCGAGCTGTTTCCGATGGTCCGCGAATTCACCGCGGTGGAAAAGGCCGAACAGGACGGCCGGCCGGGCGTGCGCCTCGCGGGGCTGCTCGACGCGGCCCGCACGCCGCTGGAGCTGGAGGGCGAGACGATTCCGTTCACACTGTGGTTCGACGAACAGACCCGCCTGCTGGGGCAACTGCGGATCGACTTCACGGCGGCCCTGCGGAAAGCCCTGCTCGATCCGGAACCCGCCGGCGAAGGCAACCAGGAACAGTTCGACCCCCCCGGCAAGCCGAAGAAAATCGACCGGGCCATCGTCACAATCAACCTGCGCGCTGTGAAGGCGAACGACGTGCTGGAGGGTGAGCGGTTCACCTACAAGCCGGACAAGGACGTCGAGAAGGTCAAGGAGTTCGACTGGGAGCAGCTCTACGCGATGCCGGACCCGCAGGAGCTGGTTGGCGAGCCGGCTCCACCGATCGCCGGGCCGGCCCTGGACGAGAAGCCGTTTTCGCTGGAGGAGCTGCGCGGCCGCGTCGTGCTGCTGGATTTCTGGGCGACGTGGTGTCGGCCGTGCGTGCAGGCGATTCCGAAAATCCAGAAGCTCGCCGAGAAGTTCGCCGACAAGCCGGTCACAATCGTCGGCGTCAACCAGGACGCCAAGGGGATGGACGCCAAGGTCAAGAAATTCGTCGCCGACCAGAAGCTGACCTTCCGGCAGTTCCTCGACGCGGACGGCAAGCTCGGCCGAAAATTCAAGGTGGCCGCGATTCCCTGCACGTTCCTGCTCGACAAGAAGGGCACAATCCAGGCCGTCCACGTCGGCGGCTCGCCCAAGCTCGAAGAAGAGCTGACCGAACAGATTGAGAAGCTGCTGAAGGGCGAGAACCTCTACGACCCCGCCAAGCTCGAAGAGCAGCGCAAGGCGAAGAAAAGCGACGCCGCGACGGAGTGACCGGAGCATCGGCCTCCGGCCGGTGCGTTTGTTCTTGAACTGGTGCGTCCGTGTGTGATCGGTCGCCGCGCGTCAGAACGCGACGCGCAAGCGAGCGCGATCCAGCACGGGCTTTCGCTGGCTCGCGCGTCGCGTTCTGATCCGCGTGTCGCAAGCCAGCGCATGGCGAGTGCGTCGCGCCAATCCAAAATCCAAATTCCAAAATCCAATATGGGGCTTGAGCAAAAACTCGGCCTGTGCGCTCGCTCAGTGATCGTCAATAATGACCCCCGATGTCCAAGCCCCGCCCCGCCCCGCCGATCGTCGTCATCACCGGCGATGAGCAGCACCTGAAGATCAACGCGCTGACCAAGACGCTCGCTGCGCTCTTGCCGCCGAACGTCGATCGCGCCCTCGCCCTGACGGAGTACGACGGCAGTCGACCCGCCGAAGACGGCGGCCCCAGCCTCGCCGCCGTGCTGGAAGACCTGACGACGCTGCCCTTCCTGGCCGACCGCCGCGTGGTCGTCATTCGCGACGCCGACACCTTCATCACCGCCCACCGCGACAAGCTGGAGACCTACCTGACCCGCCCGTCGCCGACCGGCACGCTGGTGCTCGAGTGTCGGTCTTTCCTGAAAACATCCCGGTTGTGCAAGGCTGCGACCGCCAGCGGCGAAGTCATCGAGTGCAAGAAGTTGCGTGCCCAAGCGCTCGTCGGATTCGTCACGTCCGAGGCGACAGCCCGCGGCAAGCGCATCGAGGCGGCCGCGACCGCGAAGCTCATCGATCTGATTGGCCCCGCAGCCGGGGCGCTCGCCGGGGAAGTGGAGAAGCTGGCGCTGTTCGTCGGCGACCGCCCGGCCATCACCACGGCAGACGTGACCGAGCTGGTCGGCATGAGCCGCGAGGAGAAGATCTTCGCGACGATGGACGCCGCCGCGCTCGGCCGGCTTCAGGATGCGTTACGCCTTTGGCATCAAGTACTTGCGACCGATACGGCGGTGGCCTACCGCGGCGTCGGTGGCTTGGCGTACAAGGTCCGCTCGTATCTTGCGGCCCACGCCCTCTTCGCCGGGGGGTTCAAGACTCCCGAAATCGCTCCCAAAGTCGCGATGTGGGGTCGCGAACGTGACCTCGAAGCGATCCTTCGCCGGCTCTCGCCCCAGGTGCTTCGCCGCCTGCTCGCTGCCCTGGCCCAGCTCGACACACAAGCCAAGCTCGGTCTGCGGTCGATAGACACAGGTATTGAGCTACTGCTCGTGCAGACCGCGTCGCTTGGTTCGTAACCGCTCCCGGACATTATCGCCGTGGTCTGCGCTCGTGAGGATTCAGGGCATGGATGCCGCCATCGCAAACCCGCGCGCGTGGAAGTCTTACGCACCGATCGTCCGTTGGCCAGTCGGTTCTCGCGCCCTCATTCAAGCTATAACATATTGTATTTCAACAGGTTGCGCACTACTTAATCCGTCAGCCACGCCAGGCGACGAGTCGCCAGCCAGATACGAACCCGACGAGCCGCCACAGGTGGTCGATGAGAGTCTGCCCAACGCCGACCAGCCCGAGGACGGCAGGCTTCATGGCGTGATCCAGAAGTGGGTCGATCGGGTCTCGAACGCAAAACCGGCCCCAGCTCCGGAGACGGCGGCCGACGCACCCGCGACGCTCGCGGCCGACCAGGCGTCTCCGCCGTCTCAGGAGGTCACAGCAAGTCCGCCGGCGCCGCCAAGTCTGTCATCACCACCCCCGCCCACCGCCGCCGCCGGCGCCTCTTCGTCAGCGGTGGCGGTTCCAGCGCGTCCGCCGGAACAAGCGAATTCAAGGCTCCCCGCCGAACCGCCGCCGTCAGCATTGACCGTCAGCGACACCCCGGCCGTCAACGCACCGGCGGCGGCGGCCGGTGCCCCGACGACGCTGGCGGACGTGCTCGAACGCCTGGGCCCGCCGGCGGATGACTCGTTCCGCGAACAGCTTGATCGGCGGATGATGTGGGTCATCGCCGGGGAATACGACCGCGCGCGTGAGCCGCTCGCGGTCGTCACCGCCGAACAGCAGGAACTCGCAACGCGCTTCATCGAGGCCTGGGTCGCGATCCGTGAGGGCCAGGCCGATGATCCGGCGGGCGCCGTACAGGCGGCGACGCGCGAGCTGAACCAATTGCAGACCGCTCTTCAGAAGCTGAGCGACCTGCGGTTGCCGGCAGTGAAGGTGTGCAGCGCGGTGTATGGCTTCGGCCAATACGACGCCCTGGAGCCGGCGCGCTTCAATGCCGGCGTGCCGAACGAGTTCGTCCTGTACTGTGAAGTCAGCGACTTCGTCAGCGAGCAGAGCGAAGACGGGTGGTTCACAAGCACCTTCGATTTGACGACGACACTCCTCAACCGCGCCGGCGAGGCGGTCCTGGAATTGAAGGACACGAACATCGTGGACCGCTGCCGCAATCGTCGCCGGGACTGCTTCATTCCCCGCCTCGTGCGGCTGCCCGCCGCACTGGCCCCGGGCGCCTACGTGGCAAAAACCACGGTAGTTGATAAACTCGGGCAGAAGGTCGCCCAGGAACGGACGACGTTTCAGTTGGTTGCCCGGCCCTAGGCGCAGTGGGGTGGGCGTCCCGCCCGCCGCGGTCTGAACATGAGTCTCCCCGCGTGAATGTCCCGCGCTTCATTCGTCGGCTCTTTCGAGCCCCCTACGACGGCCTGCAGCACTTCGGCGTCGTGGCCGAGGGCGTGCTGTATCGCTGCGGGCAGCCGACACCCGCCCAGCTCGTCGAATTGATCGAGCGCTTCGGCTTGCGCACGGTGGTCAGCCTGCGCGGCACGCGCGACGCGGACGACCCGGACGGTTGGGAAGCCGCCGAGCGTGAAGTGTGCAGCGCCCGCGGCGTGGAATTCGCGGCCATTCCGTGCAATCACAGGAATCCGCCGACTGCGGCGCAGGCCCGACAGTTTCTCGATCTTTGTCGAGCGGTCCCGCAACGACCGGTGCTCGTCCACTGTCGGCTCGGCCAGCAGCGCACGCTGCTGTTCTGCGCGTTGTATCGCGTCCACGTGGACGGTTTGCCGGCCGACGTCGCGGAGCGCGAAATGGACCAGCTCGGCTTCGGTGCCCGGCAGCGCCGCCACCGCCACCTGCTGGCGCGTTTCCGCGAGCTGGCCCGCGCTCCGGTATAGAATTTCGCTCATTTATAGTATTCATATGCGCGCGGGCAACGCCCCCCGCGGCCGGCGTGTGATGCGCAACACCTGCGGACGTTTCACGTGAAACGGCGGACGCGGCCAGTTGACACTCTGTGTACGCCGCGCGTACGCTGCTGCGCAAACCTGGAGCGCGCCATGAACAAGCCTACCCAACGTCTTGGCAAGGGCCTAAGTGCCCTTATCCCATCCAAGCCAGCCCAACCACCAGAAGCGCCAATCAATACACGCTTGACGATGACGGATGATCAGGCCACACTGAACATCTCGATCGACCACATCGTCCCAAACCACCTTCAGCCAAGAACGACTTCTTCCGACGTAACGCTGGCACAGCTTGCCGATTCGATCCGTCAGGTCGGCGTGCTGCAACCCGTCGTCGTTCGTCCGCAGATCGACGGAAACTACGAGCTGATTGCCGGTGAACGCCGCTGGCGTGCCGCGAAACTGGCCGGCCTGACATCGGTTCCAGCAGTTGTACGCAACATTCAGGATTCGCAAGCCCTCGAACTCGCACTCGTCGAGAACCTTCAGCGCGAGGATTTAGCCCCACTCGAACGCGCAGCCGCATACAAACACTACCTCGATACGTTTGGTGGCACGATCGAGGAGCTGGCTCAGCGGCTATCCGAGAGCCGGGCAAACATCTCCAACTATTTGAGGCTGCTTAACTTACGGCCTGAAGTGTGCTACCTGCTTGGTACCGGTGAACTCGGTATGGGTCAAGCCCGCGCGCTAGCCGCAATCAACGACGCAAAGCGCCAACTAGCGCTTGCAAAGCTCGCCGCCCGCAGGAATCTCGCCGTCCGCCAAGTTGAGGAGCTCGTACGTCATTCTTCCGAGCTTGCGCCACCACTCAGGCCAGACGCCGAGCGCGATACGCCTTCCACCCAAAAGCACCATCTGGGCGAGGTAGCAGAGGCCTTCAGCAAGGCGCTCGGACTGCCGGTGAGCATTCGAGCCGGCAAACGAAAGAACTCGGGTCGGGTCGTGATCTCATACCACAGCCTCGATGAGTTCGATCTGATCTCCAAACTGATCGGCGCACCGACACATCTGGAGTAGTCCCCATGTCGCCCATCCGCACGCCGGCGGTGGCGGGGCGCTTCTATCCGTCCGACCCGCAAGTTTGCGCGCGGCTCGTAGATGAGTTACTGCCTCGCGAAGCGGCCATCCCTGCTCTTGGTGGGGTCGTACCACACGCCGGCTGGGTTTACAGCGGATCGACGGCCGCCCTGGCGATCGCAGCGGTGGCGGCGGCGAAGCCGGCGACCGTCGTCATCTTCGGTGCCGTCCATACGCGGGATCGGAACCCAGCCAGCGTCGATGCTGCCGGCACGTGGCAGACACCACTTGGCGATATCCAGATTGACGGTGAACTCTCGCGGACGTTGCTCGAATCACCGCTTTTCGTCGCTGCGCCGGCCGCTCACCGCTACGAGCATTCGATTGAGGTGCAGTTGCCCATCCTACAGCGCCTGCTCCCGGACGTGCGCATCCTGCCGATTAGCGTTCAGCCCGCCGAGACTGCCACGCAAGTCGGCCGGATGTGTGCGGCGGCAGCCAGAGCATACCCCCGTGTCGTCGGGTTCTTGGGTTCGTCCGACCTGACGCACTACGGTCCGGCCTTCGGCTTCGAGCCGCACGGACGCGGATCCGACGGCATCCGTTGGGCGAAGGACGTGAATGATAGGCGTCTGGTCGGTTTGATCAAATCGCTTGACTCCGCGGGAATCGTCGCTGAGGCCGCGCTAAACGGCAACGCATGTGGCGCGGGAGCGATTGCGGCGTTGGTCGCTGCGATGCAGGAGCTCGGCGCGACGCGCTACACTGAGCTTCTTCATACGTGCAGTGCGGAATGCTGTGCGATTGAGGATCGGGACCAACGCAACTCAGTCGGCTACGAAGCAGGCGTCTTCACAGTTCCCTCGTAACCCCGACGACGACGGCAACATTAGCGGCGACGGGATCCGTTTCACGTGAAACGGCGCTGACGATCGAGCTCTTGGAGCACAGCTCGGACATATCAGCCCGCCACCTGCGTTGGGGGTTCGGAAGACAACGACCGAGATGCTAGCATATCTAGAACCTGCTGCGCGCCAGGCGCAGCAGGCGCACGCGCCCGCCGTATGCGGAAAACACCTGCCATTCCTCTCCGTCATCGTGAAACCCGGCCCCCCGGTAGCACTCCAGCGCCGCCTGGTTCTCTGGAAACACCACCAGGGAGACACGCACGGCACCACGCCGCTCAAACGCCTCCTCTAGCAGGAGTTGCACCAGCCGCGCCCCGTGACCGTGGCGCCGGCGACCCGGATCGACCACCAGATGACCAATCCAGTATTGACCCCTCGACGCGCCCAGCCGGTTCAACTCCCCGTAGCCCACCGGCTCCGCCGCACTCGCCGGCAGCAGCGCGAACTGCTCGTGTCCCGGGACACGCCAGCGCAGCACCGCGGCTGCCGTGATCGGAGGAGGCGTCTTCGGTGCCACCCAGTACGCGACCTGCGGATCATGCACCCAGGACGCGACCAGCTCCGCCCAGCGCGGCTGAAACGACACGAGCCGTCCACCCGCATCGGGGTCGCGCCGCGGTTTCGGTAGCGCCGCCATTGCCCGCTCACACTCCGCGAAACGGCGCGCTTCACCGCACGCCGTCCGCGTGCTGGCCAGCGACCGCCCGCTGCCGCATCATAGCCGCCGTAAATGGCCGGCTACAACCGGAGAGACGATGGGCCAGTTCCGCGGACGAAAGGTGCGCTGTGAGCAGGTCGCGGTCGGCGACGTGACCCTGGAGCTGCTCGTGCCGACGGACTCCGATGCGCTGCTCGAAGACGCGCGCGTAGCGGCCCGCTTTGCGCAAGATGAATACCTGCCCTATTGGGCCACGCTGTGGCCCGCCGCGACGATGCTCGCGGAGGTGCTCAGCGCGTGGCCCGTGCCAGTCGGACCACCGCCGGTCGTTCTGGAGCTTGGCTGCGGCGTTGGGCTCGCGGGGTTGGTGGCCGCGCGGCGCGGGTATGAAGTGATCCTGTCGGACTACGACGAAGACGCACTCGCCTTTGCCGCGGCGAACGCCCGTCGCAACGGCATCGGCGTGCGAACACAACTCGTGGATTGGCGACAGCAGTACGACGAACTGCGCCCGGATCGGATCATCGCCGCGGACGTGCTCTATGAGCGGCGAAATCTGGAGCCGGTCGCCAGGTTCATCGCGCGGCACCTCGCGCCCGGCGGGCTGGCGCTGCTGAGCGATCCGAACCGCAGCACGGCGGATGCGTTTGGCGATGCCGCCGGCGCGAACGGCCTGGACGTTGCGGTGGCGTCGATCGCGCTCAGTCGGCGCGCGGGCGAAAGCGTGCCGCCGGGGCGGATCTTCACACTGCGCGGGCCGGGCGCTCGCTAAATGGATGTGTGCGCATGGGCGGCGCCTGTCCAGCCCCGAGCGCCAGCTCGCGGACATGCTTGCGACCGCTCGCGCGGTCGGCTCGGGTCTGCGCTCCCGAATCGCGCACGGTGATTCAGCGCTGCGCGTTCTGATGCGCCGCGCCGCCGCGCGCTAGGCGCTGAGCGCCGCGCCGCCGCGCGCTAGGCGCTGAGCAGTGCGACGAAGCCGCTGATATCGTCGAAGTCTATAACTCCGTCGCCGTTCATGTCGCCCGACAGGTGCGGGTCGAGTTGTGGATACAAGACCTGATACGCAGCCGGGTCGGACAGCGCGAGTACAAAAGGACTGATGTCGTCGAAGTCTACAAGTCCATCGTCGTTCATGTCGCCGGGGATGCAGACGGGGGCCCGCCAGGCGCCGCGGCCCTGGGTGGCCGCGATGAGGCGCCGGCGCGGCGCGGGCGCTTCGAGCCGCAGGTCGATCACTGCGGCGTGCGGGAAGTTGGTGCCGTAGCGGTGCCACGTGGCGCCGTCGTCGATGGAGCGGTACAGCCCATCGTCGGCGCCGGCGTAGATGACGGGCAGATTGCCGCGCCCATCGACCGCGACGACGTTCACCGGGATGTCCGGAAAAGTGGCATCGAGCGGCTGCCAGGTCTGCCCGCCATCGGTGCTGCGCTGAATCTGGGCTTGGCCGAAATTCGCGACCGCCATGTAGACGGTCAGCGGGTTGGTGGGATCGACGAACAGCTCGCGCGTGACGCGCGGCCAACCGGGGACGCCAGTCAGGACGAGCGTGAAAGTCGAACCGCCGTTGGTTGAGCGTTGGATGCGGCCATCGTTGGTTGCGACATAGACGTAATTGGGATCGGACGGCGACTGGGCGAGGCTGCGAATCGCGGCCGTGCCGCCGCCGGTGAGGTCCCCGGACAGCGCGGTCCAGCTTCCGCCGCCGTTGGTGCTGCGGTAGAGGCGGTGCGTCGCGTACAACATGCGTTGGGAGTTGCTCGGATCGATGAGATAGGGCGGCAGGAAGCAATTGCGATCACCTGAGCTAATGCCTGAACCGGAATAGCCAAACGAACTGCCGCCATTTGTCGAAAGGTACAGGTTTCCGGTGCCCTGGTATTCGACAAACATGCGCAGCGGGTTGTTTTGGTCAAGCTGCGTCCACCCGCCGTCGCCGCCGTACATCTGGGTCCAGTTCATGGTGGGGGTATTGCGGCGATTGGAGCCGTTGTCCTGCATGCCGCCGATCATGGTGTTGTCATCGGTCGGGTGCGTGGAAAGGCCGGCGTAGAACTGGATGGTGCCGAGTCCATTGTTGTGAGAAGTCCAGCTTCCGCCCACGTTGGCGGTGCGGTGGACGCCGCCGTCGTCGCCGCACACCAGGCGCAGCGACGCGTCCCAGGCGAGCGCGTGCATGTCCACATGGGGCGGAGTGATGTAGGACCAGGCTGCGCCGGCGTTCGTGGAGCGGACGAGGTCAAGTCCACCCATAATCACGGTGTTGGGATCGTTGGGTTTGACGGAGACGACGGAGAGAAACCAGCCGTAGCTGGATTGCAGGCCGCTGAGCGAGCCCAGCGTACTCCAGGTGGTGCCGTCGTTGTCCGTGCGGTAACCGCCCATGGTCGTGGCGCTGCCGCCGGCGCTGTCGGCCTGATTGGTAAAGAGGGCATACACGCGGGCCGGCTGGCTGGGGGCCAGACCGACGCTGATGCGACCGACGTTGGTGCTCGGCAAGCCGCCGGCGAGCTTGGTCCAGAGATTGCCGCCATCGGTCGTCTTGTAGATTCCGTTCTGTGTTGAGCCGAAGGGATGGCCGATCGCGGCGTACACGATCAGCGGATTCGTCGGGTGAATCGCCAGATCGGTGGCGGCCTGGTTGGGCAAGCCGTTGAGCAGTTGCGTCCAGGTCTGGCCGCCGTCGAGCGAGCGGAAAACGCCGACGGAACCGTTGCGATTGGGGTGACCCTTGGCCGCAGGCAACGTGCCGCCGGGGAAACCGCCGGCGCGGGCGATGGCGGCGTACAAAGTCTGTGTATTCTGCGGATTGATGACGATCTTGGAAAAGGTCCGACCGCCGAAATCGGCCTCGGCCAGTTGCGTCCAGGTGTCGCCGCTATCTGTAGACTTGTAGAGTCCGAGTCCATACCGGCTGTGATTTGCGTAGTTGGCCTCGCCCGTGCCTGCGTAGATGACGTTTGGATCGACGGGGTCGATGGCCAGCGCCCCCATCGCCAAGGTCGGCATGTGGTCCGTCACGGGCGTCCAGGTGGTGCCGCCGTCGGTGGTCCGCCAGATGCCACCGTCGGCGCCGGCCACGTAGTACAGATTCGGATTCGTGGGGTGACAGGCGACCGCGGAAACGCGGCCGGTATACGGACCGGTGGTGATCGGGGCCGGGCCCAGTTCCTGCCAGTCAAACGCCAGCACCATCGGCGCCGCAACCGCAGCCAGGGACACCAGCACCAGCACTCTAGCGAATTTCCGCGGTGTCATTGGGCGCCTCCTTTCACCTCAAAGCTCAGCGTGCCGGTATACAGAACCCAATCCGCCCCGGCTTCGCCGCCCGGCGGCACAAGCTGGTGAAACTCGATCCGCCAGGCGCCCGTCGCGTCGATGCGGAAACGGGCTGAGCCCTCGGCGTCCGTCGTAAACGTCTGGTATTTGCCGCTGGCGACGTGCGTCGCCCGCACGAGCAGGCCGGGCTGCTTCACGCCGTCCACGTACGCGAACACGGGCAGATCGCTGCCAACGTGTGCGACGGTGGCATCGAACAGGGGCCGCAGCTCGACCTTCTGCCCGGTGCGGCGGGTCGCGATGGCGGAGGGTTCCACGCTGCCGTCGTCGGCCCGGACGAACGTCTTGGCGGAGGAGAATTGTCGCACACGGAGCGGGCGGTCCGCCGCGAGCGTTTTCGCCGCCTCGGGCAGCTCCGCGAGGTTCTGCTCCGCGAATGCCCGCAGCTCGGCCCCGGTGACGTCCTTGAGGAGCGTCGTGCGGTTCGTGCCGAGCACGGTCACGCCGGGATGCGGCACATTCACGCGGAGAAAATTGTCCGCGGCCCGCTCCGGCCGAACCTCATGGCGGTTTTCCTGCTCGCCGCCGCCGCGGACGAAAAACCACTCGATTTCGTCGGCGGGCCAAGGGGTGGGCTGCGCGGCGTGGGCTGGGCCGGCGGCGAAGCGCAAAGTCAGCGCATCGCCGGGGCGAAACGTGTATTGGCTGGGACTCAGAAACGACGCGGCGGGCGGGGCGGCCCAGGCGGCCCCGACCACGGCGGCCAGCGCCGCGAGCAGCGCCAGGCGAGCGATGCCAGTGTTCACGGTCGTGCTCCTCTCAAGCTAAATCACCGTGCGCGATTCGGCAGCCCAGATCCGAGCCGACCGCGCAAGCGGTTGCAAGTTTGTCCGCGAGCTTGCGCTCGTGGCTCGGACACGCGCTGCCCATTCGCGCACGCCCATTCAGTCCGCGCGTTCCCGTGCGGGACCGCGGCGGCGGGAAGTTGACGCACATCCTATATTACGGAATCGGCCGGGCGGGACAAAGCGGCGCACACCGGCCATGACCAGCGACGTGGTCGCCGGGGATTGTCGGAAATCGTAGTCCGCGAGCGAAGGGTTCGCCGGGCGTGGTACCGGCTCAGGCGAGCAGGGCCACGAACGGGTTGATGTCCTCGAAATCGACGACGCCGTCGCAGTTCAGGTCGCCGGCCTGTTCCGCCGGATAGCCGTAGGTGGACTGGTAGGTGGCCGGATCGGTCAGGGCGAGGACGAAGGCGTTGATGTCGTCGAAGTTCACCACGCCGTCGTAGTTCAGATCGCCCTTGCCGGGGCCGACGGGGACGATCTTGAAGACCTCGCCGCCCTGGTCGCAGATGTACAGTTCGCCGGCCGCGTCCTCGCCGAACGAGGTGATGGTGTTGATCGCCAGCGAGCCGGGGGGGTCGAGCTCGGTGGTGCGATCGAGGAATTCGGTGAGATTCGAGCCGTCGTAGCGGAAGGACCAGATGCGGGCGGAGCAGTAGTCGGCGAAGAAGTAGGTGCCGCGGAGATCGCAAATCTGGTTGCCGCGGTAGACGTAGCCGCCGGTGACGGAGCAGTGACTGCTGCCTTGGGCGTACTCGTAGATCGGGAAGACCATCGTCGTGGGCGACGGACAGCCGCTGGTGTTGTAGGCGTGGTTGCCTTCATAGCAGCGCCAGCCGTAGTTCTGGCCGCCGGTGCTGGCGGCGGGCTGGAAGCTGACTTCCTCCCAGGCGTTCTGGCCGACGTCGCCCATGTAAAGGTCGCCGGTCAGGCGGTCAAAGCTGCATCGCCAGGGGTTTCGCAGGCCGTAGGCCCAGACCTCGTCGCGGCCGTTGACGCCCACGAACGGGTTGGTCGGCGGAATGGCGTAGTTGGCGTTCGGGTCGGCGGGGAAACCGTCGCTGTTGATATCGAGGCGCAGCATCTTGCCGAGCAGGGAGTTGACGTTTTGGGCGTTGTTCTGGGGGTCGCCGCCGCTGCCGCCGTCGCCCATGCCGATGTAAAGGTATCCGTCGAGGCCGAATGAAATCCAGCCGCCGTTGTGGTTTGAATAGGGTTGAGCGATGGACAGCACCTGCTGGGCACTGTTGGGATCGGCGAGGTTGGGGTCCGCCGACGCGGTGTACCGCCGAATGACCGTCGTCCCGGACGTATTCGTGAAGTTGACGTAGAAGTAGCCGTTCGTGGCGTAGTCGGGATGGAAGGCGAGGCCGAGCAGGCCCTGCTCATTGCCGGTGCTGACGCCGCTGACGGTGAGGAAGGGCGTGGCGTTTACGACGCCGGTGACGAGATTCAGAATCTTGATGCGGCCCTGCGTGCCGGAGCGTTGTTCGACGATGAACAAACGGTCAAAGTCGCCCGGCGGGGCGGCGACGTACAGCGGCAGCGTCAGGCCGCTCGCGACGCGGACGGTCGTCAGGGCGGTGATCGCCGGCGTGGACGGGGTTTCCGGGGCGCGCTCACACGTCAGCGCCAGCGCAACGGACAGGGACAGCATGAACATGGAACTTCTCTCCTTCGCTCTCGCGGGTTTCAGACGGCCCGACAGCACTTTGCATTATAGCGACCACTGGTCAAGAGCGGGGTAACGCCCGGCAAGCTGGTCCAGCGGAGATGTTGCAGACGGTTTGGCCGCCCCGGTCACCGCTTTGGGATGGGTGCTGGCGGCCGAACCGGCTGAAACGCCTGAAGCCCCCCCTTGCGGACGATAAAAACCTCGACGCGACGGTTGCGGGCGGGATCGTCGCTGAGCGGACGTTGGTCGGCATAGCCCATCACGCCGAGTCGGGCAGCGGGGAGTCCGGCCTTGTCAAGCACGTCCTTCACCGCGATGGAGCGATGCACGGAGAGGTGCCAGTTCGTGGGGTGCTTCGCTTGTGTTTCGGGCTTGGTGATCGGGTTGGTGTCGGTGTGGCCGACCACGATGATCTCGAATTCAGTCAGCTCCGGCTTGGCGAGCACGCCGGCCAAATCCTGCAACGCGGCCAGGGCGTCCGTGCGCACCATGTCGCTGCCCGGGTCGAACAGCCGGTCGTTCGCGAAGCTGATCGCCCCCCGGCCACGCTCGTACCACACGCGGTCGCCGTACTTCGCCGCCAGCGCCTGGAGCGCGGCGTCGGTGGCTGCGGGCAGTGGCGACGGCGGGACTTCGGGCCGCTTTAGTTCGGTGGTCTTGAGCTGCGCGAGTTGTTCTTGCGCCAGGCGCTTGAATTCATCCAACTTTGCGACGGCGTCGTTCAGCCGGCCGACTTCGGCCTGTGCGAGGCGCAGCTCCTGGTCCAAGTCGGTGTTCTGCTTGGTCAGCGCCACGGTTTTCGCTTGCTCCGCGGTCAGGCGCTCGCGGAGCGTGTCGCGCTCCTGCTCCGTCTTGCGAAGCTGGAAATCGCGCTCGGCGCGCTGGTCCGTGCAGCCGGCGAGCGCGCCCGCGAGCGCGACGCCGAACAGCAGTTCGCAAGCCCCACGACGCATGGTCTACCGCCGTCCGCCCAGGGCGCGGCCCAGGAACCAGCCCGCGAGCAAGGTAATGACCGCGAGCAGGACCGCGGCCCCAAGGAAAAAGAAGAAGATCGAGCCGTCGCCGAGGAAGCGTCCGTAATCGGGCAGGTAGCCTTGCACGACGCCGCCAACGACGGAACACGCCAGGGCCATGAGGATCATCGCGCCGACGAGCAAGCCGGAGAACATGCCTTCGGTCGGATCGCCGGCCGCGACTGGGCCTGCGACCAGCACTTCGCCTGCGCCGGGTGCTTCCTCGAGCACAGGCTCGGCGAGCGCCGAGCCCGCGGAGACCGGCTCCGGCTCGGGTTCAGACTCGGGCTCGGCTTCCATTTGGGCCCCGGATTTGGCGGCGGGCGGGGCGGCGGCTTCTTCGCCGGGGTAGATTTCGTCGAGCAGATCTGCTCCGAGAGCCGTGTCGTCTGCTTCGCGGGCCAGATCAAGCAGACCGGAACCGCTACCGGCACCTTCCAAGGTGACCGCGTCGTCCGTGGCTCCGGTTGTGATCTGCGTTTTGGCCATCGGATCGGTGTCGGTTTCGAGTTCGTCGTCGTCGAACACCCCGATGCCGCGGGTCGTGATGGCCGTCCCGTGTTTCTTCTCTTCCTCCTGCTCTTCAGGCAATGGCTCAAGTCCGATAATACTAGTACCGCCAGAGGAATCCTCGCCGACATCCGGCAGGCCGTCGGCGGGTGGAACGTCTCCAACCGGTTCCAGCAGAATCTCCGCGGAGTCGACCGGCGGCGGCGCGGCGAGTCGCTCGATGTCCTCCGCCTTGAAGAACACCTTGCCGGCGTCGCGAAACTCGCGCAGCGACCCTTCGCGAACGAGGGCCTTGATCTGATCCGTTGTCTTCCCCAGTCGGGCGGAGACCTCTTCAAGCGAATAAAACGGCTTGCCGGCCATGCGTGTACTCCTGCCGCAGACCGCGGGCGCTACTTCTTCGGCGGCGTCGCATCCCGGGCCGCGGGCTGGGCGTCCGCCGGCCGCTCATCCGCGGATCCGTCGCCGCCCGTCCGGGTGCGTTGCTGATTCACAAGCTGCTGCACCATCCGGAAGTCGGGCGATGCACAGTTAAAGTCCTGCAAATAGCGATCATAAATCCATGTGCGCGCGGCGACAAGCCGCAGCTTGCTGGCGCCGCCGGCGGTTTCAAAGGCGTAGCACCAGACGGTGCCCTGGTCCACGTCCATCATGAAAAGGCCGTATTGGTCGCGGCTCAGCGGACCGGTGAACGCGAAGATGCCGCGCGCGCCGGCCAAGCCCTGGCTCTGCGCCAGCGCCGCGGGCAACACACCGCCCGACGACCGCGTCCAAAGCAGCGTCGCGATAACGGCGAGCAGAATCGCGATCACCCAATGAACGGTGTGGGTCGGAGCCCGGGTGGCGGGTGCTTCGATTGGAGCTGGAACCATCAGACCTCCTGCCGCGGGGGCATGACCCAGCCGCAATGGTACGCTGGTTCTGACGGATCGGCAACGTCCGTGCGCGGTTTCGGGGCTGGCTTGGTCGGTTTCTGGCGACTTGGCGGAATCGTGTCGCGCGAGGTCTGGAATCCGGGAGCGGTTCGGTTATAATCGGTCACGTTGTTGTGTAGGTTATTTGGGTAACGATGGTTGTGCGCCGCCTGCCGCGCTTGGTCGATGCGCCGGCGTGCGGATGGCGCCAAGGCTCGATTCTGGAGTAGCGAGATTGAGAGCCGCGGCCCGCTGAGGCAGCCGCGGCGGCACGGACGAGGTTTCCGCGAGGCACCACGAATCATACCCTATTCATTCGTGTTCATCATCAGGTTCCTGGCCGAGACGTCCGTCGCGGAGCGCTAGCGAGAGCGCGTGCTAACAACCGGCGCGCGGTTTCTTGCGGCGCCGCTTCATCGGAATATCAGCCCGCCATCGCGCCCAGGCTGTGGGGCGCGTCTTAAACCGCCCCGCCTTTTCAAACTCAAAAAAGGCGGATGAAAACATGTTCCCCCAACATCTCGTGCTCGCCGACGCCGGGCAGATTGCCTGGACGTTGGCCGCGTTGGTCGCCGGCGGCATCGCCGTCTGGCTGTACACGCGCTACCGCGCTCAGCATTCCCTCCAGCTCGGCCGGGAGGCGGCCAGCCGCCTGATTACGGAGGCCGAGAGCCGCGCGTCCGAACGCCTCGCCGCGGCCGACGTCGAGGCCCAGAAGAAAGCCCTCGAAGCGATGGCGCGCTTCGAGCGCGAGACGGCCGAGACGCGGAATGAGCTGCGTGCCGTCGAGCGACGCCTTGACAAGCGCGAGGACACCCTGACCAAGAAAGAGGACGTGCTCTCGACCAAGGAGCGCAAGCTCGAGCAGGACCGCACGCAGCTTACGGAACAGGCGCGCGGGGTCAGCGAGAAGCAGACCCAGGTCGAGGCCACGCTGGCCCAGCAACGGGCGGAACTGCTTCGACTCTCGCGCCTGACCCCCGATCAGGCCCGCGCCCTGTGCCTGAAGCAGATCGAGCAGGAGGTCGAGAAGGAGGCCGGGCAGCTCGTCGAGCGGATCATCACGACCGCGGAGGACAACGCCCGCGAGAAGGCCCGTTACATCGTCATCTCGGCCATTCAGCGCTACGCCGCTGAGCACACCTGTGAGACGACCATCGCGACCGTGGACGTGCCGACGGACGAGATGAAGGGCCGCGTGATCGGGCGCGAGGGCCGCAACATCCGGGCGTTCGAGAAGACCACCGGCGTGACGGTGATCGTCGATGACACGCCCGGGATCGTGCAGGTCTCGTGCTTCGACCCGGTGCGCAAGGAGATTGCCCGTCAGTCGCTGGACCAACTCATCCGCGACGGGCGCATCCACCCGACCCGCATCGAGGAAATCGTCGCCCAGGTCACCAAGGAAGTCGACGAGAAGGTCGTGATCGCCGGCCGCGATGCGGCGACCGCCGCGAACGTCGCGGGCGTGAACAAGAAGATCCTCGACGTGCTCGGCCGGCTCCAGTACCGCACGAGCTATGGGCAAAACGTGCTCAAGCACAGCGTCGAGGTCGCGTACCTGTGCGGGCTGATGGCCGATGAACTGGGGCTGGACGGCGCCCTCGCGCGGCGCTGCGGCCTGCTGCACGACCTCGGCAAGGCCCTCGACCACGAGCAGGAAGGCAGCCACACCAAGGTCGGCTACGAATTCGCCCGGCGGTTCAATGAACCCGCCGCCGTGCTGAACGCGATTCAGGGCCACCACGGCGACGTGGCCGCGACGCACCCGTACACCCCACTGGTGACGGCGGCGGATGCCATCAGTGCCGCCCGGCCCGGCAGCCGGCGTGAGTCGATCGAGCGCTACATCAAGCGGCTCCAGGAGTTGGAAGCGATCGCGACGTCATTCAGCGGCGTGCGGCAGGCGTACGCGATTGAGGCCGGTCGCGAGGTGCGCGTGATTGTCGATGCGGAGCGGGTGGACGACCGCTCGTCGCTGAAGCTGGCCCGCGACATCGCGCTGAAGATCGAGCAGGACGTGGCGAGTTTCCCGGGCGAAATCAAGATCACCGTGCTCCGCGAGCTGCGCGCGACCGAGTACGCGATCAGCGGCAAGCACCGCGGCAACGGCGAACGGTCCGCGTTCCGCTACGCCGAGCCGGAGGGCGAGGAAGAGCCGGCGCAGGCGTGACCGGCGGCGACGCGGGGGCGCTTGGGCAGACTGAAACCGCGCCGCGGAGCCAGACCCGCCGACGAAGCCTGGCGCGCGACGCTCCCCTTCGTCACGGATCCTTCGCCAAGAAGCTGGAACTTCGCGGTCCCTGGCTCGTTCGCGGGGCCCGTCCGGGGTGAAACGCCGACCGGGCGCACGATCCACGGGTGGCTTCGGTTCGCCACAGCGAGTCGCCGCGGCGACCTGTGACCGACGCCACCCGTGGGTGCGTTCGTACATCCCGGCGGGCTGAAGTCCGCGCGCGACACCCAGTCGCTTGCTCAACCTCCGATCAAACTGACGAAGCTGTTCACGTCGTCAAAATCAACCGTGCCGTCGTAGTTACAGTCGCCGACCCACCAGTTGCAGTAGGGGTACTCGGCTTCGTACGCCGCCTGGCCGGTCAGGGCCAGCACGAAGGGGTTGATGTCGTCGAAGTTCACCAGGCCGTCGCAGTTCATGTCACCCGTGATCCAGGGCAGCGAAACGCGGGCCACCCAGGTCTTCCAGGTCGAGCCGACCGCGTACTCGTGATGCGCCCAGAACCACATGATGTTCGCCGGGTCAGCCTCGACGGCGGAATAGTCGCCCCAGCGGTCGCCGGCGTACGGACCCGTGTTCTCCTTCTCGATCGTGATGGGCTGGAACGTGTTGTTGGGGTCGTGGGCCCAGCGCCACGTCGTGTTCATCGAGATGTACTCGTTCGACGAGCTGCGGGCGAAGGTCATGGCCGCGTCGCCGCGGGCATTGACCGTGATCGAGGTGAAGAACGTGTGGATGCCCGTGCCCGGGTTCATGATGCCGGTCTGCACGAGCGACGGGTTCTGCCCCGACGTCGGCCAGCCGTTCATCGCGATTTGATACCAGCGGGCCTGCACCGGGCTGCTGTTGACGTGGTGCGTGCCCCACAGGTAGCCGTTGCGGTACGCGACGCTCCAGAAACGAGCGTCAAACGTCTCCGGCCGGATGCTGGTGCCCTTCTGCACCGGGTCGCCGGGGGCGCTATAGGCCGGCACGGTCAGGTTGTACGTCGCGAACGTCGGCGTCGTCAGCGGGTTGCGCAACGCGATCAGCCGCACCTGCGTCCGGCTCGACCCTTCCTGGTGCTCCAGCATGTAGTAGGCCGGCGGGGCGTCGAACGACACCGGCGGAATACCCGCCGATTGCGTCGACGTCGAGAGCGTCGTCGACTTCTGCACCGCCGGCGGCTGGCCCGCGAGCAGCGACGCCTTGTCGAACGTGTAAACCGGGTAATTCGCGGAAATGCCGAAGCCGTCGCCAGTGATGTACATCACGTCCGCGTCCACGCCGATGTTCGGCGAGTCGAACATGTTGCCCGCCAGCGTCGTCGTGTCGAAGCGGTACTTGTACCACGTCCCGTTGGGGTTTGAGTCATCCGAAACGGCCACCAGCACGTACGACTTGGTCTGGTTCGGCGGCGCATTCGCTTCGGCCGCCATCGCGAAAAACCGGCCGCTCAGCTCGTCGTACACCGCCTCCGGATCAAACACGAAGCCGGTCGCGCCCTGGGCGCCCCAGAAACCGCTCGAGCCTTCGATGATCTGCTGAAAATCAAGCGTCCCGTCCTTCTGGAAGAACGCAATCGCACCGTTGGTCATTACCACGATGTGCTCGGGACCGACCGCCATGTGCGGGTCCGGCGGCGTCCAGCCCGTGCTGTTGATCGCCGTGAAGCCAAAGGGCTCGTCCGTCTCCGTGCGAATTTCGCGCGGCGACGTGTCAATCATGTTCGGGTCAAACGTCGGCGGGCGGTGCGGCTCGGGCCCGCCGGCCAGCGCCAGCGCCGGCCCGGCGACCGGCATGTCATCGGTGACACCTTGTGTCACGCTGGCCAGCGCGAGCGGCGCTGAGGTCAGCATTGTGATGTTCGCGCTGTTCTCGTCGCCCAGGCCCGCGTCGCCGTTCCACGCGCAGATCAGCTCGCCGTACAGACCCCAAGCCAACCGCTGCGTGCTCGCCGCCGAACGCAGCGTCTGCCGACCCTGCGTGGCGCGCGTGAGCGGAAACTCCCCGCCGCGCGGCGTGCCGTCGGCGGCAAAAAGCTGGGCCGCGATCCCGGCGCCATCCGCATCCAGGCTGTTGTACGCCACGGCGAACGAGCCGTCCGCCGCAACCGCGATCGCCGGGCCGCTCTGCGTGCCGCGCGACGTGGTGTTCACGACGCATGGTTCGTCGCGCGCCTGGCCCGCGAGGTCCAGCCGCCGGGCGAGCACGGCGTATTCGTCGCCGTCGCTCTCAGCGTCGAGCCACGCGACCACGTAACCCGTCGGCGTCGCCGCGAGGACGGGTTCAATCTGGCTCTGTCGCTCCGGGCCGCAGACCGACAGTTCGTCGCCCAGCCGTTCACCGCACGCACTGATGCGCTGCAAGCGAATTCCGGCCGGATCGAGGTTCGTGTCGAAGACGCTGAAGGCGACGGCGAAGCTGCCATCGCGGCCGGCGGCGACGCTGGGCGTCACCTCCGCCCGGTCGTCCGCCGCACTGATGGCGAATTCATCGGTCAACGGCGCGCCGTCGGCGGTGAAGATGCGGCCGCGCACTTGCCCGGGGTCGCGCGGTCCGCGCTGCGACGTCCAGACGATCATCACGGGACCATCGGGCGAAGTCGCAAGTACCGGCTGGCCCTGGTGCCCGCGGGCTTCCTGGTTCACCGCGAGCTCGCTGCTCCCCGCGAATGCGGCGTCAAAACGCCGCGCGATGATCGACCCCGCTTGTCCGTCCTGGCCGAACGCCTGCCACACGATCCACGTGTGCCCCAGGGCATCGACGGCGACGGCCGGCTCGGTCTGCTGCGCCGCGGGCCACAGGCTTAGGGCGGTCTCGTGGCCGATGGCCACGCCGCGCGCGTCGAACCGCTGCGCGTACACACCCGACATCCCGCCGTTTTGCCGGCGACTCGACCAGACGGTGACCATCTGCCCATCGCGATCGACGGCGACGGCCGTTTCCTGCTGTGCGGACGGCTTGAACGTGCTCGCCCGCCATTCGTAGCGTTGATAAGTCCCAATTTCACTCGCCGCCGTATCGGCCAGGACGATGGCCGTGGCGAACGACGCGACGAGAACGCCCGTGAATAGTTTGCAAGACCTCATGCTTCTACCTCGCAAGTGTGGTAGCGCCCGGCGTAGCCGCGGGCGCCGAGAAAGGGACCGTGTTCGTGCCTCTCGTACAAGTATATCGATTCTAGTCCAGCTTCGGTCGAGTCCGGCCGGCCACGAATGTGGGTTCCTGTGCGCCGTTCTTATCGGCCGCACCGCCGTCTCCGTTTCGAGGAGCATCTATCCGAACCCCGGACACAAGTCCGGGGCCGTCGCCGGGTGCGAGATGGGAATCTCGTACCGGCCGACTATCCGAACCCCGGACGCAAGTCCGGGGCCGTCGTCTCAGAGCGTGTCGCAAGCCGACAGCCCTTGGGTGCCACTGCCCTAGCGAGTTCGGACACCCGTCTCA
>CAYMXT010000037.1:0-24166 GCA_964394415.1 uncultured Planctomycetales bacterium
GGTGTCGCTGCCGGCGGTGCTCGACGCGCTGGGTGCCGCAGCGTTCACGAACGTCCTGGTGGAAGGCGGGGGTCGCGTGCTCGGCCGCTTCATCGACCTGCATCTGGCGGATGAATTGCATATCTACGTGGCCCCGCTGCTCATCGGCGGACGCGACTCCCCCGGTCCGCTCAGCGGGCTCGGCCCGCACCGCGTGCGCGACGCGCCGCGCTGGCCCGGCCCAATGCGTTTCACCCGCATCGGCGACGGCGGCTTCGTGCGGCTGCACACGAACACGATCTGTAGCGGCCGACCCCCGTGTCGGCCGTAGGAGTCTGACGGGCCCCGCCGGCCTTGCGCTCTCACGGCCGACACGGCCGTGGCACCCAAACCACCGCCGACCCCCTTGTCGGCCGTAGGGGGCTCGTCGGCCTCCGACGGCCGGCAGGGGCGCCGGCCGCTACTGGCGCTGAGCCGCACGCGTCTGCTCCAACGCCCGCCGCGCGCGCTCGTACGTCGGATCGATCTGAAGCGCCCGCTCGAAGAGCTGGATCGCGCGGTCCGTGCGCCTGCGGCGCAGCTCGACTTGCCCGAGGTTGTGCAGCGCTTCGACCGAATCGGGCCGCAAGGCGAGCGTCCGCTCGTAGTCCCGCGCCGCCTCGTCCAAACGCCCGGCCAGGAAGTACGTGTTGCCGCGGTTGGTGTGACCCTCGGCGAAATCCGGCGCGCTCGCGAGCAGCTTGTCGTACAGCGCCAGCGCGGCGTCCGTCTGTCCCTGCCGCGCCAGGGCGGACGCCAGCGCACTCATCGCACGGTAATCGTCCGGGTCCAGCTCCAGCGCCCGCCGATACAACTCCAGCGCACGCTCCGGCTGCCCGAGTCCGTTCAGGGCGCTGGCGAGCGCGGCGTACGTCGCGGCGTACTCGGGCGCGGCGGCACGGGCCCGCTCGCCATACGTCGCGGCGCCCGCGTAGTCGCCCACCTCCAGCAGCGTGCTGCACATTGCGAGATTGGCCGCCACGTCGTCGGGCGCCAGCGCGAGCGCCCGCCGGGTCTCCGCGAGCGCGTCGTCATAGCGATGGGCCTCCCGCAGGACGGCGGCGTGATTTACGTACGACATCGGCTGCGGTCCGCGCGGCGCGTCGATCGTCCAATTGGCCGCCACGGCCGTTACAGCGAGCACGCCGGCGGCCACCACGAGCGGCCGAAACTGGCGCCGGCGAATCTGCGTCCACCCGGTCACCAGCCCCGCCGCCGCGAGCACGCACAGGACCGGGATCAGTGGAAAGCGGTACCGCCCAAACACGACGAAGATAACCACCGCCAGGGCGTTGAGCACGAGCCAGCCGTACAGCAGCCACAACCGCCGCCACTGCGGCAGTGTGAGCACCAGCCCCGCCGCCGCCAGCGGCAGCAGCACGCCGAAATGCCAAACGTGATCGAGCCGCAAGAGCGGGGCATGTTCGCGATAGAGATACAAGTCCTCGGTGTCATAGAACTCGTAGGCGTTGCAGACCATCCAGAGCTTCTTGAACTGGAGCCGCAGCCACGCCGCGGGGTCGGACCGCATCCACGTCAGGGCCTGGTTCAGGTAGTAGTCCGAAACCTCCTGGGCGGTCGGCGTGCGGCCGATGGCCCGCGCGACCTCCTGCGTCCAGTAAAGCTGCTCGTCCTCGCCGCGACCCGAGCCGGTCTTGAACTCCATGTACGTGCCGGTCGCCTCGGCGGTATTGCCCATCGCGAAATTCTGGCCGAAGTTCGGCGTGGTCAGCACGAAGTCGCCGAGGACGTGCTGATTGCGGACGGCCCAGGGCAGCAGCGTGAGCACCAATCCGGCCAAGTACACACCCGTGTCGAGCAGCCGGCGTCGCCAGGGTCGCACGCCGCAGCCGAACACGATCCACGCGACGACGAGCGGCGCGAGGGCCAGCGTGTTCTGTCGCGTGAGCGCGAGCAGGCCGGCGACGACGCCGACCAGGCCCCAGCGCCACCACGGCGTCGCCGGCGCGTGCGGGATGAGCAGCCAGAGCAGCGTGGTGCTCAGCAACAGCGTCAAACTGGTCTTCTGAATCAGCCCGTCGAAAAACAGCGCCGGCGGATAGAGCGCCAGCAGCAGCCCGGCGATGATCCCCGTCGTCCGGCTGAACAGCCGCGCGCCGATCACGACCAGCAGGGCGCACGCGGTCGCGCCAAAGACGCATTGCACGATGCGGTAGGCCCAGAACTCGCCGCCCAGCAGCCGGATCACCCCCAAGACGTAGGCGTAGAGCGGTGCATGCACAAAATCCGGCGAGCCGAGCCAGTCGCCGGCGGCAAGCGCGCGAGCACGTTGGATGTAGATGAAGGCGTCCGACGCGGGCTGGCTGAAGAACCCCATTGTCTGAATCTGGAACAAGTAGACGAGGCGCACGAGCAGGGCGAGGGCGAACACACCAAGTGGGGCCAACGTCGCCCCGCGTGGTCTTGGAGCCTGTGGCTCACGCTTCGGCATGGCGTGAGTTTACCACCCGGCGCAAAGAATCTCCGCAAGAGACGCCGATCCGGTCGAGCACACGACAGCCCGACTCAGCTCGCCGGGCAGGTCGTATCCGAACCCACCACGCCAGTGGTGGGCGACAGCTCCGGCGCCGCCGCATTCATGCGGCGCATGGGACGAACCCCGCGGCTCCGCAGGTCTCGTCCCGGCGCGGCGGCTTGTCCGACCGAGCCGCCGGGGCCTATATTGCACCCGTGACGTCGCAAGAAGTCCGTGCAATCCTGGAGCGTGAGCCGTTCCAACCCGTGCGCGTGCGGTTGACCAGCGGCGACGCATACGAAATCCGCAGCGCCGGCCTGGCGATGGTGCTCAAGACGCGCCTCTTTGTGGCCGCCCCGGCCTCGGACGACTGGACCCTGATTCCCCTGATCCACATCGCCGCCATCGAGACGCTCGCCAACGGCCATCCCCGCCGCGGTCCTCACTCCCGGCGTCGCCCGTAGCCCGCCGCGTTCCCGAAGCGTGATCCTCCCGCAACGGTTCCACTGCGTGTCCCGGCGTCACTTCTGCGCTTTCCGACGCGATTACCGTCCCGAAAGCAGCGCGACGAATGGGTTGATGTCGTCGAAGTCGAGGAAGCCGTCATTATTGATGTCGCCGAGATGCCAATCGCAATCGGGGTACTGCTGCTGGTACTGCGCATGGCTGTAGAGCGCCAGGACGAACGGGTTGATGTCGTCGAAGTTGGCCGCTCCGTCGCAGTTCAGGTCGCCGGGGGTGTAGACAGCCTTCAGCCCGAGGCTGTGAATCCCGCCTCCCGCGACGCCTACGAAACCCATGTTCGGCGCCGGGACGTTGCACTGGCCGTACTCGTTCCATCCCCATGACACGAGTGACCCGTCGGCCTTCACCCCGAGACTGTGAAAAAGGCCCGCCGCGACGGCGACGAAGCCGCCGTTGGGCGCCGGCACGTTGCACTGGCCGTAGTCGTTGTGTCCCCATGCCACGATCGCGCCGGGGTCCTGCGCGCCCGCTGGCGCGGCGGCAAAAACGCCAACCAAGGACCAAACCACCACCGCTCGTCGCGGACCCCAGTTCATGGCGTCGCCTCCCGCAGCGATTGAGCGTGACCGATGATCGACCCCGGGTTCCCCGCCCGGCGGTTCGTCGGCTGCCCGCTGCTGACCGCAGTGTATCAGTTCCGCCGACCGCAGTTCAAGTGGATACTTGCGCTCCGTTCTCGCGCTCCGCGAAGCGGCCTGCGCGCGGCGCTCAGACCGAATGCGCCGTGGCCCCGCCGCGGAATCGCAAGTGCTTGCGACGCAGGCGCTTACGGACCGAACGACATCAATCCGCGGCCGGACTGCCGTCGGTCTCCACTTCTAGTGAACCGAAAACCGCCGCCACGCGGGCGGCCCCGGACTCGCGTCCGGGGTTCGGATGGGCGCGGTTGGATTCGAACCACGTAGGCATAAGCCAACGGGTTTACAGCCCGTCTCCTTTGGCCACTCGGACACACGCCCAAGTGGGAGGTAGCGGAAGTGGTACCCGCCGCAGCCGCGCAACGCCCTGAGCCACGGGCGCCGCTTGCGACGGCTGCGGGTCTGCGCGTTGGCCCGCGTCTCAGTCGCGGCGACGTGCAAGCAGGGGAAGAACACGAGCCGGTCAGCGGCGGGTTCCGCGATGAACACTCGCCGGCCGCCAAGCGCGACTGAGTTGGGATTCCGGATCTCGCAGCGGCCCACGCTGGTCAGGTGGAACCGAAACGGCTCGAAGGGATTCCGGCGCAGCAGTTCGCGGATTTCGTCCGCGCTCACACCACGATTCCACCCCGCGCGAAGCAGGCATGGCAACGTCGAGTCCAACCTGTTCGCTCGGTCCGCTACCGCACCCCGGTTGGTCGGATCCCCTACTCCATCGGCTGCGTATCTTCGGCGATCGCTTCCAGCCGTTGTTGAATGAGTTGGGCGCGCTTCTTCGCCCGCGCCTCCGCCAGCATCTGCGCGTACGTGCCGAGCATCAGCTCACTCGTGTGCTTCGTGCGGCCCACGCCGTGCCAAACGACCAGCGCTCCGCTGACGGCGGCCGCGAGCACGATGACAAGCCAAAGCGACATCGCAGGAGTTTCCGAGCCGGGTCCATCCGCGCGGACCCTGCCGGTGCTATCGGCGACCCGCGACGGCGGGCTCAAATAGCGCCCCGGGCCGTTGCTACGCCCCGCCGGTCCGACTAGGATGCGGCCATGCGTGCCCGCGGCCGGCCGGCGGAATGCTCGGTGTATCTCCCGGCCGGAAACACACGCTCGAACGCGAGTTGCCGCGCAAGATGCGCTCCCAGAACGACAGATGGCGTGCCACGTCCGATGCCGCCGACCTCCGGCGGCTCATCCGCGACGTGCCGGATTTTCCCAAGCCGGGCGTGCTGTTTCGCGACATTACGCCGCTATTGGCGGATGCGTCCGGCCTGGCGATGGCCGTCGAGCTCATGGCGCAGCCGTTCCGCGGGCAGCACATCGACGTCGTCGTGGGGGCCGAATCGCGCGGGTTCATCTTCGGCACGGCGGTCGCGAAAGCATTATCGGTCGGTTTCGTCCCCGCGCGCAAGCCAGGCAAACTGCCCTGCACAACGCGGCGGTGCGAATATCAACTGGAATACGGCAAGGACGCCCTCGAGACGCACGCGGACGCGTTGCGCCCCGGACAGCGCGTGTTGGTCGTGGATGACCTCTTGGCGACCGGCGGCACGCTCGCGGCGTGCTGCGACCTGGTGCGCGCCTCCGGCGCCACGATTGAAGCCGTGGCGGTGTTGATCGAACTGTCGAACCTGGACGGCCGCGCTCATTTGCACGGCTGCCAGGTGTTCAGCGTGATTTGCTACTAGCGATGGCCCGGACGACGCGGTAAGTGCCGTGAGATAAAACACTTATCGCGAGTGTCGTCACCCGCCGGCCCGGTGCCGGCCAGACACCGTGGGATTTTTCCCGCGGGGCAGAATGGAAGTACTGAGATCACCGTGCGACTGATCGTCGGGCACGGCTTGCGGGTCGGCCCGGAGCGCGGTACACGGCGTAATAGTGGTTCGAGCGCGGCTTCCCGGAGGCCCCGGTGGCTCCGGTCGGAGTGGGCTCGTGTGCCGCTGGCGGAGGTATAGATGAAGGCCGCAAACCCGCGGGTTTCGCTGTGGCTGGCGACGAGCTGCGTCGTGTGCGCGGCCGTCGGCTGCACGCTGTTTACGGACATCCTCAACACGGGCATCGCGACGGAATTCGGGCTGGATCCGGCGACGGTCTTCCCGTCGCAGGGGACCGTCATGGTCGCCTTTCGCAACAGCACGAGCTTCCCGGCGACCTTCGCCGCGTTCAAAGCCAACGACGCCGGCGACTATTCCCGCGGGGGCCGGAATTTCAGCGTGCCGGTTGCGGCGAACGACACCGGCAACGAAGTGCTGGAGTGCCCGGTCGAGGTGATCGCGCCCGGCGCGCTCGGCCTGGGCTTCGTCTACGATGCGAGCGCCGCGGTCACGATCGAGACGGACAGCGGCCCGCAGACGATCGCGTATGCGGGCGAGCCGTTGATTGCGGGGCAGACGTTCACCTGCGGGTACGTCATCGAGATGCGGCTGTCGCTTTCCACGGTGCAGACACAAACACAAACGGAAACGGAAACCACCGGCGAGCAGACGACGGATCCGCTGGCCGGCGGGCAGACCACGCAGGGTGACCAGGGCGCGGCCCAGACGACCGGTCAGCAACAGGCGAACACCCAGTATGCCCTCAGCGTGCGGGTCATCCCGGGACGGTAGACGTCGAAAGGAGTAGCTCGGCATGCGATGGCGATACAGTCTGGCCGCGGGCCTGGGGGCCGCACTCTGTACGGCCCTGCTCGGCTGCGGCCTGCTCAATCTGAGCGAGTTTCTAAACGGTGATCTGCTGTCGTCGCTCGGCGTGGGCTCGAAAGTGGCCAGCCTGCCGGGCGACGCGCCGGGGCTGCTCGTGGCGGTCGAGAATCGGACGACGCGGCCGTGCCAGGTGCAGATCGCCTATCGCGACGCGAACGACACGGTCACGTCGTATGTGACCAACGTCGCGCCGGGCGACCGCAACGCCCAGATGCTCGTCTGCCCGGTGGCCGAGATCACGCTGGGCGACGTTTCCAATCTCGATACGTCGGGGGCGCGTGTGTATCTCGTGGACGGGACCGGCGCCGACGCGGACACCCTGGCCGCGGCCCCATTCGTCGAGGTCGAAGCGTTCGGTGTGCTGCTGCGCGAAGAGGTGAACTACGATTGCGGCGACGGCCTCACGTTCACCGTCGAGCCGTCCAGCCAATCCCGGTCTGGATATCAGACGTTTGCCTATCGCCGGCCTGCGAGTCAGTAGCTGTGGAGTGCGAGGGTATGAGACAAGCGACGATCTGCGGTCTGCGGCTGGCGGTCGGCGGCGTGCTGCTGGCGGCCCTGACCGGCTGCCCGACCGGCGTGGAGACGCTTCAGTACATCGCGGGCGGCACGGGCGAGCCGACGGTGCTGCGCGGCGAGGCGCTGGTGAACGTCCTTACGCCCGTCAGCGATCTCTCGCTGACCGGCGGCACGCAGGTGGACCTGAACTGGCAGGCGTTCGCCACTTCGCGCACGTCGGTCATCAACGTCATCGTCGACGAGGACCAGGATCCCAATAACGACAACGAGATCACCGCCTTCAGCAACCTCGCACTTTCTGAGGACAATGCTCTGATCGACACGTCGCGCCTGGCGCGCGGCACGTATTATCTGGGGGTGCTGCTGATCGAGGTGGGGGAGATTCAGGCGTTCGGCTATGCGCCGGGGCGGATCATCGTCGATCAGCGCCCGACGTTGTACTTCAATCAGACCGCCCAGCTCGGCGCCACGCCGCCGGTCTACAGTGCCCGCGAGTCGCTGCGGCTGGACCGCACGGACCAGGTGAACCCGCGGTTCAACGTCTCGTGGGAGATGTGCGACCCGGATTCGACGAACACGGTCGAGGTCCTGCTCGACGGCGACGACACGCCGAACGGCAACGAGATTCTGCTTTACTCCAGCACCGCGGCGCAGGACGCCGACGGCTGCGCGTCGGACGAGTTCACGTTCGACCTGCCGACGATGACGTTTGAGGCGGGGACGTATCGCATTCTGGCGCTCGTGTCCGACGGCGTGAACTCGTTTCCGTTCTACGCGCCGGGCAGCATCCGTCTGCTGTCCCGCCTGGCGGGGCTGAAGGACCTGCGCGACCTGGCCCTGCCGACGAGCCAAGTCGCGGGGGCGGTGTTCGAGGGCTTCAACCCGCGCGACAACGCCGGCAGCTTCGTCACGTCGATCACCGACATCGACAACGACGGGTTCGACGATTTCATCATCCTCGCCCAGTTCGCCAAGCCGCGGTACTTGTACAGCAGCGAGCGTACCGGCATCGGCGAGGCGTACCTGATCTACGGCCGCAGCGATTCGTTCAGCGGCGCGGTCAGCTTGAACTCGGTGGGAACGCTGGTGCGCGGCGAGGTTTACGAAGGTCCGCCGGAGTATCCGACCCCGATTCGGCCGAGCCGTGGAATCACGAGTTTCACGGTCGTGTCGGACTGGGATCAGGACGGCGTACGCGAGTTCGCGTTCGGCGTGCCGTTCGTCGATTCGCTGTCGGTCGGCGGTTACGTCGTGAGCGCGAGCGGCCTCAATCTGGCACCGTTGGATGTCAACGGCTACTTCCGGACCGGGGCGGTCATCGTGGCGGCGGGCTCCTCACTCCGACCGGACCTGGGATTCCCCGGCGGAAACGTCTTCAACCTGGCGGAGTTCGGTACCGTTGGGCACGTCGCGCGGAGTTGTACGATTTGCGGCTTCGACGACGCGTGCGCGTGCCAAGAGGGCTTCTACGGGCCGAAGTCCCCAGCCCCGCTGAACGGCTGCCTGGACACGAAGTTCCATCAGCACATTGTGGATATCCAGGGCACGCCGAACTCCGGGTCCGTGCGGCTCGGCTGCCGCTTTTCGAGCGTGGAGTTCGGCGACCAGTTCGGCGAGACGGTCTCGGCCTGGGACTTCGACTCGCTGATCATGACCGCGCCGAACCGCGACCCGGTCAGCAGCACGATCACTGCGCTGGAGCATATTCCGGGAGCCGGGGTGATCTCCGTTTTTTACTGCGACGTGAAGGACGGCTTCTATCCGTGGACCAACATCCAGGCCCCGCAGGCCAACGCGGCCACCGGCTACGCGGGCTCCGCGGCCAGCGGGGGCACCGCGCTGCTGCCGCATGGCGGTCCGTACCACTACAACATCGATGACATCAGCCCGCTCGACAAGCTGAGCCGCGGCGCGGGGTACTTCGTCGACCAGGATGACGCGGAGCCGTGTGAGCAGGTTTCCGACGCGCACCTGTCCACGCCGGATCGCACGGTGCGGTTCTGGACCTCGCTGCCTGGCGCCAGGCTGAGCAATGCCAAGGGCCTGCGCGATTTCAACGCGGATGGCCTGATCGACTTGGTGATCGGGGCACCCCTCGCCCACCAGGGAGCGGGCGGCTGCTACATCATCTTCGGCCGGCTGCGCGACCTGATCATGGGCGGCGAGCTCCAGATCGAGGAACTGTCCCTGGGCATGAATGCCTCCAACGACCCGCAGGCGGTGCGCATTTTCGACGGAATTCAGCTCGTCGGTAGTCCGGGCGAACGCCTGGGACAGACGCAGGACGACGCTGGCGACTTCAACGCCGACGGCTTCGGCGACGTGGTGATCGGTTCGCCGCTGCTCAACAACCGCCAAGGCGGCGCGGCGGTGTTCTTCGGCGCGCGGGAGATCGCCAGTCTGACGCAGACCGAGATCCCGATGGCGGAATTACCCAGCCGTGGGCTGGGGGTGATCTTCGAAGGCGAAGACGAAGGCGACTTCGCCGGGGCGCGCGTGGCGGGCGCCGGCGATATCGACCGCGACGGCACGACGGACATCCTGATCGCCGCCCCAAACCGCTCCGTCCGCCTGGATCTGGACGGCGACGGCGTGCTCGACATCGACCGGACCGAGTGCGGTGTGGTCTATCTGGTTTATGGTGCGCCCGATCTCCTGACGCGTGCAACCCCGGGTAACGAGCCCGGGCGTCTCGCTTTGGCCTACATTGGCACAGAACATCTGCCCGGTGCAATGTTTATCGGCCGTAACAGCGGCGATCATCTGGGCGCCGGTCTGGGTCTCCAGGGCGACCGCACTTTCGGCATTGCCAGCGCCGGCGACGCGAACGGCGACGGCAAGCGTGACCTTCTGCTCGGTGCGGTGGACGCCTCGCCCCGCGATCGTGCCAAAGCGGGCGAGGTATACTTGATCTACGGGGAAGGTGAGTAGCGTCGGACCTCCGGGTCCGACGAGCACAGACTGATAGTCTGTGCTCCACGCCCCGTGACGCTGTGTGCTGTGTGCCACCGCTCTGAGAGCAGTGGAATGGCTGCGTTCGGCCAACGAGGCGGACGCGAGGATACGTGCCATGAACTCCTTTTGGCGCATGTTGCTATTGTCCTGCGGCCTGGCGGGCCTGGGCGGCTGTCCCGCCACGTACACCCTGCGCAACCCGTTCCTGAGCTATACCGAGGAATACGGCGTCGCCGGGATCTCCGAGCGGCAACAGGCCGACAGCGGCGGACAGGGCGCGGCCGGGACAGCGACGTTTCGCCGCACATTGACCATCAATCTGCGCAACAACCACCCCGATGCCGAGTTGAACACATCGCTGGTGTGTTGGGTGAGTGTGAGCAGTGTCCGGACGGCCGAGCAACAGGACGCGCTGCTGCGGGACGGCTACGTGCAGCTCACTAAGGAGGTGCATTTGGGCTCGGCGATCGTGCTGCCCGTCGGAACGTACGTGAATAACGGCGGCGGAACCGCCGGCGCGATGACGGTGTTCCTCGACCGCGCCCAGGTCCAGCGCGGTCAGCAGCAACAGAATCAGAACCAACCCACCGGGCAGGGCACGACCACACAGACCACCACCACCGCGACGACGACTTCGGTGACGCTGCCGACTCCGGATGGCATTCTGGTCTTTGCGCAGCCCCCGGTCTCCTGCGACAGCGTCGCCTTCTACTACACGCTGAACGGGATTCCGCTGCCGGCGCGGCCCGTGGCCGGCTCGGAGGGTCCGTATGAGGGCTCTTCCGGCGCTGGGCCTTACAAGACCTTCGCCCAGATCGACGTGTATCAGTGCAGTCCACTCCGTCCTGGCGCGTACCTCAACCAGGGCGGCGCGGCCCGGCAGAAGAACGAGTATATCGAGGGCGAAGACGTCACCTTCGATTTCATGCCGATGGCTGATGCGAACGAGAACTTCTGCATCGTGTCCTTCGGCGACGTCAGCGAGATCGTCCTGACGACCATCACGACTCAGTCGCAACAGACGGAAGTCGGCGAGGCATCCGGATCAATTGGCGGTTGAGCGCCTTGCACGCCGCGCGACGCCGCCGAACACCTGGGAACCTGGCCGGCTCGACTAGAATGATGTGTCGGATACGAAGAGGTGCGAAGATGAAAAAGGCCCTCCTGATCCTGGCTCTGGCCGCGACCGGAGTATCCGGTTTCAAGGCCTGGGGGCAGAGCGGCAGTGAAGTCCCGCCACGCATCGACAGCGTGACCTTCTACATCGCGCGCTTTATCGGCGACCCGGATTTCGGTTTCCGGGACGCTTTTGACGCCTGGTTCACGTTCTACGGGCTTTACGACTACTTGTGGGACACCCCGGTTCCGTTCGATCCGTCGACCGATCTGGCCGAGGAGCTGGATGCGATCGTCGTCGCCATGGTAGTCATCGATGACGACTTGGCCGAACAAGATCCGAACAGCGACGAGAAGCTCGAGTTTTTCTATCGTGTGGACGCCTTCGGCTCGGACGGTCCGCCGGCCGCCCCGCCTCTGTTGGGCGCGACGAACGCTAAGTACCTCCAGCAGGAGCAGCCCCCGCGTCTGGACGACCCCGAGAACGCGGTGCTGATGACGTTTACGTTGTGGGTGCCGCGCATCCTGGGCGCCAACCAGGCCCGTCTGCGTGGCGCGGTTGATTACGACGTCTTTTGGAACACCAACGTCCGTGTGGCCAATGGCGAGTCTCCGGACAACGGCGCGTGGGACTCCGCCTACTTCACGCTCTTCGCCATTCAAAACAGGCGCTTCCTTCCCCAAAACCCCCCACCCTATGCGGATGCCGGCGTCGACCGGCTGGTCGCCAAGGGCTCACAGGTGCGGCTGGACGGCTCGCGCTCGTTCGACAGCAGCAACCTGGGGTTCGACCCGAACAATCCGGCCGTCTTTGAGAAAGACCGGCTGGAGTACGCGTGGGAGTGGATCTCCGGCCCCGAGCAGGTCGCCATCTCAGAGGACCCCAACGCCCCCGGCGGGCCGTATGCGCTGGTGACGCTGAACACCATCACCGCGGACAACAATCCGTACGTCTTCCGGCTGCTGGTCAGCGACGGCACCAATTCGCCGCCGTCCACGGACGTCGTGCGCATCTGGGTGGTCACGTCGATCCCGCCGAACCGCACGCCGACGGCGGTGATTCTCGACGGCACGGGGCAGCGGCTCGATCTGTCCGTGCCGGTCCAGGCCAAGGTCGGCGACGTGCTCGTGTTCAAGGCCCTCGCGGGCGCCGACGGCGCCGATCCTGACAAGGATGAGCTGACGTATCGCTGGCGGCAGACCAACGCCGTCGGCGGGGCGCTCATGGCGGACGAGGTCGCCGCCGGCTATCAGCCGCTCAAAGGCGTCGAACAACAGGAAGCCACCTGGAAAGCCCCGCTGGAGGGTACGTACTACTTCATGCTGACCGTGACCGACCCCGGCGGCCTCTCCAGCGCCGCTTTGGTGACGGTGGACGTAGCCGAGGCCCCCGCCGGCAGCACGGCCAGCGGCACGCAATCGCCGCGCACACGCGACATCTCCGGGTACTTGGCCGACAACCCGCCGCTCGAAGACCGGCCGGCGTCCAGCGGGATGTGCGGCGCGGGCGGTTTGGCAACGCTGACGGTCGTGCCGTTCGGGCTGGGTCTGCTGCGGCAGCGGCGGCGCTAGTGTACTGGCTCAGAAAATCGCACACGTAAGCGCGCCGGGGAGCATCGGCGTCCCGCCGGTGCGACAGGCGTTCGGAGGTGTCCCTCGCGGTTTCGCGCACCGGCGGGACGCCGATGCTCCCCATGAATGCGGCGCGTTTATTGCGAGACACTACGCTAGTGCAGCGACTCAGGATTACCGCGCCGCATCTGAGTGGAAGGCAGGGGCCTCCGGCCCGTGCGAATCCTGGCGCGCCGGGACACGGGGCGGAGGCCCATGCTCCCAATGCGATGCGATCATCGTTAGGCACTAAACGCGCGCGTTTAGCGGTCCCGGGTGGCGGCCGGCCCCCGCTGGCCGTGAGAGGCCCGCGAGCGTGCTGCGGTCGCACGGGGCTCGGCGGCTACGGCGCGGGGTGCGTGCGCAGTTGCTGGCGCAGCACGTCCAGCAACGTCGGCGTTTCCAGCAGCCGCTTCGGCAACCGCCAGTGGATCGTCTGCGGATCGGGAATGCGCGGTGAGCCGGGGCCGTGGGCAAGGAGCGGCTGCACTATCTGCGAATCGTCGATCGCGAAGATCACGTCCGGGGGCTTGAGCACCAGCGCACGAATGCCCCACGGCTCCGCCAGCACGCGAATCTCCGCCAGCGCGAGCAGCGTCTCAACGTCCGCCGGCAGCGGGCCGAAGGCGTCGCGCAGGTCGGCCCGCAGCGTCTCGAGCTCCACGAGACCGCGGCATGACACCAGCCGCTTGTACACGTCCATTCGCTGCCGATCGCCGCGGATGTAGCTCCGCGGGATCGTTGCCGACACACCGAGGTCGAGGTTCACCTGCCGATACACTTCGGCCGGCTCATTCCGCACGCGGCGCACGGCCTGTTCGAGCAGTTGGCAATACAGCTCGTAGCCGACCGCTTCGATGTGCCCGGACTGCTCGGCCCCCAGGATGTTCCCCGCCCCGCGGATTTCCAGGTCGCGCATCGCGATCTGGAAACCGGCCCCCAGCTCGCTGTAACGCTCCAACGCCTTGAGCCGCCGGGCGGCGATGTCCGTCACCGGCCGCTGCGGCGAGAGCAGGCCATAGGCGTAGGCGCGGTGCTTGGAGCGGCCGACGCGGCCGCGGAGCTGGTGCAGGTCGGCCAGGCCAAAGCAGTCGGCCCGGTTGATGAAGATGGTGTTGGCGCTGGGGATGTCCAGGCCGGATTCGATGATGTTCGTGGCGACCAGCACATCCGCTTCGCGGTGCAGGAATTTCAGCATCACGTCTTCCAGCTCGTGGCCCGCCATCTGGCCGTGACCGACGACGACGCGGGCCTCGGGAACCAGCGTGCGCAAGCGGTTGGCGATTTCGTGGATGTCACGCACGAGGTTGTTGACGAAATACACCTGCCCGTCGCGCTGAAGCTCGCGCAGGATCGCCTCGCGAATGAGGTGGTCGTCCCACAGGCGCACCTGCGTGACGATCGCCCGCCGGTCGAGCGGCGGCGTCGCCAGCGACGAGATGTCGCGCAGGCCCAGCATCGCCATGTGCAGCGTCCGCGGGATCGGCGTCGCCGTCAGCGTCAGTACGTCCACCGTCGCGCGCAACCGCTTGAGCCGCTCCTTTGCCTCGACCCCGAAGCGCTGTTCCTCGTCGATTACGATCAGTCCGAGGTCGGCAAACGACACGTCCGGCGACAGGAGCCGGTGCGTGCCGATCAGGATGTCCACCTGGCCCTTGCGGGCGCGTTCGATGATCGCGTTCTGCTCCTTCCGCGTGCGAAAACGCGACAGCACCTCCACGGCGAACGGGTAATCCGCCAGCCGCTCCCGAAACGTCTCGTAGTGCTGCTCCGCAAGCACGGTCGTCGGCACCAGCACCGCGACCTGCTTGCCAAACTCAGCGACCTTGAACGCCGCGCGGAGCGCGAGCTCGGTCTTGCCGAATCCGACGTCGCCGCACAAGAGCCGGTCCATCGGCCGCGGGCGTTGCAAATCCGTCTTCATTTCCGCCAGAGTCCGCAACTGGTCCGGCGTCTCCTCGTAGAGAAACGACTCCTCGAACTCGCGCTGCCACTGCGTGTCGTGGGGGTACGCCAGCCCCGCTTCCGTGGCCCGGCGGGCCTGGAGGGCCAGCAGCTCCGCCGCCAGGTCCGTGATCGCCGCGGCGACGCGCTCCTTGGTCTTCTTCCAGGCCGTCCCGCCGAGCGTGCTCAGCTTCGGCCGGCCGCGAAAGCTCCCGATGTACTTCTGCACCAGGTGAATCTGGCTGATCGGCACGTGGACGACGGCTTTTTCCGCGAACTCGATGGCCAGGTATTCATCCAGGCGGTCCTCCCGCTGCATCGTCTTCAGCCCGAGAAACCGGCCGATACCGTGCAGGGTGTGGACCACGTGGTCGCCCGCCTGAAGATCGAAAAAGCTGTCGGTCGGTCGGGCCGGCTGCACCCGCCGTAGCGTCCGGCGCTGGCGATAGCGGTGGAACAGCTCATGGTGCGGGATGAACGCGGTCTGCCGCCATTGGAAGCCGTGGTGGAGGACGCCGACGGCGGTGGCGTGGGAAGGTGGGAACGTGGGAACGTGGGAGCGTCTTCCCCCTTCGTCGCTTCGTCGCTCGGTCGCTTCGTCGCTCTGTGCCAGCAGCTCCTGAAACCGCTGCTCTTCCGCGCGGTTGTCGCACAGCACGACGACGGTCGCGGTCTGGGCCAGCTCGGCCAGCGCCCGCAGCGCATCCGGCGCCCGGGCCTCAAACTGCGGCAGGCTGGAAACCGGGAACCGCACCGCGTCGGCCAGCGTGCTGTTGAAACAGTGCAGGTGCAGTTGGGTGAATTCGTGGGCGCGCCGCAGAACGGCCTCAACGGGGATGAGCTCGACTTGTTCGGCGAGCCGCCGTCCATACGTCCGGCCGAGTTCCTGGATTTCCGTGGGCTCGTGAAACGCGACGATCGTGTCCCGCGGCAGCAGGGCCAGAAACGAGTCCTGTGCGTGACGCGCGGCGGTGTCTCCCGGTGCCCCGCCCAGACCAGGAATCTGCACGGCCTCCAACGGCTGCGACGAGCGCTGCGTCGCCAGGTCGAACAAGCGAATCGACTCGACCGCATCGCCGAAGAACTCGATCCGCACGGGGTCGGAATACGCCCGGCCAAACACGTCCACGATGCCGCCGCGGCGGGCGAAGTCGCCGGGGTCCTGGACGGCGTCGCAGCGGCGGAAGCCGTGCTGTGTGAGCCACTCGGCGAGCGATTCGGGGTCCAGCGCTTGACCGACCTGTACCTCGCGTGAGCTGGCCGCGAGCGTCTCCGCCGCGGGGACCGGCTGCATCAGCGCGAGGATGGGGGCCACGACGTGAGAACGTGGGGACGTGGGAACGTGGGAACGGTCAGCGCGCGGGGCAGCTTCCGGCGACGGCACCGTTCCCACGTTCCCACGTTCCCTCGTTCCCACCTTCCCACATTCCCACGCTCCCACGTGCATCATGCACAGGCGCAGCCGCTCGCCGGCCAACTCGTTTGCGGGGTCATCCGCGTCCGCCAGCTCGTCGAGTTGCGGCAGCAGGTCCGGCGCGGTGCCGAGGACCGTCTCGATGTCGTCGCGGTAGTCGTCGGCGTCGTCGGTGTGGGCGGCGACCAGGAGCAGCGGCCGGTTCAGACGCGCGGCGACGAGGGCGGCCAGGATGGGCGCAGAGCTTCCCCACAGCCCCTCGGCGGCTACCACCCCCCGCGCCGTCGCCAGCCGCCGGGTCAGCTCCTCTACCTGCGGATCAGTGCGGATGGCGTCAAACACATCCACTGGCGTGAATGGTAGCAGAAAGCCGCACCCCGTGGAGCACAGACGATTCGTCTGTGCAGGTCTGCGGAGCGCTCCGAACCGCGCTCGTAAGTGCGGAGCATGTTCTCTGCCGGGCCGCGCACTCGCCGGATTCCCCGCCCACCACTTGCGTGGTGGGTTCTGTCAGCGGCTGCTCGCCGGCGGATGAATGATGAGCCCGTACCGCGGCGCCGTGGCTAGCAGCTTCTCTATCTGGGCCGACGTCGGCGGCACGGGCTCGCACGTGCCCGGCCGCAGCGGCACGCCGACGTCACGGAAGAAGTGCTCCAGCCCGGCTGGCGTAATGCACACCAGCAACCGCGCCAGCGCGCGGCCCGTGTTCCTGAACGTGTGCTCGACGTTGCGCGGGCCAAAGGCGAAACAGCCCGGCGTCAGCACGTGCGGCCGCCCGGCGATCGTCACCGTCAGTTCCCCCTCCAGGACGTAGAACGCCTCGTCCTCCCGCGCGTGCGTGTGCAGCGGCGGGCCGCTGTCAGGCGGAACCAGCGCTTCGACCAGCGTATATTGCCCGCCGGTCTGTTCCCCTTCGGCCAGAATGGCGTACACGTTGCCGACCACGCCCCAGGTCGAGGCGGTCGGTGCGGTCGCAGTAAACTCGCGTGCCGGACGCATAGGCGCGGTCCTCATGGCTCGCCGCGGCCCGTCCGTGGAATTCTATGCGCGCCGCGCCGGAGTTCAGCCCTGCCGCTCCTGTTGCGCGAGCCAGTACGCTCGGAAGGCCCGCAGCCGAGGCAGAGATTCGAGGTCCTTGCTGCGCCTCGTGGCGGCTTTGCTGGCGATGATGTCGTCGATGTGGCAGACGGGGAACCCCTCGACTTCGACCCGCCGCGCCCAGGCATCGGCGAAGCATTCCAGGCCATCCGGAGCGAATACGAGGTCCAGATCAAACGGCCCGTTCTTGAGTTGAACGAAGTCCTTTCCGCGTTCGATGTCCTGCGCCTGGGATTCCGTCAAGGCGAAGCCGAGCTCCCGCAGGGCGGCGACCAGGGCCCGGCAATTCCCGGGCTCCCGCTCGACAAACAAGTCGGCGTCCTGCGTCGTGTCGGGAAACCCCAACAGGATCGCGCCGGACTTGCCGAGGAACAGGTACCGGCAGCACTGCCGCGCGCATGCGTCGCGGATTTCCTCCGCCTGACGGTACTCAAACGCGGCCATAGCCCAGCCACTCCGGCAAGTTCTCCTCGCACCACTGCCGGTACTCCGCCGTCGTGTCGAACGCCCGGTACGGCGCGTCGTCGAGGACCGGCTTGTAGGTCCGAATGAAGGCATACCGCATGCGCGTGCGAAGCGGCCGGCGCGCGGCCGCCTCGAATTCCTCCAGCCACTCGGGCGGGATGCTCGCGTCCGACGGCGACGGTTGTGGTGCTTCGTCGTGCATCACGTGACCCACGGCATTCTATGAGCGCCGTCCGTCGGCTTACAATCCCCGCCATGGCGCGAAACCTGACTGACCAAGTAGTCGTAATCACCGGCGGCAGCTCCGGCATCGGCGCGGCCACCGCCATCGCCTGTGCGCAGGCCGGAATGGACGTGCTGCTCAACGGCCGCCGGGCTGACCGCCTCGCCGAGGTTGCCGACCAGGTGCGCCAGGCCGGCCGACAGGCGGAGGTCGTCGCCGGCGACGTGACTGAGCCCGGCCTGAATGCGCGGCTGCTCGACCGCGCCCAGGCGCGCTTCGGCCGGTTCGACGTCGTCTTTGCCAACGCCGGCTACGGCTTCAAGAAGGCCACGCACGAGACCGAGCTGGCCGAGCTGCGCGCGATTTTCGAGGTCAACTTCTTCGCCGGGGTCGAGCTGCTGCGCGACGCGGCCCGCCGGCTGATCGCGGCCCGCCGGCCCGGACACCTGCTGATGTGTTCCAGTGCCGTGGCGAAGTTCACGCTGCGCGACTTCGCGGCGTACTCGGCGACGAAGGCCGCCCAGAACCACGTCTGCCGGGCGATGCGCATGGAGCTGCGGCCCCACCAGATCGAGGTGGCCTCGGTACACCCGGTGACTACGCGGACGGAGTTCTTCACGCGGGCCGCAGAGCATTCGGGCGGCCCGGTGCTGCCTGCGGGCGGGCTCCGTCCGCCGGCGAGCTGGTTTGTACAGTTGCCGGAGCGCGTGGCGCGGGCGGTGGTGGCGTGCCTGCGTCATCCACGGCCGGAGGTGTGGACCAGCTTCACAACGCGCCTGGCGGCAGGCATGATGACGGTCTGCCCACGGCTGATGGACGTGCTTGGGCGCGGCTGACGGCCACCGCGTGCCCCGCAAGGAATCAGAACGCGACGCGCCAGCGAGCGCAGCCGGGTGCGCCGTTGCGCTCGCTTGCGCGTCGCGTTCTGATTGTCGTATTGCCGGCGCCTGCCGACCTACGTGCCCAAGAGCGCCACAAACGGATTCACGTCGTCGAAGTCCACCCGGCCGTCATTGTTCGCGTCGGCGCTCTCCCAATTGCAGGTGGGGTATTCGGTGTAGTAGACCGCGGGGCCGTAAAGCGCGAGCACGAAGCCGTCGACGTCGTCGAAGGTGACGAGGCCGTCGCAGTTCATGTCGCCCAGGAAGTACGTCGTGGCGACCGAACCCCAGATTTCGACGTCATCGATATTCCAGCCGGAATACGCCCACGCCCCGCTGGCTACCTCGTAGCCCCACCGAATGTACACTGCTGTCTGCCCGTCCGCGATGGCGGCAATGTCGTACTGTTGCAACGACCAGACGTTCTCCGCGATCTCTGAGTTGCCGTTGTCCCAGACCGCGGTCCAGGCCGCGCCGTTTGGCGACACCTCAAGTGTGGCGTACACGTAGGGCTGATAATCTGTATTCAGCCACTGCCGGAAGCGCACACTTGTTTCGCTCACCTGCGCCAGACTCATGGGGCCGAGCTTGGCGTAATACGGGCCGCCGACGGTGGTTGAGTAGTCACCGGTCAAATTGACCCCATAGACATTGCCGCCCGTGTAGCCGTTGTTCGGGTCCGGGTAGCCGTGCTGCGAACCGCCCTGGCCGGTGGGGTGCCCGAAGGCCCACTGTCCTTGCACGGGCCAGCCGGGGTTAGAGGACAGGTCAAATGTCAACAGGGCCGCCGGACCGCTCGCCGTGCGGAAGCTGTAACACCAGCCCTCGTTATTGAAATATGCCGAATTGCCAGCCACATCGGTGGCCTGCACAGCGAACCAGTAGCGAGTGTCCGGGGTGAGCCCCGTCAGGGACACGTTCGGCGCCGCGGCGTAGCCGGTGCTGGTGGCCTGCTGCGGCAGCGCGCCACACGTCAGGCCATAGAGCACGGTGATCTGCACTGGTTCGTCGGCGGTCGCGCTCACCGTGGCTGACACAGAACCCACATTGTCCACGCCCACGTCCGTTAGCAGCGGGGCCGCGCAATCAACTGTAGCGATCGCCGCGACCGGCACGTTGTACCCGCCCTGGCCGTTGTCCGCGTCAATATAGGTCACCGTAATGGTGTTGCCGCTGGTTACCCACAGGACGCCGGCGGCATTCGTGGCCGACAGGTTGATCGTGCCAACGAACTCCGCGGCGTCCGGTCCCAGTTCCGTCAGGGTGATCTGCTCGACGCCGGTCTCCAGGGGCGAATCGATCGCGACTATCACCTGTTCGACGACGGCGGGGTTGAGGTTCAGCCCGCAGTCCGCAACATGGGCTGTGACGGTGCTCTCGCAAGCGTAGACGGGCGCATCGAGCACGAGCGTGCCGGCCTCGGGGCACAAGTGGGAGGCGTTGTAGGCATTGATGATGCCATAGCCGCGAATGTAGAGCGGGTCAAATGTACCGTATTGGGTAAAGTAGTCGCTGGTACGGAACAGATGGTCGCGAAGCTGGTCGACGGTCCAGTAGGGGTGTGCATTCACCAGGCAGGCGACCGCGCAGGCGACCAGGGGTGTTGACAAAGATGTACCGCTGGCGGTCGTGTAACTGTTGTCGGCGTCGGGATCGATAGTGTAAGTGCTGACGCCGCGGGCCAGCACCTCGGGCTTCACACGGCCATCGGCCGACGGACCGTCGGAACTGAACGACGCAATGCTACCACTGCTGTTCACCGCCCCACAGGTGATGACCTGGAAGGCATCCGCCGGGGCAATCAGGTGGGCAATGGCCGGATTGTTGTCATGGTATTCGTTCCCGGCCGCGTTGGTGTGGTGTACGCCGTTGGCGGTGTGGATATTGCACGCGATGGTAGTGACCGCCGTCTGGCCATCAAGCTGTGCCTGCGTATACCAATCGATGTACCCCAGCGACGCCGTCGTCATGTCCGCGCCGTGAAACTCGGTGAACTCCAGACCGGCGACAAAGTTGTCCTCTTCCGCGGGGTACTCGCCGGCCGTGTCCTCGGTCTTGCAGAGGACGAACGCAGCGTCATAGGCGCCGCCGACGAGGCTGCCCGGCTTGTAAGCGCCCAGGCAGCCCAGAATCAGCGAGCCATGCCAGTGCTGACTGCCCGGGTCGCCGGCCTCCGGCCCGGTGTTGCCGTCGTTGTTGATGAAATCCCACTCGGCGATGAGATTGAGCGGGTGCCCGGGCTGGTTGAACGCGACGTGCGTCCGCTTGAACCCCGTGTCCAGAATACCGACGATGATGCCCTGCCCGGTGTAACCCTCGTTGTGCAGCGCGGGCAGGTTGATTTGCTGAAGCTGGGCGGCGGATTGGCCGTAGTCGATGCGGGAATCCTCCCCGTCCGCGACCGGCGGGACGCCGATGCTCCCGCTGGGTAGCGGCGGCACGCCGCGCGAACGGCCGACGGCCTCCAGCCGATCCACGCACGGCAGCGCCGCGATCTGTTCAGCCTGTGCGCGCGTCACATATGCACTGAGCGCATTCAGCCAGCGGCTGACGACGTGGACGCGAGCACCCGTGCTGCTGACGGCGTCAACGTACGCCTGTGCAACGGGAATGTCGTGCTCATCCACCAGCGCGCCGCCGCGCGCCGCGTTGTCCCCGCGCAGCCGCCGCCGCTCGAGCGCGCGCGGGTCATACGTCGCCTCGACCTGCCGCAGGGTGGCGGCCACTTCGTCGGCCGAGTGCAAGCCCTTGTCGGTGAAGAACACCCACGCCTTGGCGCGGTCACCCTCGTCTGCAAGGCGTTGCAGCAGAACCGGATGCAGCTTGGCCGGCGGCGGGGTGTCGTCCGCCGGCGCATGCCGCACGCCGAACAGTGCCACTGCGAATGCGAAAACCAGGGTGCGACCGGAACACGTACGGCGATTGGGTGCAAACATGCGCGCGAACTCCAACAGCGGAATCGAAGTGCTGCCCCGCGACGGCGGGGGACGATGCCTCATTGGTTATCGTATGGACGTGGCGGGCCGCGGAGCAAGCTGGCCTTTGTAGCGAAACGTAGGCCGCGAAATATCGGACGCACCCCGGTAGCGGCCGGGCTCCGTACCGGCCGAGTCAGAACGCGAAGCGCAAGCGAGCGACGAGTGCGGCCGACCTCCGTGTCGGCCGACGCGGATGCGCTCTGCCACCACGTCGTGTGCCACTGTTCTGTGAGCAGTGCTCCGGTGCGCTGCCCCACACCGCCCGATCCGAGCCGCGACCGGCAGGGAGCGATCCGCGCAGCGCGTCCAAACTCCGTATGGGCCGCAACGGCGGCTTGCTAATCGCTGAGTGCCGACTGCTGACCGCTACTGCGACAGCAGCCCCACAAACGGATTGATGTCATCGAAATCCACGTCGCCGTCGTGGTCGCAATCGGCGTTGAGCCAGTGGCAGGCGGGGTGCGCGAGGTTCCAGGCCAGGGGGTCAACGCCGAGGGCGGAGACAAACGGGTCGATGTCGTCGACGTCGACAATGCCGTCGCAATTCAGGTCGCCGTAGAACGCCTTCAGGCCAAGGCTGGCAAACCCGCTGGCCGCAATCGAGACGAAGCCACTGTTGGGCGCCGGAACGTCGCATTGCCCGAAGTAGTTGAATCCCCACGCCATGATCGATCCGTCACCTTTCAAACTCATGCTGTGCCCATATTCAGACGGGCTGGCGCCGTACGTCGACTCACCGCCCGCCACAGCCACGAAATCAGCGCCCGCGGGCACGTTGCACTGTCCGGCACTGTTGTTCCCCCACGCGACGACGGAGCCATCAGCCTTCAGGCCCAGGCTGTGCCATCCTGCCGTCGCGACCGCGACAAAATCCGCGTTCGGCGCCGGCACGTTGCACTGCCCAGAGTCATTCCAGCCCCACGCCACGATTGAACCATCAGCCTTCAGGCCAAGGCTGTAGCCTCCCCATTGCTCGCCAACGCCGCCTGCGTACCCGCCACCGGCCGCAATCGCCACAAAGCCGGTGTTGGGAGTCGGTACATTGCACTCGCCGCGCCAATTGCTGCCCCAAGCCAGAATCGAGCCGTCCAATCTCAGCCCCAGACTGTGCTCGAAACCCGCGGCGACAGCCACGAAGTCAGCATTGGGCGCCGGTACATCGCACTGACCCTCTCCATTGTCTCCCCAGGCCGTAATCGAGCTGTCGTCCTTCAGGCCCAGACTGTGATACCTGCCCGCCGAGAGGGCGCGATAGCCCCAATTCGGCGATGGCATGTTCGCCTGGCCGTAGTTGTTCTTGCCCCACGCGGCGACTGAGCCGTCGCTCCTCAACGCCAAGCGGTGCCCGGCGCCCAGCGCGATACTCACGAAGCCGTTATTGGGCGGTGGGACACCGCATTGGCCAGAGCTGTTGCTCCCCCACGCCACCATCGACCCATCGGTCTTTACGCCCACACTGTGGCTGCCACCAGCCGTGACGGCCACGAAGCCCGTGTTCGGCGGCGGCACGTCGCATTGCGCGCTGCTATTGTCCCCCCACGCCACGATCGACTGGTCGGACCTCCTGCCCACGCTATGGTACTGCCCGGCGTCAATGGCCACGAAGCCCCCGTTCGGCGCCGGGACGTTACATTGACCGTACCCGTTACTACCCCATGCAATAATCACGCCGCTGCTCTTAAGGCCCAAGCTATGATACCGGCCCCCGGCGACGGCAGTGAAGCCGTTGTTGGGTGTAGGAACGTTGCATTGCCCCGAGGTGTTCCGCCCCCAGGCGACGATTGATCCGTTCGACTTCAGACCCAGGGCGTGATCTTCCCCCACGGCGATGGCGATGAACCCGCTGTTCGGCGTCGGAACGTTGCCTTGCCCGTAGGTGTTCGATCCCCACGCCACGATTGAACCGTCACCCTTCAACCCAAGGCTGTACCAGTTGCCCGCCGCGACCGCAACAAAGCCCGAATTGGGTGCTGGGACGTCACAACAACCGGACAGATTCTCTCCCCACGCCACGACCGAACCGTCGGCCTTGAGACCCAGGCTGTGGTACTGGCCGGCCGCCACCGCCGTGAAGCCGTTGTTGGGTCCCGGAACACGACACTCGCCGTCAGAGTTACGCCCCCACCCGATGATCGACCCATCGACTTTGAGACCCAGGCTGTACAACCCGCCGCCGGAAACAGCGATCAAGTCCCGCATTTGCGACGGTGGCTGCACAAACCGCGAACCCCACCCCACAATCGCCCCCTCGTCCTGCGCGCTGGTCGGCGCACAGACTACGACAGCCGCCAGAGAACAAGCCACTCCTGTCCATCGCGAACCGCAGTTCATGGTGCCACCTTCCGCAGCGTGTGGATGCGCCGAATAGCCAACCCCGGGTTCCCCGCCCGGCGGTTCATCGGCGGCCGGCTGCTGACAGCAGTTTACCTCGCCTGCGGGCGGAGATGCAAGCGGATTTCAGCGGCTGGGCAGCGCGGAAGGTAGCGGCCGACCTCGCGGTCGGCCGTAGACGTGCGGCAGCACTTCACTCGCCGACGGCCGAGCAGGAGCTCGGCCGCTACGGCGGGGTGCCACGGTCCCGGCGCGCCGGGATCGGCCGTGAGGGCAAGA
>CAYMXT010000038.1:0-11083 GCA_964394415.1 uncultured Planctomycetales bacterium
TGGCTAGCTGCCATCCCACTTGGCAAAACGTGTGCCAGGTATTTCGACAGGCTCGGGAGGGAGCGATCCGCGCCGCGCGACGGCGCGTTCACCCATTCCCCAACGCGCTGCGCGGATCGCTCCCTTGCGGTCGCGGCCCGGAAACGCCTGGCTCAGCGCTCGTCCGCTGATGCATCCGGCACGCGAAAGAGCGTATTCCGCACGTTGACCGCCGTTCGCCAGGCGTAGAGCCAAACCGCCGCGGCCGCCACGGCGGGGACGATGAAACCGAACGGCGAATACGCCGGCGGCAGCGTGAGCGTGCCGACCGTCGTCGCGAGGTTGGTTTGAAGCAAGAGGTAGCAACCGCCGGCCAGTAGCGGCGTCAGAAACAACACGACGAGCGGGACGGTCGCATCCGTCCGCCGGCGGAGTACGCGGCCCACGCACGGCTCGTGCAGCAGCGACAGCAGCAACGTGCAGCCGGCGATGAGATCAAGCGTGTAATACGACAGCGGGCTCGTCGCCCAGGACAGCAGCACCATGAAGCTGCCCGCCGCCATCGTCGCACCGGCGTAATAGCCGCCGATGCTGCCCTGCTTGCCCGCGTACGCGGTCAGGGCGGCGGCGACGATCGCGCAGGCCGCCGCGACGCGCGCAGCCCACAACAGCGGCGGCAGCATGAACAGCCGCAGAAACAGCGTGGCGACGATGAGCCAGATCACGCGGGTGAAGCGGGATTCCTCGTCGCCGTTGAACCAGGCCTTCAGGGTGGGGCGGTCGTGTTCGTGGCCGCATTCGCTGCACCGCAACTCGCCGTCGTCGAGGAGCGGATAGCCGCAGGCGAGGCAGCGGAATTCCGGGGGGTGGCGCGCGTACGAGGGCGGCGACTGGGTGACCTGCTTTGGTGCGGTGGTCGGTGGTGGCACCACGGGGAAAGGGTCGCCGGGGTCAGTGGGCGGGCGGGCCGGAGGTGACGGCGGCGCAGCCTTGGGGGTCGGTGCGGCGGGCGCGCGCGGCGGGGCCTGGGCACGGAGCTGGCGCATGGCGCGCAGGTTCTCATCGTCGTCTCGCCGGGGCGTCGTCATGCGTGCGTCCGTTGGGGAGCGTAGTATCGCGCTGCCGATTATACGAGTGGGACAAGCGGGCCCACCACTGGCGTGGTGGGTTCGGATCGCGGTCACCCATCACTGGCGTGGTGGGTTCGGATGGCGGCGTCGTGAGTATCCGAACCCCGGACGCAAGTCCGGGGCCGATGGCTGTGTGCCCCGCGGCCCACCACTGGCGTGGTGGGTTCGGATGACGGCGTCGTGAGTATCCGAACCCCGGACGCAAGTCCGGGGCCGATGGCTGTGTGCCCACCGGCCTACCACTGGCGTGGCGGGTTCGGATGCAGCGCACTCGGGGCCGTGTGTGGCCGCGGCGCGCGGCCGTATACTCCAGGAATATGGAGCTGACGTATCGCAACAAATCGCTCGTGGTGGCGTTGGGCGGCAACGCCATCTCGCGGCCCGGCCAGGTCGGCGATGTGCCGCAGCAGTTCGAGAACACCAGCTACACGGCGGGCTACCTCGCGGGGCTGGTCGAAACGGGTCACCAACTGATCGTGACGCACGGCAACGGCCCGCAGGTCGGCAACGTCCTGCGGCGCGTCGAGCTGGCGTCCAAAGAACTGTACCGCCTGCCGCTGCACATCTGCGGGGCACACACCCAAGGCGGCATGGGATACATGATGGCCCAGTGCCTGAACAACGCGCTGGCGGAACGGGGCCTCGCCCGCCGCTTCACCGCGATTGTCACCAGCGTAGAGGTGGACCGCGCCGACGCGGGCTTTCTCAAACCGACGAAACCGATCGGAGGGTTCTATCGCAAGGACCGGGCCGAGGAACTGCAACGCGAACAGGGCTGGGAGATGATCTCGGTCCCCCGGCAGGGCTACCGGCGGGTCGTCGCGTCTCCGCCGCCGAAGGGAATTGTGGAGCTTGACCTGATCCGCCGGCTGGTAGACGCGGGCGAGCTGCTGGTGGTCGCCGGCGGCGGCGGAATTCCGGTGGCGCGGGACGAACATGGCCGCTGGGTGGGCGTCGAAGCGGTCATCGACAAGGACCGGACGGCGGCGCTGCTGGGCCGGGTGCTGGACGTGCCGACACTGGTGATCGTGACCGGCGTGGAGCGGGTCGCCGTGGACTACGGCACGCCGCAGGAGCGGCCGTTGGAGCGGCTGACGGCGGCGGAGGCGCAGCGGCATTTGGACAGCGGGCAGTTTCCCGCAGGGTCGATGGGGCCGAAAATCGAAGCGGCGATCGAGTTCCTGCGGGATTGCCAGCGGGGTGACGCGCGCGTCATCATATGCGACATCGAGCACATGGCCGAGGCCCTGGCGGGCCGCAGTGGCACGCGCATTGAGCCGGACGGATGACGATGTGAGCCGCACGCATTCAGATCATCGGTCGACACAGTTCTGGGAGGTGGGTCATGCTGGTGCAAGCTGAGCGAATCTTGTGGCCGACGGATTTTTCCTCGCTCTCGCTGCACGGGAGCTTGTACGCCCGCGGCTTTCGTGAGCTGTTCCAGGCCGAGCTGCACGTGGTTCACGTTGTTCCGCCGGCGATTCCGACGGACCTGGCGATCACGTTGCCGATCGAGTCGCCGGTGGCGTACCTGGGACCGGAAGTCGAGCCGGAGTGTCGGGCGCGGCTGGAGAGTCTGGTGCAACAGCAGTTCGGCGCGGTCACCGGCGTGACGGTGCGGGTGCTGTTCGGCAATCCGTGGTCCACCATCTGCGCGTACGCGCGCGAGCAGGACATCCAGTTGATCGTCGTCGGAACGCACGGCCGCACGGGGTTCCAGCACGTGCTGATCGGCAGCACGGCGGAGCGGATTGTGCAGCACGCGCCGTGTCCGGTGCTGGTCGTGAAGAACCCAGAGCAGGACTTTGTCGTCATCTAAATGGACGTGCGCGAATGGGCGGCGCCTGTCCGAGCCGCGCGCCAGCGCGCGGACAAACCTGCGACCGCTCGCGCGGTCGGCGCGGGTCTGCGCCGCCGAATCGCGCACGGTGATTCAGCCGCCGGGACCGCGTGTGGCCGGCGGCCGACCGCGTGGGTATGCTGGGCGCGCCCGGGACCGTGCTGCGGTCCGAGAGGCGAATTCGGAAAGTCCAGGAAGGCCAAATGTACGCAAGGCAAGGAACAGTGCTGAACGCCGTCTGGGGCGTTGTGATCGTCGGGTTGCTGCTGAGCGGCTGCTCGAAGTCGAAGCCGGAGTCTCAGCCGGCGGCAAAACCAGCGACAGCGGCGGCGCCGGCTTCGGCACCTGCCGCGGCAGCGGCACCGGCGCCGGCGCCACGCCCTGCAACTCCGCCGCCTGCTCCGTCGGCGGCGCTCGCTGGCGCGGCGTCCGCCGAGTTCAGCTTGCCAGAACTGGACCTGACCAAGCTATCCGCGTCGCTACAGACGAAGATCGGCGAGGCGCGGTACCGGGCCCGCCGGTCGTCGCAGGATGCGGCCACGGTCGCCGCGTTGGGGGCGTTGTGCTACGTATACGATCTACCCGAGGGAGCAGTGGCCAGCTTCCGACATGCGCTGGCGCTCAGCCCCCAGGAGTATGCCTACTGGTACTACTTGGGACGCACGTATGAGAAGGTGAAGGACAAGGCCCAGGCCACTGCCGCGTACGAGAAGATGTTGGCAATGAACGACTATCTGCCGGCGCGGCGGCGTCTGGCGGAGCTGCGCGGCGCCCCCCTGCCGCCGGAGCCGCGGCCGACCACGCAGCCAGTCGACCCGAACGCGGAGCGCCCGCTCGAGGGGGATCCGCTCGAGCGAGCGCTGCTCCTGTGGGGATGCGACGTGGATACGATGGTTGACGCGGCGGTGGACGCCGGCGGGAGGGGTGAGTTCGCGCGGGCGTATGGCATTTTGAGAGAGGCGGCCGACTTGGACGAGGCGGGAGTGCGGGCGCGGACCGGGCGGGGGTTCGTGCTCAGCCTGCAAGGCAAGCACGAAGAGGCGGTGGCGGAGTTTGACCGGGTGCTCGCGCTGCCGGAAGGCAAAGACTACACGCCGGCGCGGACGGCGCTACTGAGCGTCCTGACGCACCTGCGGCGGTACGACCGGGCCCTGCCGATGCTGCGCGAGACCGTCCTGGCCCATCCGGAACAGCCTGAGCTCGCCAACGCCCTGGCTTGGATTCTTGCGACGCACCCCGATGCTGCCCAGCGCAAGCCGGAGGAAGCGGTGAAGTTGGCGGAGCAGGCTGTGCAGCTCACCCAGCGCCGCCAACACCCTATCTTGGACACGTTGGCCGCCGCGTACGCCGCCGCGGGGCGGTTTGACGACGCAAGAAAGGCGGTCGCCGAGGCGATTCGGCTGGCTGAGGACGCGAAGAACGGAGGTGCGGCGGCGGGCTATCGCCAGCGGCAGCAACTGTACGAGGTCGGCAAGCCGTTCTATGAAGTGAAATGAGCGGCGGCGGCGGGCCGCCGGACAGAAACAACACCGGCGGCGCCGTCCAACACGGGCGGCACCGCCGGCAGGGGACGCGACAGACTGGGGCGCCCTATGGTTCGGTGACGATCACGCTGAAGCCCAGGTTGATGGGCTGCGGACCACCCGGCGTCCATTGCAGCACGTACACGTTGAATGAGAGCGTCTTCGCGTTCACGTCCAAGGCGACCGGTTCGACCATCGTGAACACCGGATTGCCAGGCTGACCGGGGATGGCGGTGAAGTTCTGCGGCGTGGCGATGATCGGGAAGCTCCACACCGTGAGGTTGGGGGCCAGCGCGTAGTTCGGCGGAAAACGCATGACCAGGACGAACTGGCCGGTGGTCGGAATGGTCGCGTCTGCGATCGTCGCGGTCGAGCCGGACAGATTCTGCCCGTCGGAGCCGATGCGGGCGCGGCCGAGAACGCCGACCCATTCGCAATCGAACACGTCGACGACGCCGTCGCCATTGCGGTCTTCGGTGTTGGGGTCGCCGAGGCCGTCGCCGTTCAAGTCCCAACAGTCCTCGCCGTTGGTGCCGTTCGTGCCGTTCTGGCCGTCAGCGCCGTTCTGGCCATCCGCGCCGTTCTGACCGTCGGCGCCGTTCAAGCCATCCGCGCCGTTCTGGCCGTCGGCACCGTTCAAGCCATCCGCGCCGTTCTGGCCGTCGGCACCGTTCAAGCCGTCGCGGCCATTGGTGCCGTTGGTGCCGTTGATGCCGTTGGTACCATCTTGGCCGTCGGTGCCGTTGGCGCCGTTGGCGCCGTTCTGACCGTCGGCCCCGTTTAACCCGTCACTTCCGTTGGCGCCGGCGGGCCCGGTCGGTCCGACCTCGCCCTGCTCGCCCTTCTCGCCCTGCGAACCCGGCGTTCCGGGCTGCACGAGCGCGCCTTGATCGTCCGCCTGAGCGACGGCCTGCGCGATAAGCTCGTCAATCCGCCCCTGTAGAGCGTCAAACAGGAGCTCGCCACAGCCGGTAACCGAGACCAGGAGAACCCCAGTGAGTGCGAGTTTCAAGATGCCTTTCATGTTCCGGTGCCTCCACACAAACCGAACCCGAGCCCCGGCCAGCCACACACGAACCAACTCAACCAGGCACCCGGCGGTCCCAGCGTACCGGCGCACTGACAAAGAACTATAGGCCCCTGACCGCGCGCTAGTCCAGTGCTCTGGCAGCGGATAACTGTGCTGAGCTAATGGGATTACAAGCCTGAGCGATCAGCGCACGAACACGCCGGTGCGAACGGTTTGCGCGCCGCGGTACAAACCGCCGTGGCGGTCGTACTGAGCTTGCTCGTCGTAAGTGATTGTGGAATAAATGGTTACGTCATCGACCGGCAGTCCAGTCTCGACGGACGGCCATTCGGACCGGACGGCCCAAGCCTCGGCCAGCGTCGTTACGCCCGCGCGAGAGCCGAGGGCGAGATTGCAACGTGTAGCTGCGGACGACGCGAGTACCAGGCCGTCGGTACGCCCCGCACAGCCGGCGAATACTACGAGTATGAAAGCTGACACAAGTCGCCGCATCGCTTGATTCTAGCTGGGACCGCTCCCGGCGAGTCAAGTCGGGTCCCACGCCGCTGGTGCTGCTTCCAGCATTCTCCCAATAATTACCACACGGCGCACCATTGCTCCGCCATGCGTCACCGCACGATCTTCAGGCCGACCACGCGGCGTGCAGCCGCGCCGATAAAGGAACCACGCGCCGAGTTGTTATGGCACGCTCCTCCAGCCACGCGAGGGCCACACTGACGCGCGACGCGGCCGGCGGGCAGCGCTCCACGGCACGGCTTTCAAGTACGCACGTGACGAAGTAGTCGTCTTCCTGCGCGTAGGCGTCGCCGGTGCCTGGCAGCAGGTGCGTCCGCGAACCGTCATGGAAGCGAACGTCGTTTCCCCACGTGGATGACCACTCCAGCGTCCCGCGATCGCCGTGGACTGCGATGGCCATTTCGAACGGCCGTGGGGCAGTGAGCGCCCATCCGCCTTCGAGCAGGGCATAACGGTCGTCCGTGTAGCGGTACGTCGCAACGACGTGCTCCAGCGCGCCGGAAACGCCGCGTGAACCGACCGCGCCGATCGCGTCGGGCAGGCCGAGCAAGTGCTGGGCAAAGTCGATGTCGTGAATGTGCAGGTCGAGCAGCGCGCCCCCGCTCTGCGTCGGGTCATGCAGCCAGCCGTCGCTGGAGTAGCTCGGCGGACTGGTCAGCCGGCGCAAGCTGACAAAACGCAGCGAACCAAGGCGACCTTCGTCCACGTAACGCTTGACGAGTTCGTATTGCGGCCAGAAGCGGATGCAGTGGGCGACCATCAGCGTGCGGCCGGCGGCGCGGGCCGCGGCCAACATGCGGTCGCAATCGCCCACGGTCAGCGCCATCGGCTTTTCGCAGAGCACGTGCTTGCCGGCTTCCAGCGCGGCGACGGCCAGCGGGGCATGCAGCGCGGTCGGCAGCGCGATAACCACGGCCTCGATGCGCGGGTCAGCAAGCAGCGCGGCGGGATCGTCATACGCCGCCGCGGCACGGAGGGCGTCGCGCGAAACACACGCCGTCAGTTCCAGGTTGCCGGGAGTTCCAGACCAGTCGCCGGCGCGGCGGGCCGGAGCGCGGTCGCAAACGGCGACAACTTCGGCCCGCGGGTGGTTGTGCAGGCGCGTGAAGTGCGTTTGCCCCATGAACCCGAGACCGCAGATGCCAACGTGCAGCTTGTCCATCGTGGTGACGCCGGCCGGCGCGGTGGAGCGCGGACTATTGGTCTTTGCGCTGCGGTGCCGGTTCGCGGTCACGGCTGAGCAGGAGCACGGCCGCTACGTGACGCTCGCTAACGCTTCGCGGCTCTGATTCGGCCGACACGGGGGGCGGCCGCTACTGGGCCGAAAGCAGGCCCTTGGCTGAGAGGTAGAGCAGCACAAGCCCGGTCGCGTCCTGCGGGCTTAGCTCGCCGCTGTCGATCACCAGCTCCGGGGTGAGCGGCTCCTCGTACGGGGCGGATACGCCGGTGAATTCGGGGAGCTGGCCCGCGCGGGCTTTCTTGTAGAGGCCCTTCGGGTCGCGCTGCTCGCACAGCTCGACCGTGGCTTTGACGTACACCTCGATGAACGGCAGTCCCGCGTCCTCGTGGATCTTGCGGGCCTGGTCGCGGTCCGCCCGGTACGGACTGATGAAGCTCGTGCAGGTCAGCACGCCGGCGTCGGCGAAGAGCTTGGCGACCTCGCCGATCCGGCGGATGTTTTCGTTGCGATCGGCGGGTGAAAAGCCCAGGTTCTTGTTCAGGCCGTGCCGGATGTTGTCGCCGTCGAGAACGTAGGCGAGGTGCCCGCGTTCGACCAGCGCGTGCTCGAGGGTGAACGCGATCGTGCTCTTGCCCGACGAGGGGAGGCCGGTGAACCACAGCGTGGCCCCGCGCTGCCTGAGCAGTTGATGGCGTTGCGCGCGATCCACGTGTCCTTCGTGCCAGGTGATGTTGGTGGCGACTTGCTGAGCCATGTTCTCTCCATCCGGGTTTGGCTGTGGAGCACAGACTATCAGTCTGTGCTGCGGAGCACAGACTATCAGTCTGTGCTATGGAGCACAGACTATTAGTCTGTGCCGTGGAGCACAGACTATCAGTCTGTGCTATGGAGCACAGACTATCAGTCTGTGCTGTGGAGCACAGACTATCAGTCTGTGCTGTGGAGCACAGACCATCAGTCTGTGCTGTGGAGCACAGACCATCAGTCTGTGCTATGGAGCACAGACTACCAGTCTGTGCTGTGGAGCACAGACTACCAGTCTGTGCTATGGAGCACAGACTATTAGTCTGTGCCGTGGAGCACAGACTATTAGTCTGTGCGTTTTGTGGCAGCAGCCGCACGCATCCGCTACGGACGACCAGGAGGTCGGCCGCGGCTCACGCTCGCTAACGCTTCGCGGCTCCGATTGGGCTGCGCGTCGCGCGGGCCGCTATGCGGGCTGCTCGAAGAGCGCGGTCGACAAGTACCGCTCGCCGGCCAAGGCCAGCACGGTCACGATGACTTTACCCTGGTTTTCCGGGCGACGCGCGACGCGGTCCGCCGCGCACAGGGCCGCCCCGGAGCTGATGCCGCAGAGAATCCCCTCTTCCAAGGCGGCCCGGCGGGCCCAGGCGAACGCCTCGTCATTGCTGACCTGGAGCACTTCGTCGATCACCTGGATATTCAAGATGTCGGGGATGAAGCCCGCGCCGATACCCTGGATCTTGTGCGGCCCCGGCTGAAGCGGCTGGTTGGCTAGCTTCTGAGTGATCACCGGCGAGTGCGTCGGCTCGACCGCGATGCACTTGAACGACGCCTTGCGCGGCTTGATGACTTCGCCGACGCCGGTGATCGTACCGCCGGTGCCCACGCCTGAGACGAGAATGTCGGCGCGGCCGTTGGTGTCGTTCCAAACCTCCTCCGCCGTGGTGCGGCGGTGGATTTCGACGTTGGCCGGGTTCTTGAACTGCTGGGGCATGAACGAGTTCGGCGTCGCCGTGACGAGCTGTTCGGCCTTCGCAATCGCGCCCTTCATGCCCTCGCCCGCCGGCGTCAGCACGAGCGTCGCGCCGAGGTGGCGGAGCACCGCGCGGCGTTCGAGGCTCATGCTCTCGGGCATCGTCAAGACCAGTTTCAGCCGCTTCGCCGCACAGACGAACGCCAGCGCGATGCCGGTGTTGCCGGAGGTCGGCTCGATGATGGTCGTATCCGGCGTGATGCGGCCCTGCTGGATGCCGTCCTCGATCATCGCGACGCCGATGCGGTCCTTGACGCTTTTCAGCGGGTTGAAGAATTCGAGCTTGGCGTAAACGGTGGCGACGCCTCGGATGATCTGATTGATGCGCACCAGCGGCGTGCGACCGACGGTCCGGGTGATATCGTCGAAGAGTTGCGACATTTCTCGCTCCTGCGCCGCTCGGCCGGCGGCGGCGCATTCTGTTTGGATGGCGTGCGGCTGTCAAACGGTGGGTGCGGCGTGCGCAAGGGCCTACCACTTGCGTGGCGGGTTCGGATGGGGTGCAGGTCCGAACCCCGGACGCAAGTCCGGGGCCGCTGGCTGTGTGCCCGTGGCCCACCACTTGCGTGGTGGGTTCGGATGGGGTGCAGGTCCGAACCGCGGACGCAAGTCCGGGGCCGCTGGCTGTGTGCCCGTGGCCCACCACTTGCGTGGTGGGTTCGGATTGGGCCGTGGCGGGACTTGTCAGCGGACGAGTTGACCGGGCAGGCCCGTCGCGACCGGCAGCAGTGGGGCGCCGCCGACGGTGGACCGCGGGCGGGACACGGCGACGGGAACCGCTTCGTGGTCCGAGAGGGGCGCGGCGTGTTCGGCTTCGAAGCGCACCGCGATGCGCCGGGTCAGCCCGCGTGAGTCGTCATGCCGCAGGACGCGGGCCATCAGGGGCAGCGGAGGTGCCCCGTCGCGAACCAGCGGGTCGTGCGTCTGCATTTCCAGAAGCTGAATGCGGTCGCCAACGGGTGGGGCGTTTTCGAACGGGGTGAGCAGCGCGGCACCGCCGGCGGACAGGTCGAGCATCCACGCGCTCACGCAGCGTACGTCACGCTCGGAACGCAGCCAGAGCGCAAACGCCTTGGGCTCGCGGTGGTCCCGGCGACGTTCGGCGTCGTGATGATCGGGTTGCGGCACGGTGCAACTTCCTCTAGATACGGCGGCGCGCGGCCGGCCGGCACGGAGCCATGCGGACACCGTTACCATCGGTGTACGCCGGTTGCCGCTTAACAGTCCGTTGAAAAAGGGGACTGGCTCCGCCGCCAACCGCTTTCGCGGCAGCGCCAGTGGGGCTTCCAGCGGTGCCTGTACCCTTTTTCAATGGACTGTTAACCTGACGCGCTCTGCATAAGAGGTCCGATAGCGATGACAGAACCCGCGCGACCCCAGGTCGCGGTTGAGTTGAGCGCGTTACAGGACTTTTCCTGGACGGCGCTGTTTGGAAACGACCAGCCCGTCGAGGTTGAAATCGGCACGGGCAAGGCCGGCTTTCTGCTGCGGCGTGCGCAGGCGCGGCCGCAGCGCAACTTCCTGGGGATCGAGTGGGCCAACGAATTCTACAAGTTCGCGGTGGACCGCATGGAGCGCTGGCGCGTGCCGAATGTGCGGCTCCTGCGGACCGACGCGGCCCACTTCATCCGCGTCGTCTGTCCGCGCGCGTCGCTGACGGCGCTGCACGTGTATCACCCCGACCCGTGGCCGAAGAAACGGCACCACAAACGGCGGCTCTTCCAGCCGGCGTTCGTGGAGGCGGCGGTGCAGTGCCTGCGGCCCGGCGGGCACTGGGCGGTACAGACCGACCACGCGGAGTATTTCGAGATCATCCGTGGATTGCTGTGCGGCCGGGCGGAGCTGTACGAGGTGCCGTTTGACGATCCTGAGTTTGGCGTGGAAGCCGCGCGCGTCGCGACGAATTTCGAGATCAAGTATCTGAAGGAAGGGCGCGCGCTATTTCAGGTCGCGGTGAAGCGGCGGTAGGGGGGTCGCCATGTCCCACGCCGCTGCGCACCGAAATAGGCCGGGGGGGCGGGGGGGGGGCGCGACCCCGCGGCCCGGGCCGGGGGTGGCGGGGACCGGGTGCCCGGGGGGCCTGGGCGGGGGGCGCCGCCCGGACAGGA
>CAYMXT010000038.1:11093-13351 GCA_964394415.1 uncultured Planctomycetales bacterium
GGTTGTCTTTCCCCCGGGCGGTGGCCCACCTACTTGGCGGGGTGGGCGGGGTGCTCCCCCCCCGGCCCCCCCCCGGCCTGGTTTCCGGTTTCACGGTTTCACGGTTTCACTGGTCCTGTGCCGCCCGCCCTACCTCACCGCTTCGCATCCATCGCACGGCGCGGGGCGGGAGCGCCTTCGAGCAGACCCTGCGTGCTCAAGTCCTCGTCGATCTCCGGCCAGTGAATCCCATAGCCGCCGCCGCAGCGCTGCCAGTTCCGGCGCTGCGCGGGCGTCGCGTCGAGCAGGCGCGGATACCAAGTCAGCGGCACGGTGATCGTGCGACCGTCGGCCAGGTCGACGCTCATCGTGTCGTCGTCGAAACGCACATCGGCCACGCGCTCGCCGGGCTTAGGCGCCGAAGTTGTCATGCCAGAGCTCCAACCACTCAGCCGCGTGGTCAATCACTGCCGTCCCATCAGGGACCGGGCCCCGCACTCGCGTGCGGGGTTCGGATAGAGGCTCGCCCGTCGGGCGAGCGGCATCACACTTTGATCGTCACCGTCTTCACTTCCAGGTAGTTGCGCAGGCCGTATTCGCCCAGCTCGCGGCCGAGGCCGGATTCCTTGAAGCCGCCGAAGGGGGCCGCCGCGTCGAACACGTCGTAGCAGTTCACCCAGACCGTGCCGGCCCGCAATTGGCGGGCGACGGCGTGCGCCTTGGTGATGTCGTTGGTCCACACCGCCGCCGCCAGGCCGTAGTTGGTCGTGTTCGCCCGCTCGACGACCTCGTCGAGGTTCTTGAAACGGATCACGCTCATCACCGGGCCAAAGATTTCCTCGCGGGCGATCTTCATGTTGTCGCTTACGTCGGCGAACACCGTCGGCTCGACGAAATAGCCCTTGTTGCCGGAGCGGTTTCCGCCGCACAACAGCTTCGCACCCTCCTGCTTGCCGGCGTTGATGTACCCGAGCACCTTGTCGAACTGCGTGCGATCGACCTGCGGCCCCTGCCGCGTATCCGCCGCGAACGGGTCGCCGACCTTCTGAGCCTTGGCCCGCGCGAGCACACGGTTGACAAACTCATCATGCACGCGGTCCTCGACGAACAGCCGCGAGCCCGCGCAGCAGCACTGGCCCTGGTTGAAAAACAGGCCGAAGAACGCACCCTCGACGGCCGAGTCCAGCTCGGTGTCGGCGAAAACGATGTTGGGGCTCTTGCCGCCCAGCTCGAGCGTGACGCGCTTGAGGTTGCTCTCCGCGGCGGCCTTCATGATCTCGTGGCCAACCTCGGTCGAGCCGGTGAAGGCGACCTTGTCGACGTTCATGTGGCGGGCGAGCGCGCCGCCGGCGGTCGGGCCGAAGCCGGTCAGGATGTTGATGACGCCGGGCGGGAAGCCGGCTTCCTGCGTCAGCGCGCCGACGCGCAGCGCGGTGAGCGGGGTCTGCTCGGCGGCCTTGAGCACAACGGTGCAGCCGGCGGCGAGGGCCGGGCCGAATTTCCACGCCTGCATCAGCAGCGGGAAATTCCAGGGGATGATCTGGCCGCAGACGCCGACCGGCTCGTGTCGGGTGTAACAGAAGTACGGCCCGTTGATCGGGATCGTCTGGCCGTGGATCTTGTCGGCCCAGCCGGCGTAGTAGCGGTAACAGGCGATGCTGAGCGGCAGGTCGGCGTTGAGCGCGTCGTTGTAGGGCTTGCCGTTGTCGAGCGTCTCGAGGGCGGCCAGTTCCTCCTTGTTGGCCTCGATCAGGTCGGCGAGCTTGTACAGCAGCCGGCCGCGCTCGGTCGCGGACAGCTTCGACCAGGGGCCTGATTCGAACGCCCGGCGGGCGGCGGCGACGGCACGATCGACGTCGGCTTTGTCCGCCTCGGCGACCTGAGCGATGAGCTGTTCGGTCGCGGGGTTGATGGTGTCGAACCGTTTGCCGCTGGCGGCTTCCTGCCATTCGCCGTCGATGAGCAGGCGGGTGGGTCCGATTTTGACACTAGCGGGGTTGAAGGTTGCCGTGGCCATGATGTATGTCTCCGTTCCGCGAACCGCTGCGGGTGAAATGGGCCCGTCGAGGGTGGATTGTCCCGCGGGGCGCGACGGCGGTCAATGCGGTTGCGGCGCCCGTGGTCCTGAATCACCGTGCGCCGTCCAGCAGCGCCCATCAGAACGCGACGCGCCAGCGAGCGCGACGGGAACGGCCGCGCTTGCTGGCGCGTCGCGTTCTGAGTGGCGCTTGCTGGCGCGTCGCGTTCTGAGTGGCGCTTGCTGGCGCGTCGCGTTCTGA
>CAYMXT010000038.1:13451-23723 GCA_964394415.1 uncultured Planctomycetales bacterium
GTGGCGCTCGCTGGCGCGTCGCGTCCTGAGTGGCGCTCGCTGGCGCGTCGCGTTCTGAGCTCGGTGTCGCAAGCCCACAGTCGGCGGCTCAGTTATCGGGCGTCCGGACGTGTTTCGTTGCGTTGAATGTCGAGGGCGGGCACTTGATCGGCACGTTCGTGGTCGTATACAATGTGTCACAAGGTATGCGAGACGTGGCATAGAAGGAGTTCGCCGTGCGGATCGAACGCGAGTTGATGCGTGGGGCCGGGCCGGTCGCGGTCCTCAAGCTCCTCGAGCGCCGCGAGATGTACGGGTACGAGCTGGTGGAAGCGCTCGCCCAGCGCTCCGACGGCATCCTCGCGATGGGGCAGTCCACGCTGTACCCGCTGCTGTACAACCTGGAAGCCAAGGGGCTCATCGAAGGCGCCGACCGCACGGCCCCGTCCGGCCGCCCCCGGCGGTACTACCGGCTGACGCGGCGCGGACGTACGGAACTCGCCCGGCAATCGCAGCAATGGGAAACGGTCGTGCGGGCCATGCGGGCGCTCGGTGTAATTCCCGGCACGGCGACGCGCGGGGAGGTCGCGACATGACGGTGACGGATTCACGACCTGACGCGCGACGCTCGCGCTGGGCGCAGCTCGACCGGGTGCTTCGCACGCGCGTGTTGGACCTGCTGGGGGGGCAGGTCCGGCCGTACGTGCGAACCCCGCGTCTCCGGGCGCACGATGTCATCGCACAGGCGGACCTGCCGGGGGAGCTTGCCGACCTCGTCGGGCAGGTGGTACGCCGCACGCGGCTTTGGCCTACTGAGGAGGTCGCCGTGGCCCACGAGTTGGTGGCACACTTCCAGGATGGCCTTGCAGCGGGCGTAGCGTGCGAGGAACTCCGGTCTACTTTCGGAGATGTTCCACAAGTCGCCGCGCTGATTCGACGTGCCAAACGTCGCAAGCGCCCCTTGTGGTGGCGCGTGCCAAAGACGGGTTTGCAGGCGATCGGCGCGGTCGTGTTGCTGGCGCTGGCGATCTACACGGTTCAGGCGGTGCGCATCTATGGGGGCGTCGTACGCGTGACGCGCGACTACGTCGCCGAGTGGAATGCAGCGGCGCTCGCCATTCCCGACGCTGAGCGGGCCTGGCCGCTTTACAAACAGGCTGCGCTGGCGCTGGGACCGTGCCCGCAACGGTGGAGCCTACGATTTCACCGCCCCGGCGGCGACGCTTGGCCGCAGCTCGTCGAGTATGTGGCTCACAATCAGGCGGCCGCGACGCTGTTCCGCCAGGCGTCTGGGCGCACGCATGTTGGCGCGGTGTTGTTGGACGACCAACATGAGCTTTGGATGCGAATGGACGAGACGTTCACGGCCGCGCCGCCGCCGCGGCCGGAGGGCGTGCCGGCCGGCTCTGACCATACGGTGAGTGTGTGGCCGGTGGCCGCACTGCGAGCCGGTGCGCGGTTGCTCGAATGGGATGCTCTGGTTGCGGCCGAACAAGGTGACACGGAGCGGGCGGCCAACGACGTGCTAGCGGTCGCCGCGATCGTGGACCATGCCTTTGAGCCGCGCTGGCTCGAGACTGATATGGTCGCGACCGACGTGGCGGATCATCTGTTCAAAACTGTGGGAACGATCCTAGCCGAACACCCCAGGCTCTTCGACGACGCGCAGCTCCGGCGCACGGCGCACCGACTGACGGTGCTTGGGGGACGCGAGGGACTACGTGTGAGCTTTGCGAGTGAACGCCTGGCTGTGGTCAGCGCTCTCGAGAGGTACTTCACGGATGACGGCCAGGGCGGCGGCCTTCCGCGCCCAGAGATCTTGATCGAACACAGTCGCGGGGTAGAGCGGCGCGCGAAGTACGCGGCTTTGACGGCGCGCTGCCTGATGCCCGCCCTGAGCCTCGTCATGCTCGACCGGCAGGACGCGGCGGCGCTGGCCGACAGCATTCTGGGTGAGTACGAGGAACTCACGCGAACGCCCCTTTGGCAGCGTCGGGGGCGCGGCGTCGATGCCAAATTGGCGGATCGATGGCAAAGCCCGTTTCCGCGCCTGCGCGAGTTGCCACTGCCAGACGTAATATCAGCGCTCGATTACCCCGCCACGCGCGGCGAATACGTGCAACAGCTTCGCGACGCGACGCTGGTCGCACTCGCCCTGGAGTTGTATCATCGGGAACACGGCGAGTATCCCGAGCGGCTTGAGCAACTGACGCCGGACTTGCTACCCACGGTCCCGCCGGACCGCTACGACGGCAAATCGATCAAATACTGCCTCGTCGACGGCCGCCCATTGCTCTACTCCATCGGCGTCGATCGTGACGACGACGGCGGCTGTCTGGCGGAGCCGCTACCGGCGTCACCCTATCAAACGCGTTTCAGCCCGAACCAGCGCGCCCGCAATTTCCAGTCCCCCGGCGTCGTGGAGCGACTCAGGGGGGCGAAACTGCCGCCGGGGCGTGGCATCGCGGACGGCGATTGGCTCCTCTGGCCGCCGGTCGAGTGATGCCCGGCGTGCCACTGCCTGCGACGGCGCCGGGCGCGAGGTTCGTGGGGTGATCGAGAGTAAGCTATGTCGTGCTGGCGACACATGGGTTGGTGTATCCGGTGAACGTCAGCTAAGTATCTGATGAATCGGTCGTTATCGGCGATTCGCGTGCGGAGGCGGCGCGGGCGTGTTTCGCAGAATCGACAGGTGGCTGTCGCCGGGGTTCCAGAAGCGAGAAAGCGCTTGGTTGTTAAGCGCCTGCCGCGTGGTGACTTGTGAACAATCCGTACGCGGTTGCAGGTCGTTTCGAGGTTCGGTATCGAGATTGCTGCGGCAAGGGTGCGCAATTTCGCCCGGGTGCTTTCCGAGGGATGGGTTTGTGCCCTTCGAAGAGGCTCGCGGACCTGGGAAAGAAGCGGTTCCGTTCAAGCGGGCGATGCGCTGGCTCCCGTGAGGAAGCGTGAAGCGACGGAATTCCGTCGCCGAGGCAGCGAATCCTGATGGGGCAGGTTGATTTGAGGTGGGGACCGGTGCGGGCGACCCGCGCGCAAGCGTGCGGGCCGCCCGCCTTTCTTTTGTCACGTTGCTGAAAGCCCGCTGGTCTGAATCACCGTGCGCGATTCGGCAGCGCAGATCCGAGCCGACCGCGCGAGCGGTCGCAAGTATGTCCGCGAGCTTTGCGCGCGGCTCGAACCGGCGCCGCCCATGCGCGCACGCCCAGTTAGGAGAAATCCGGGCAGTCGCGGAGCGGACGGACCGGCTTCGGCCGCAGGTCGGTGCCGAGCGGGAGAAAGACGGACCAGTCGTAGCGGAGCATGCACAGGCCGTGCGTGAAGCCATCAAACGCGATGGGGGGAGCCTGACCGGTCAGTTCCTGGAGCAGCCAGCCCGGGAAATCCGCACCCGCCGCGATGGACAGGGGGGCGCCGCCGCCGAAGCGGGGGTTGATCTCAATGAAGCGGATGCGGCGCTCGGGGGTGACGATGCACTGGAGCGTCACGAGGCCGCGGACAGACGGCCCGAGTGTCTCCACGACGCGTTGGCCGGCCCGCATGAGGTCGAGGTCTTTGACGACGACCCCCTTGGTGACCTCGCCGGTGCGGACCTGCCAGCGGGCCCGCGGGACGACGCAGCGGGGCACGCCATCGAGGCCCACGTACACGTCGAGGGTGTACTCCTGCCCCGGCACGAATTCCTGGATGATCGGGTCGTGGATGCGCCGGAGGTAGTAGTCAAGATCGACCTGGTTGTCGAGCTTGTGGACCCACTGGCTGGCGCTGCCGCAACGCGGTTTGATGAACAGTGGGAACGCCGGGGGCGAACCGGCGTGCAACTCGGACGGCGTGTACGTGGCCGGGGTGTCGATCCCATGCTGGCGCAAGTGCTTGTAGGTCAATATCTTGTCGCGACAGGTCTGGATCACGGCGAGCTCGCCGATCAGCGGCAGACAGCCGGCGCGGATGAAGTCGTCGCGGTGTTCGCTGACCGCGAGCAGGTCGGTGTCCGTGGTGGGGATGAGGACGCGGCCGGTGTTGGCGCGCACGGCGTCAAGCACGGCGGGGATGTACGCTGGGTCGGTCGCCCGCGGCACGAGGACGGGCACATCGACGCACGCCAGCGCGGGAGCCGTCTGGTCGCTGTCCACGCCGACCAGCCGCAGCGCGCGGCCCAGGCGGCGAGCCGCGGCGCGGAAAGCCTGCAACAGTTCAATACGCCGGCCGACGCACGTGAAGACGAGGGTCAACGGCTCTGCCGCGGGGGCACCCTGGCTCATATGTAGAATGTCGTGCTTTCGGCGGTGCGCGCCAAGAGCGCGGCGGCGGTTTGACACGCTTTTGCGCGGCGGCTAGCCTGCGAGGGCGACAGGACGCGACGGCAGAGGGCAGCGGCGATGCGGCGTGGGCCGTCAGCAACAGCGTGTACGCTCGGGTTCGGCGTGGCTCTGCTGGCCGGTCTGGTGGAGCCGGTAGGGGGGCAAAGTCGGCCGGCGAGTGACGGGGCGGAGCAGCAACCGGCTTCGTCCCCCGCGGCGACGTGGCTGCGCGTGACGGCCGAGCGGGTTGATATTCGCTCGCGGCCGGATGCCAACAGCGTGGCCGTGACCCGCGTGGATCGAGACACGGTTCTGCGGGCCGTCGAGCAAGATGCGTACGGGTGGTATCGGATCGAGCCGCCGACGGGCGTCTTCTCGTACGTGTCGGCGGAGCACGTGGAGCGACAGAGCGCGACGGACGGGGCGGTGACGGTGCGCAGCGGTTCGCTGCGTGTGCGGGTGGGGAGCACGCTGCGCGACGTGGACCCGATGCAGAATGAAGTGCAGATGCTGCTGCCGCGCGGCGCGGCGGTACGCATTGTCGGCGAGCAGGGGGGGTGGCTGAAGATCGCGCCGCCGGAGGGTGTGTCGGTTTATGTACACCAGGAGGCCGTGACGCCGATCAGTGCGGAGGTGGCGGAGCGGCTGCGCGGAACGTCAGCAGCGGAGCCGCGAGCGCCAGCGAGCGATTCGCGCAGCGCGGCGGCCCCCGCGGTCGCTGCCACCCGTCCCGCGGAAGGCCCGGATCTGAGCGGCGCCTGGGGGCAACGGCTCGTGCTCGTGGAGGCCGCGATCGAGGCCGAAGGTCGTCGGCCCCTGTACGAGCAGAGCTGGACCGAGCCGCTGGCTCGCCTGCGGCCCATCGCCGAGCAACGGGAGGAGCCGATGGTTGCCCGGCTGGCGGAGGCGTGGAGCGGTCGGATTGAGCAGCGGATTTCCGAGCGGGACACGGTACGCCTGGCGGAAGAGGCGCTGCGACGGGCGGAGCGTGACCGGGCGCTGCACGAGCGGGAGTCCGAGCGGCTGGCGCAGGCCCGGCAACAGGCGGCTTCGCAGCCGGCGTTCGTCGCGCGCGGGTTGCTCCTGCAAAGCTACGCGGTCGCGAGCGACGGGGGCAAGCGCTACTACAAGCTCATCGACCCGCTGACCGGCAAGCTGGAGGCGTATCTCGAGCTGGGGCCGGACGCGAAGCTCGACGCGGACCGCTTCGTGAACCAATACGTCGGCGTGCGCGGGCGACGCAGCGCCCATCCCGCGTTCGGGGCCGACCTGGTCGCACCGGATGAAATCGTGGCGTTGCAGCGCGAGACGCCCGCGTCGGCCCCGGCTCGTCAGGAGCGTTGAGCCGGGGTAAACTCACGGCCGCCTGGCGTTGGGTGGTGCGGGCGTGGTGCTCGCGGCCGCACCGGCCGGCAGCTTGCTTTGCGAGGCGCTCGTCATGAAATCGCTCTTGCGTCGGTTGCGGTACGCTTGTCTGACGCTGGCCGCGGGCAGTCTGTATTTCCTGGACGGCTGCGGACTCAGCGATCAGCAGCTCGCGACGATCTGGCAATCGGTCATTCAATCGAGCCTGACGTCGGTGGTCACCAACAGCCTGACCCAGGCCACGCAGTAGGCGGCCTAACCGCGCGGCAGGCCGGTGGTCCAACAGGACGAGCGGCGCGGGGCCGCGGGCGCCTCCGGCGTTGAATCTCTGTGTCCTCGGCGATCTTTGCGACTCTGCGGTTCAATCTGATGATCAAACAAGCATTGCAAGCGGGGGTGATCGTGTTGGTCGCTCTCGCCGGCGGTTGCCACCGCGGCGGCGCGACGTTTGTCACGCAGCACCCGGACTGGGATTTCGACCGTTACCCGCGGCTCGCCGTGCTGCCGGGCCGCGCAACGTCGCCGCAGGGAGTCCCGGGCGCGGCGGTGCTGACCGACCGGCTGACGTCGCTGCTGACGCAGAACGGTGCCTTCCGCGTGCTCAGCCGCGCGGAGCTGAAGCAGGTCTTCGCCGAACAGGACTTGTCGCGCCTGGCGGACGCGGTGGACGAGGGGACGGCGCTGCCGGAGGGGAAGCTCGAAATCGCGCAGGCGCTGGTGGCGGCAAAGATCACGGATTACAAGCTCATCGCCGACCGGTCGGAGCAGGTCGTGCCCGTCTACGCGCGTGACCGGCGCGGGCGGATGCTGCTCGACCGCGCTGGGCGGCCGATCATCGCAGGGGAGGAGCACGTCTGGACGTATCGACACGGCGCGGAGGTCGAAGGCAGCGTGCGGGTGATCGACGCCGCGACCGGCCGCATCCTGTTCAGCCACACCGCCCGGATCGCCCCCAAGGCCAGAACGTCGCGTAATCGCCCTCCCAAGCAGTCGCCGGAGGACCTGGCCAACGCGGCGGTCGGCGAACTGGCAACCGAGTTCTACAAGCTGATCGCGCCGACGCAACTCAAGGTGAAGCTCAAGTCGGACATGCTCATCGTGGCGACGGACTATTTCGACGGCGAGTACACGCGGCCGAAGCGGCTGTCGCCGGAGCTGGCGGATTTCCTGGTGGTGGCGCGCGATTTGCCGGAGGATTGCGAACGCAATCAGTTCCGCGTCGCGATCGCCGCGGCGGACGGGCGGGCCAACGTCTTTGAGCAGGATTTCGTGTGGTCGGGCAGCGCGGGGCCGGAGGGCGCGGCGTTCCGCGTGCCGATGGAGATGCTGACGAAGGCCGGCGGGGCGGATTTCGTGGCGAAGCTGTACAGCGGGCGCAACCCCGAACCGATTCTCCGCCGCGAGTTCAGTCTGGGTACGCCGTAGGGACCGCGAAGCTCTGCTTCGCGCCAGCCCCTGACCCTCGCGAAGCAGAGCTTCGCGGTCCCCCTCTTCTCGCCCCGGCAGGCCGCGGCGGGGGGGCGTATACTCCACGTGTGAAGACGATTTCGCTCCAGTCCGGCTCGAACGGCAACTGCATCTACGTCGAGGCGGGCGATGTGCGGCTGCTTTTTGACGCGGGCATCAGCGGGGCGCAGGCGAAGCAACGCCTGGCGCAGCACGGCCGCGACATCCGCCAGGCCCAGGCGGTCATCCTGTCGCACCGCCACGGCGACCACACGCGCTGTGCGGGGGTCTTTCACCGCCTGTTCAAGCTGCCGCTTTACGCGACGCCCGCCACGCACCACGCCATGAAGCCGTACGCGGGCAAACTGAACGGCGTGCGGCACTTCCAGCCCGGCGAGACCCTGGAGTTTGGCCCGGTGACCGTCCATACCGTGCCGACGCCGCACGATGCCGCTGAAAGCGTGGCGTTCATTGTCGCGTTTGAGGGTCGCAAGCTCGGCATCTTCACCGACCTGGGTCACCCGTTCGCCGCGCTCGGCACCGCGCTGGCGGACGTGGACGCCGCCTATCTGGAGTCAAACTACGACCCCCTGATGCTGGCCGAGGGATCCTACCCGCCGGAGCTGAAGGCCCGCATCCGCGGCGACGGCGGGCACCTGTCGAATGACGAAGCGGCCGAGCTGCTGCGGCGTTGCCGGCGGCACCGGCCGAAGTGGGTGGCGCTCGCGCACCTCAGCGAGCACAACAACCATCCCGACCTTGCCGTGCAGACGCATCGCCGCGAACTAGGCCACGATTACCCATTGCACCTTGCCAGCCGCTATCGAGTCTCGGAAGTGTTCACGGTGTAGCCCGGCCCGTTCCGAGCCGCGAAGCGTTAGCGAGCGGGTACCTCTTGAAGCCCGCCAGACGCCGGGCCTGCTCGTTCGAGAGTCCTTTCTCGCACGCCGCCTGCTGGAATCCCATCCCGCGAACGCGAGTCTGACACAAGAATCTCACCCCGCGAGGTCCGAGTTGAAGCCCCACAAGGGCTTGGCCTAGAATTCGTTGCGGTGGGCAGGGCGGTATCTGCCCGCCAGCACGGTCGTGCATTCACGCAAATCACCGTGCGCGATTCGGCAGCGCAGGTCCGAGCCGACCGCGCGAGCGGTCGCAAGCGTGTCCGCGAGCTTGCGCTCGCGGCTCGGACCGGCGCCGCCCATTCGCGCACGTTGATTTAGGGGCCGTGGACCGGTCGTGGAAGGTAGGTGGACGCCATGAAGAAACTGGGACTCGGGTTGCTGGCTTGTGCCGTCGTCGCGACGGCGGACGCACGCATCGAGCTGTTCTGGTCCACCACGGGCCTCGTCAACAACGGGCTGCGCTACAGCACGGACCTGACGTCGTTCCTGCCGATTGTCAGCGCCACGCCGGTCAGTGAGCTGCCGTTTGGAACACACGATTTATATCTGTGGGGCCGGTTCATCGAAGACGCGAACATGCCGGCGTACACGCAGGTTTACGGGCTGGACTTGAGAATCCAAGTCTCGGGTGCGGCCGGCTACGCCGAAAACGTGGCCTACCGACACGCATTGCTGACCAGCGGGCCATACAGACGCTGGGACGGGTCGCTGGGCATCATGCTCGATGGCGTGATGGCGGCGGTTACGGGACGCGGCGTAGAGTTCATCCTGCCGCCGGACACGAACCACGACCTGTATTTCCCCGACAGCCACGAGTTTCTGCTGGGGGCGTTGCACGCGACCTCTCCTGCCGACGGCACGATTACCGTAGCCCTTGATAGCGACGACGGGCTCGGCATCGCGATGCGCTACATCGGCGGGGACGACATACCGGACCCGCTGGTAACGCCGGCGGTGATCGCGTTTGTGCCGGAGCCGGCGGCGTTGCTCGTGCTCGGCGCCCTGTCGTTTCGGAGACGATGAAATGGGAGGACTGCATCCATGAAAGCGCTGCTTTCCTTGGCGATCGCACTGGGGCTGGGCGGGGCCGCCCGCGGCGAGAACATCAACTTCTTCTGGTCAACGACCGGGCTGGCGAACACGTCGCTGCGGTATTCCACGGCGCTGACGAACTTCCTGCCCATCGTCAGCGCGACGCCGGTAACGGAGTTGCCCGCGGGGACGCACGATTTGTACCTGTGGGGCTGGTTCGAGGCCGACAATTGGTACCCCGAATACACGCAGGTATACGGCGTCAACCTGGCGTTTGCGGGCACGGCTTCGCACGCGGAGAACGCCGCCTACCGGCACTACAAGACCGGGTCCGGCGCCTACAAGCGCTGGGATGGGAGCCAGGGTCTTCCGCTCAACGGCGTCATGGCGGCCGTTACGGCCCGCGGGATCGAGTTCATCACCCCGCCCGACACGAACAACGACCTGTACTTTCCATCCACGCAGCAGTTTCTGCTTGGGGCGGCGCTGGTGACGGGTGAGCCCGGGCAGGTGCTGAGCATGGCGCTCGGGCCGCTGGGCATCGCAGCACGATATCTTGACGGCACCGACCTCGTGCCCGTTACCGTTGCCTTCGTACCAGTCACATTTACGCCCGAGCCTGGGCCGCTCGCCATGCTCGTTCTGGGCCTCGTCGGTCGTCGCCGCGGGGCGTGGGCACCGCGGTTCAGAACCGCGGACTGAGCCCGCACAGCCACGCCAGGCCGCGGGCCCGCGCGAGCGGGACGGCCGGGTCGTCGCTGATCTTCGTGACGGTCAGCGGCGCGCCCCCCACGATGTTGACCGTCAGCGGCCGACCCGGGGCCACGCTGTCGGCGGGCACGCGGAGCAGGTGCCCGCTCCAGTCGCACACGTAGGCCCCCGGCATGGTGACCGTGTCCAGCGGCAGCCGGACGCCTGACCGGGACCGCCCGGCCTTGTGACTGGCTGCCACGCTCGTGCTTGCTTGCCCGTGCATCGACGCACTTCCTCCGCTTGTGGCACCGGCATCTTGCCGGTGACGACACAGGCTGGAAGCCTGTGCCACAAGTTCTGTCAGGTGCTGTCAGTATCGGCAGGTAATATCGGATTCCTGAGTATGAAGGTCAGGAACCAAGCGACGGCGGGCCGGGCGCCGGTGTGCGCGGCGGCAGAAGCGGGCGTGCGTTGACAGCCATGGGGTTCTGGCGGACAACTGCCGACATGACCGCAGAGGCGCCCGCCGCAACCCTGGACCGCTACGTCGCCAATCT
>CAYMXT010000039.1:0-3219 GCA_964394415.1 uncultured Planctomycetales bacterium
CGGCCTGGGCCTGGGCGCGGGACTGGGCGTCGGCGATTTGCCGGCGGGCCTCGGCCAGCAGGTGCTCCGCCTCCGCGGTCGCGCGGGCGATGATCTCCCCGGCTTCGCGTTCCACCTCGCGGAACGAGAACGCGGGCAGAGGCGGCAGATTTTCCCGACGGACGACGCTACCCATTTGATGCGCCTGGCTGACTCACTTTCTCTTTCTTCTCTGTGTCCTCTGTGTTCTCTGCGTCTCTGTGGTTTTCTTGGCAGTTGAGGAAGCCGCCGCCTACGCGACCAGGTCGCTCTCCCCGCCGCGGCCGGAGATGATCAGCTCACCGGCGTCCTCGAGGCGGCGGACGATATCGACGACCTTCTGCTGGGCCGCCTCGACGTCGCTGACGCGCACCGGGCCCATGAACTCCATCTCCTCGCGGATGAGCTGCGCGGCCCGCTCCGACATGTTGCGGAAAATCTTCTGCTTGAGGTCTTCGCTGGCGGACTTGAGGGACAAAGCAAGCTGCTGGTTGTCCACCTCCTTGAGCACCGCCTGAATGCCCTTGTCGTTCACGCGGATGATGTCCTCGAAGACGAACATCAGCCGGCGAATTTCCTCGACGAGCTGCGGGTGGTGCTCTTCGAGACCCTCCAGAATGGCCTTTTCCGTGGCCCGCCCCGACATGTTCAGGATTTCGGCGACCGCCGGCACGCCGCCCACGCGTTCCAGCCGCTCGGAGACCAGCCCCGCGAGCCGTTTTTCCAGCCCGCGTTCGACTTCTTTGATGACATCCGGGCTGGTCTGGTCCATGTTCGCGATGCGCGAAACGACCTCAATCTGCCGCTCGGTCGGCAGCGACCCGAGGATCTCCGTCGCCATCGCGGGCGGCAGGTGCGACAGCACCAGCGCGATCGTCTGGGGGTGTTCTTCCTGCAAGAACGTGACGAGGTTCTCCTTCTCCGTCTTCTGGAGAAAGCTGAACGGCTGCTCGTGAACCTGGTGCTCGATGACTGCCATCACCCGGCGGGCCTCGTCGGACGGCAGCGTCTTGAGCAGCAGCGTCCGCGCCCAGGTCATCCCGCCGGCGTCGGCGTACTGCCGCGCGATCAGCAGGTTGTAGAATTCCCGCACCACCTGGTCGCGAATCTCGGGGGCAATGGCCTCGATAGCGGCGATCTCGCGCGAGACTTCCTCGACGCGTTCGCGGTCCAGACCCCGCAGAACCGCCGACGCTTTCTCCTGCTGAAGCGCGACCAGCAGGATCGCGGCCTTGCGCGGCCCGCCGACCTCGTCGGTCTTCTTCACTTCGCCGCGGTAGGTGGGGCGGGCCATGAATCAGCTCAGCTCGTCGTGGGTTTGTTCCTGGCGCTGGAGCCACTGCTCCACTAGCGACGACACGATCTGCGGATCGGTATCCACCATCTGGCCAATCTGCTCCAACATCTTGCGGGTCTGCACCGTGCCCGGATCGACCTCCTGGGCGACGAGCATCCCTTCGGTCACCGAAGCATTCTCGATCGGCGCGGCCAGCTCGCCTTCCACCGCCCCGACCGTCGCCGTGAACACACCCGCGTCGCCGGCCACCGGGGCGCCCGGCGCGACCGTGCCGCGCTGCCGCACGCGCGCCGCGACCGTGTCCGCAATCGCGGAGACATCCGCCGCCGCCGTCTTGGCCGCCTCGACCGCCTCCTCCGGCAGACCCAGCTCCAGGCCGAACGCCTCGGCGGAATCGGTCTTGCGTGCCAGCCGAAGCATGAGCATCAACGCCACCAGCGCGAGCGCACCGAGTCCCGCCGCGGGCCCGTAGCGCTGTGCGATCTCAAGCGTCCCACCCAGCGCCGCCGGCGCGGCCTCCGTCGCCGTCGCTTCCGCCAACGCCGGTTCGACGGCGACGTCATAGTAGCGCGAAATCGCGACGTTCTCGGGAACCTGCGGCTTGACAAGTTGGGCGAGCTGCGCGGTGAGACGAGTCTTCTCGCGTTGGAAGACCTCTTCAACCTGGGCATCGGTCGGGTCCGCCGTACCCGCGTTCGCCCGGCGGTAAACCCCGGCCAAGTAGCTGTATGACAGACTGATCGCGGCGGTGACCTTCTGCACGTCGCCGGCCGGCGTGGACTCGCTCTTGCGCGAAAGCCCGACGCGGTTCTGCGTTTCGTTGGTCTCTTCGTTCTGCGATTCCGCAACGCCGCCCCCGCCCGCCTTGACGGCCGTGTTGGGCGTCACCCCGGGCTCTTCGCTGGTGCGGCCGCGGGTCGTCTCGGAGCGTGTGGAGCGCTCCGTCTCGGTGATGCCCTTGAGCGGCTGCTCGGTCTCGACGTTGCTCGCGGTCGAATTCAGCTCGACCTGCACGCTCACCAGCGCCTTGGGGTCGGGCACCTGGAGGCGGATCTTCTCGGCGTAGCGCAGCTCCTCGCTCGCGATGCGCCGCTCGATCAGCGTGCCGGCTTCCTGGTCCTGGTCCCAGTCGAGCGCGGTGCGACCGCGCGCGTCCACCACCTGCACGTTGTGGGCGGGCAGGCCCGCGACCGCCCCCGCCACCAGCCGGGCCGCCGCCAACGCCAACGCCCGCGGCACCTCCTCCCCCGCCCGCATGACCAGCGTCACGCTGGCGGAGCTCGGCGGCGGCGTGCGCGTAAACGTCCGCTTGCCGGGGCCGAGGTTCAGAAACACGCTCGCGCTTTGCACCCCGCTGAGCTGGCGCAACACCTGCTCCAGCTCCTTCTGGAGCGCATACGTCCAACGCCGGTCGCGCTCTTCCGCCGGCAGCCACGGGTCGGACTCGCGCACCAACGCCGCGAAGCCGGTGCTGGTGTTGGCCGGCAGACGCTCCTGCTGCTGAAGTTGCGCGAGCAGTGCCGCCCGGTTCGCGGCGGCACGCACGAATACGCGGTTGCCCCGTACCTCCAGCGGTTCGTTGAGCGCCTCCAGCCCGCCGCGCAGCAGCGCGAGGTCTTCGGGCGCGAGGTCCTGGGCCAGCAGCGGGACCAGCTCTGGCGTGGCGGCCCACTGGGCCAGCCACACCAGCGAAATGGCCACGAGCGCACCGCCGGACAGCAGCGCAATCCGCTGCGACGTACTGACGTTGCGCAGCCGCGCAAAGATGCGTCCGAAATTGTCCGGCATCGGGGCCTTCCTGGCTGTAGTGCGCGGACTCCGCCGCGCGGCGGCTCCGCCGCCCTGCCCTTACGTCGCTGCGCGGCTCAGACGCGCAGTTGTTTCAACTCGCTGTACGCGTCGAC
>CAYMXT010000039.1:3229-4432 GCA_964394415.1 uncultured Planctomycetales bacterium
TGTTGCGAATCTCCATCAGCAGGCTGAAGGCGACCTCGGCCTTGCGGGCCGCGCTCAGCACGCCGGTGATGTTGTCGGTGCGCCCGGTCAGCAGGTTCTGAAGGCCCTCGTCGGCCTCGGTCTGCATCTGACTGACCTGCTCCAATTGCTGCCGAAGCTGGCCGGCGAAGTCGGATTTCTCCGGCGTCGCCGCCACCGGCGCAGTCGGCCGGGGGGCTGCAAGCGGCGTCAGTCGGTTGGACGAAAGCGGGTCAATCATGCCGGTGTTCCTGCGCGTTCAGGGCGTCACGCGAACAGGCGAATGGCCTGCTGGAGCATGGTCCGCGTCACGTTGAGCATGGCGGCGTTGGCCTCGTACGCCCGGCTCGCCAGCAGGCCGTCCACGTACTCCATCGTGAGGTTCACGTTGGGCAATTGAACGTAGCCGCGCGCGTCGGCGTCCGGGTGGCCCGGGTCGTACTTCTCGCGAAACGGGCTCGCGTCCCGCACGACGCTGTCCACGTGGACGCCCGGCCCGCCCCGGCCGTCGCCCGCCATGAACGTCGCGAACCGCCGGCGATACGGCCCCGGCGTGCCATCCGCCTGCCGCGTGACCTCGGCGTTGGCGATGTTGCCGCTGATCACGTCCAGGCGGATCCGCTGCGCCGCCAGGGCCGAACCACTGATGTCCAAGGCACGAATCATGTCACCCTACCGCGAATCGCCCGCAGCAGCGTCTCATGGCGGCCACGAAGCAAGTTGGTTGCCAACTCGTACGACAGGCTGTTCTGGGCCACGTCGGTGAGCAGCCGCTCAACCTGGGCGTTGGTTCCGTCGTGAAAGAGCACGTTCTCCGCCGGCTCGCGCACGGGTCGCACGGTCACGCGCCCGGCCGGGTCGGTCGCGAATTGCGCGTTGCCGCGCAATTCCAGCCGGTTGGACCGCAGCCGGCGGGCCGCGTCCAGCGCGCCGCGCAGCGACGCCTGAAACGCAGCCGGGTCGAGCCGTTGGGCCTGGTAGTTGGGCGTGTCGATGTTGGCCAGATTCTCCGCAAGTACGCGGTGGCGCTGTTCGGCGAACTTCGCCGCGAGTTCCAGGGCGTGCAGCGTGCGTGAGCCAGTCAACCGTTCCGTCCACATCACCTGTGCCTACCAGCAAGGTCCATGCCCGGTACCACGATGGCCCCGGACTTGCGTCCGGGGTTCGGATGGGCGGCGTGGCTGT
>CAYMXT010000039.1:4532-23651 GCA_964394415.1 uncultured Planctomycetales bacterium
CCGAACCCGCCACGCAAGTGGCGGGCCGGCCCACCCGCGGCGCTCCGCCGACGATCGCCCCGGACTTGCGTCCGGGGTTCGGATGGGCGGCGTGGCTGTCCGAACCCGCCACGCAAGTGGCGGGCCGGCCCACCCGCGGCGCTCCGCCGACGATGGCCCCGGACTTGCGTCCGGGGTTCGGAGCAGCGCTGCCGCGGCGGGTCGAGGGGCTACACGCCGACCGGCACACGCCGGCGCTCCTCCTGGAACGAGCCTTCTTCGCGCCACTTCTTGAGCTTGAGGCCCAGCGTCCGCAACCCGATGCCCAACGCCCGCGCGCTCTTCTCGCGGTGCCCGCCGAAGCGCTCCAGCGTGCGGAGAATCAACTCGCGCTCGGCGTCGTCCAGAATCTGACCGTCGCGGTACTGAAGCCCCTGCGCGCTGGCGCTGGCAATCTTCAACGGCCCCGTGAGGAATTGCGCCAGCGCCGCGGCCGGCACCTCGTGCCCCGCCTCCAAGACGCAGATGCGCTCGCACAGGTTCTCCAACTCGCGCACGTTGCCGGGCCAGGCGTAGTCCTGGAGCACCTTCAAGGCGTCCGGGGTGAACACCGGCCGCGGCCGGCCGTCCCGCGCCGCGGCACGCCCGATGAAGCTGTCCATCAGCAGCGGGATGTCCTCGCGCCGCTCGCGCAGGGGCGGCACCTCAATAGGCAGCACGCTCAGGCGGTAGTACAGGTCTTCGCGAAACCGCGCCTTGGCCGCCCAATCCCGCAAATCGCGGTTGGTCGTCGCGATCACACGCACGTCCACCCGCCGGGTCACCGAGTTGCCGACCCGCTCGAACTCGCGCTCTTGAAGCACGCGCAGCAGCTTGGCCTGAAGCGGCGGGGCGATCTCGGAAACCTCGTCGAGCAGCAGCGTCCCCCCGTCCGCCAGCTCGAAACGGCCCTTGCGCATCCGATCGGCCCCGGTGAAGGCGCCCTTCTCGTGGCCGAACAGCTCGCTTTCGAGCAGCGTCGGCGAGAGCGCGGCACAGTTCACGCACAGCATGGGCTGGTCGGCTCGCGGCGACGCCCGGTGTACGGCGCGGGCGACGACTTCTTTGCCGGTGCCGCTTTCGCCCGTGATGAGCACGGTGGCCGTGCTCTGGCCGACGCGCTGGATCTTCTCGAGCACCGGGCGCATGGCCGCCGACTGGCCGATCATCTCGCGGTGCCGGTCGAGGTCTTCGATCGTGCGCTGGAGAATCTCGTTGTCGCGGACCAGGTGCCGCTCACGCAGCGCCCGCTCGACCACGATCTCGATTTCCTGCCCGGTGAAGGGCTTCTGGAGGTAGTCGAACGCGCCCAGCTTGATGGCCTCGACCGCGTTCGCCACGGAGCCGTGCGCCGTCATCACGATGACCGGCACGTCGAGGCCCAGCCGCCGCAGCTCGCGCAGCAGTCCGACGCCGTCCAGGCCGGGCATTCGCAAGTCGGTCAGCACGACGTCGCAGGGCTGCTGTTTGAGTAGCGTCAGGGCGTCCTGGGCGTTGGCGCACACGTGGACCTTGTGGTCGCTCGCCGCCAACGTGGCCTGGAGCGAGTCCCGCATCAGCGCTTGATCGTCAATCACACAGAGGCAAGCCATGGCTCCTCCTTGAACTAAGCGGCCGTAAAGTGAGGTTGTGCAATCGGCTCGGCGTCCGCCGACGTCGGCGGCGCAACGTGCAAAGTGATCGTGAATTCGGCTCCGCCGGTCGGACGGTTCGCGGCCGCGAGTCGGCCGCCGTACGCCTCGACCAGGCGGTGGGCGATCGAGAGTCCGAGGCCCGTGCCCTCGGCCTTGGTCGTGAAGAACGGGTCAAAAATGCGGTGCCGAAACTCGTCCGGCAGGCCGTGCCCCCGGTCCAGCACCCCCAGCGTCGCCGTGTCGCCGGATGCTGTCGCCCGCAACTCGATGTGCGCTCCGGCCGGCGACGCCTCCGCAGCATTCGTGAGCAGGTTAATCAGCACGCGGTGCAACCCCCGAGCGTCGGCCTCGACCCAGACATCTTTGTCCGGCAAAGTGACGACCAGCTCCAGGCCGCGCTCAGCGAAATTATGCGCGACGGCCTCGGCCGCCCGCTGAACGGTCCCCGCCAGATCACAGGCGACGCGCTGCTGGGTGCGCGGGGCCAGCGCGAGGGTGTCCTGCACCACCGCCTCGATGGCCTGAATCCCCGCCTCGATCTTCTCCAACAGGTGCAGCGCCGGTTCAACCTGCTGGCGGGCACACTCATCCCGCAGCAGGCCGCTGTAAAGCTGAATCGCGCCCAGCGGATTGCGGACCTCGTGGGCCACCCCGGCGGCCAGCTCCCCCAGCGCTGCCAGCCGCCGACGGGTCTCCAGCTCGCGGTCCTTGCTCGCCAGCTCGGCCCGCAGCCGCGCGACCTCCTCTTGGAGGACGGCGTGCGTCTGCTCCAGGCGCGTCGTCGCGGCGACGTAGGCCTCGAGCACGGCCGGCAGCGTGGTCGCGAGTGTTTCAGGCACGGATGTCTGACTCCACTGCGGCCAGCACGACGGCGGCATGCGCACCGTACGCGGCGTGTGCGGTCCGCCCGTCGGTCACCTCTCGCAAGTCCTCCGCGATGGCTCGCTTGCGCGCTGCCAGCAAGGCACCGTCCGCTTCGTCCGAACTCAGGATCGTGCCGACCAGCCCGGTGACCTCCTGAAGCAGCTCGGCGGCCTGTGTGCGCAGCCCGTCGGGCAAGCTGGGGTACACGCTGTCCCACTTGCGCAGATAAGGACCGAGGATTTCGCTGCGCTCGGCGACGGCATTCACCAGCACCGCCCGCTCTTCCAACGTTCTCAGGAGATGGTCGCCGCGGTCGCCGGTGATGTGCGCGCGCTGCCTGGTGCCAAGCGCCCGCAGTCTTCGATACAGGTCGCGCTGCTCCGTCAGCAGTTCGACCAGACGCTCGGGGGCCAGCGGTTCGGCAGCCGGACTCATCATGGACGCTCCTCCGCAACCAGGCGCACCGGTGCGGGCGCCTCGGCAAACGCGCGGGCGAACAGGTCCGCGCTGGAAACCGCGGTGAGAAACTGCTCCCAATGCGCGCGGTCCCCGCCCGTCCGCGCCGTGAACAACTCGGGGGGAATGCTCCGCAGCAGCCAGCGCGCCCCCTCGATCGCGCGGGCGGCCTCCGCCACGTCACCCTGACGCAGCAGCGCGTTGGCGATCTGCACACGGGCCACGAGCGCGGTCGGCCGCCCATCGTAGCGCGCCGCGGCGCCGCGATAGGCTGCCAGCGCCGCGCGCTGCGCGTCCGGTTCGTCCAGCTCGAACAGGCAATCCGCCCGGTACAACGTCGCCAGCCGACCGTACTGCCGCAGGGCTTCGTCCTCGACCTCCACCCCATCGAGCGCGTTCAGAAGTTGCTCATACCCCTCCGCAGCCGCTTGAAACCGCCGGCGGACCGTGGCCGTGACCGCCGCGCTCGACGCGTCGTTCGGCGGTTGCGCACGCAGGTCATACGCGCTTCTGCGGTGCGCGTCCGCCAGCGTGAACCGCGCCCGGAAGCGCTCGTGGTCCTGCGGGTACAGGTGCAAGAAGTCCTCCAGCCGGGCGATGGCGTCCGCGTAGCGCCCCTCGTGGTACAACAACTCGCACAGGTTCAGTAGGCCGTCCCGGTAGGTCGAGCTGTCCGGGGCCACCGAGCCGTCCACCAGCAGTTCCGTCAGAATCCGCTCCGCCTCTGCGTAGTGCCCCTCCCCCAGGGCCACCCGCGCACCCGCGGACAGAACCTTGGCCTTCGACGCCTCCACCAGCCGCGGGTACTCCTTCATCAGCCGCCCGTACGACTCCAGCCCGTCCTCCGGACACCCCACCGCCTCACACGCCTGCCCGAGCCGCAACAGCGCCAGCGGCAGGCGTGCATCGTCCGACCGCCCCCGGATGAACCGCTCCAGCGCCCGCCGCACGTCGTCCGGCCGTCCCGCCTGGTTGTAGAGGTCCGCCACCGTCCAGATCAGCCAGCTCAACCGCGCTTCGTCACCCCGGAGGAACCGCAGCGCGGGGTCGATGCGCGGCCAAATCGGCAACTCGGTCCCGTCCTCGTCCGCCAACGCCGCCGCCGGGTCATCCCCGCCCAGACGGCCCGCGAGCAGCGCATAGGCCAGCGCGTTGAGGGCGTCCTGTTCGGCCCGCCGCTCGTCGAACAAGCTGCGCAACACCTGTTGTGCCGCGGCCACGGTCGGCTCGAAATACCGGCGCAGCGGCACCAGCTTGCGGAGCCCGGCCCGCAGCACGGCCCGCGCCCCGGCGTGCTGACCGATCGCCGCGTGCGCGCGGGTCTCGCCCAACGCCAGCAGCGGCGTCAGCTCCACGTCGATCTGCATCTCGCGCGCTTCGGCGAACGCCGCCAGGGCCGCGTGCGGATCGCCGAGCGCAAGCTGCAACTCGCCCGCCAGGTACTGGTTGAAGCTCGCCAGGTGACCGAACGGATCCAGCTCATAGAGGTCGCGCTCCGGCTCCGCCAGCCAATCCGCGACCCAGCGGACGAGCGGTTCCGCCTCCTGCGGACCGCCGCCGCGTAGCGCAACCCACGCCCGGAGGTGTTCCAGGTAGCCCGCCAGCTCCGCCGTCTCCAGCCGAGTGCCGTACCGTTCGAGCCATTGCCGTGCGGTCGCCAGGTCGTTGTCGGCCAGTGCATCCTGAACGCCGGTACGCAGCGCCCACCACAGGTAACCCGCCGGCAGGACCTCGTCCTCCAGGAGCTGCGCCAGGGTCTCCCGCCGTTCGCGCTGCACCTGCGGGTTGTGCGCGAGTAGCTCCACCACCTGCCGCGCCGCCACGCGGCGCGCCCGCGGCGAAAGCTCCCGCGTGAGCGCGGTGCGCAGGCCCGTCAGGGCGGTGGTGTCCCGCCCGATCCACGACTGGGCCAGTCCCTCTTCAAACTCCCGCTCCGGCGTCGGTGCGATGCCCAGCGTGCGGGCCGCCTCGGCGTGTTCAAGCAGTTGTGCGACCCGCGCGGCGTTGTGATCAACGGTCGTCTGCTCCAGGCCGAACAGCACGTCCGCCATGCGGTCGTGCAGAACGGCCTGCTGCTCCGGCGGCAACGGCGGCTGCATCGCGAGCAAGCTCCCCACCGCGCCGTTGACCTGCTCCAGGTCGCCGGTCGAGATCAGGAAATCGACGCCCGCCAGTAGCTCGTCAAAATCCGGCTTCGGGGGCAGCGGCATCAGCCGGTAAAGCGTCAGCGCGGCCAGCCCGGCGGCGACCGCAGCTAACGGCAACTGCCAGCGACCGGCGAACAGGTCAATGATGGTCCGGGGCAGCTTTCCGATGCTCATCCTGAGCCCTGCAACTGCATCCTGCGAGCGGGGCGCGGCACGGGTAACCACCGTTGCACTCGCCCGCCGCCCACGGCGGGGCGACGCCTCCTGCTATCGGTCGGTTCGGCCGGCAGGGCGGACGAAAACTGCGCGTTGCACCGGGGGAGCGCAAAGCTCTGCGTTGCGCCACCCGCCCAACGGCGGGCGGGACGCCCACCCCACGGGGTTCAGGTCCGCCGGCCTCGTCCCGATAAGAGAAGCAGACTGTGTGCAGGGCAAACGCTTATGCCCAAACAACCCGCGGACGTATTGCTGATCTCCGACGACCCGCACCTGCGCGACCTGGTCACACAGCACCAGCCGCCAGGCGCGGCGTTGCACTGCGCGGGCCGGCAAGAGTTGCCGGCCCTCGGCCACGTCGCGCCGCAACAAGTCTGGGTTGACCTCGACGGCGGACCGTGCCCACCCATCCCCGCCGGCCGCCGGGCAGTGTATTTTTACTCGGACCCCGCCACGACGAACCAAACGCTGCCCGCGGGGATCTTCGTCCACAAGCCCTGCCCGGACGTCGTGCTGGACGTGTTGTGGGCCGGGGCCGACCTGGTCCCCGCGTCTCGCCGCACCGCCGGTGCGGTCCACGCCGCGGGCACACTGCCGGCGTGGGTGCTCGACTTTCAGCTTCTGGACCTCCCGGCCCTGTGCCGCAAGCTCGTGGTCGAGCTGCCGGCCCTGCTTGGATACCGCGACGCGTCCCTCTACCTGCACGAGGCCCGCCAGGGGTTGCTGACGCTCGCGGAAACGACTCACACGCGGGCCATCGACCTCACGGTGCCGTTGGATGCCCCAAACCGCCTGATGGCCGCGGTCGCCCGGCAGGGCAAGCCGTTGCGCACGCCGCACGCCCGGCGCGCCTTGGCTGCTCACGGTCTCACCGCTGAGCCGACACGTGCCTATCCGAACGACGAATGCCTCGTGATCCCGCTGGAATGCGATCAGCGGCTGTGCGGCGTATTGAATCTGAGCGGACGCAACCCGCCGAAAGCACCCGCCCCGCCGGAGGCCGTGTTCACCTTCCTCGGCCGTGCGCTGCACCACGCCTGGGTGTATGAACAAGCTCGGCTCGAAGCACGGGTGGACGGACTCACCGGCCTGTACAACCAGCGCTGGATGACCGAGACGCTGGCCAAGGAAATTCGGCGGGCGCAGCGCTTCAACCGCCCGCGGTCCGTCCTGATGATCGACGTAGACGGGCTGAAGGCGGTCAACGATCAAGTCGGGCACGCCGCCGGCGATTGCCTGCTGCGGCATACCGCCGGCCGCATCACCGGGGCGCTGCGGCGGTTCGACGGCGCGGCCCGCATCGGCGGCGACGAGTTCGTGGTGATGCTCCCGGCCACCGACCTGAGCGGGGCCACGCACGTCGGCGAGCGCATGCTGGCGTCGCTGCGGACCGATCCCGCGCAGTTCCAGGGCCAAGCGCTGGCGATGACCGCCAGTCTCGGGGCGGCGCAATGGCGTGCGGGCTGGGACAGTGAGCAGTTGCTCCGCGTGGCGGATGCGGCGCTCTATCGCGCCAAACGCCGGGGACGCAACCAGCTTGTGTGCATGCCGGCCGGCCGCACCGCCGGACGCGCTGCCGGCACGCCACCGAAGGTCGTGCCCGCCGCGGAGGTGGGATCACCGGTGACACCTGTGCTGCCTGAAGCCGGCGTGGTCGCGCAGGTCACCGACACACCCGTCCAACACCACCAACCCGCCTGACGCCAGCCTGCTCCCCACCCGCACGTGATGCGGCGTCCAGGAGCCGATACACTGGCTGGGGTAACAGGGCCGCTTGTTCCCCAGGAGACCGCCCGTGCCCCCGCAAACCCAATACGAAATCGGCGTCCTCGGCGCTGGCAACGCCGCCGAGGGCATCATCCACGGCGTGCTGCGCAACAGCGTCCTGCTCGATGACCGCATCATTGCCTCCGACCCGAACCCCGCCCGGCGGCAGCTCTTTCAGGACAAGTTCGGCGTCACCACGACGGACGACAACCGGCACCTGGTCCAGAACAGCTACATCCTGCTCCTGGCGGTCAAGCCGCAGCAGTATCGCGAGGTCGTCAAGGAGTTCGCGAACCTGCTGCGCGAGGACCACCTCGTCGTGTCGATCATGGCGGGCGTCTCCACGCGCAGCCTGGAGGCGTGCTTCCCGCACATCAAGGCCCGCGTCGTCCGCGTCATGCCGAACCTCGCGTCGCACGTCGGGGCCGGCATGGCGGGCGTGTGCGCGGGGCGCTACGCCAGCGAGGCCGACCTGCTCCGCGCCCAGCGCATCTTCGAGGCCGGCGGAAAAAGCGTCCACATCGAGGACGAAGCCCTCATGGACGCCGTCACCGCCGTGTCCGGCACCGGCCCAGCGTATTACTACTTCTTCACCGAGGCGATCGTCGCCGCGGCCCAACAAATCGGCCTTTCGCCGGCGCACGCCAACCTGCTCGCCCGCCAGACCGCACTGGGCGCGGCCCGCATGATGCTCGAAACCGGCGAGCCGCCCAACGTCCTGCGCGAGAAGGTCACCTCGCCCGGCGGCACCACCGCCGCGGCCCTGAACGCGATGCGCGCGCACCAGGTCTTCGAGCACATCGTCGCGGGCGTCGTCGCCGCGTTCAATCGCGGGCGTGAGCTAGGCTCGTAGCTATTGCGGTTCATGCCATCCCAATGGACGGCAGAGGAAGCTCGCGTGTGTTTGGCTTGGCGCCCATGCCAAGTTGGTTCCGCTTGGCACCCCGAAGGAGCGCAGGGCTGTAGCCACGACCGCCGCGCAGCGGCGACGGGCTGTAGCCACGGGCGGCGCAGGCCGCAGGCCATAGCCGCCCGTGGAAAACGCGCCCCGCCAGCGCCCCGCCCCGAAGGGGCGGCGGAATACCACGATGCTCACGGCACCCCTTCGGGGTGCAATGCACAAAGCGGGGATTACCACGGCTGGCGTTCGCTGCGGCGAACGCCAGCCGTGGCTGCGGCCCCGGCACCCCTTCAGGGTGCAAGCGAGGACGAGGCCCGTGGGCCACACCAGGCGGCTCCGGAGCGGCCTTGCTGCCTCGTTGCCTTGTTGCCTGCCTGGTTGCCTATTCTCCCAGATACTGCCGCACCGCCAACCAGTACGCACGGCGTTGGCCTGTCAGCCGGTCGGCGACCGCGCTGGCGATGTCACGCAGCAACCCGTGGCGCTGACTCGGGACATGCGCCAGCATCCCGGCGGCAAGCTGCTGGGCACTCAGCCCGTCGCCGCCGCCCGGGCATTCGCCGCAGTTGGGGTCACAGCAGCCCTCCGAAACGCGCGCCACGAACGGGTCCACGTCGTCGTAGTCCAGGTCGCTGTCGCAATCGAGGTCTCCGTGCCAGACCCGCGAGCCCCCGGCGTATTCGTCCTCCGCCGTACCGCCCAAGCCGGGGAAGTCCAGCGAGTAGCTCTCCATGTCCGTGAGGGCCAGGACGAAGGGGTCGATGTCGTCGAGGTCCACGTCATCATCTCCGTCAAGATCGGCGCGACAGTCGGACGTGGCCCAGACCCTGGCCGACGGCGTGTTCCCATAATAGGTCTGTTCCCCGACCGTGATCGTGCCGCCGGATTCCCAACCGTCCGCCACGCCCCCGTCGTAGTCCACGACGATGAACTCCGTGTCGCCGGCGAACTCGCCGGTGGTGATGGACCCGGTGTCCGTCAGACTGCCGTAGACGATCAGGTACCCGCCGCTCAGGTCCGCGTTGACGTCGTACAACGGGAAACAGTCGATTTCGCCCGCCACGTCGCCATTGATGATCAGCGTGCCGGTCAGGTTGAACGGCTCAGGTCCACGTCTACCACCGTCCCGACCACGCCGGTCACGTCGAGCAAGATCTTGCCGACATCCTGCGCGCCGTAGGTGTGGCCGTCGTGGCCGACGACTGTGATTGCCACCTCGCCGGCGTTCGGGTCGACTTCGATCCCGTTGATTATGCCGGGACCGGCGTAGCTGTTCGGATCGTTCGGGTCGTCATACAGACCGGCTTCGAACTCGAAGATCTCGTATTGGACGCCGAGGAGAATCGTCACCCGCTTTTGGCCTTGGTTGATCGTATAGTGGGTACCCGGTTCGAGATCGGTGTTATGCTGCTTGATGACGTTGTCGGCCGCAAGCGCGCTCGTGCCGATCCACGCGGTCAGCGCGCATACCAAAACTAGTGCTCTCATGAGCTATTCTCCTTCCTTACAGAATCTCAGGACTCGACCTACTGGCTCCGCGGCCTACCCGCACCTCGCACGCGCGCGACAAGATCTCCCGAGGCAAAGCACAACCGCTGGCCAAACCGTAAACGGTTCTGGTGCAACCACGCCAAATCGAAAATAGTCCCAGCACGCCAAGCTAGTTCCGCCTTGCGTGCCGTCGCCCCAATCAACGAACGATGAATCCACTGTCGGGCCCCAGAACTCGCCCGTGTACATCCGCGTCTGGTCCACATAGAAGTCGTAGCTCAACATGTCCGCGGATCGTATCTCGTACTCGTGAAACACACCTGGCTCGAATGAGGCAATCCATCCGGCTCCACCGAATGCACGAACCCGGTCGATAGCGAAATCCAGGGTCACGGCTCTTTGCCCGTCGGAAAAAACACCCACGGACGGATCCCAGGGACCGCCCACCGAGTCAATGCGCAATCTCCATTGCATAACGAACACTTCGCCAAGGTCGGGATCTAGATTACCTGGGCGTGACTGATTGTAGGAATCGGAAATCATGATGCTGTCGCGCGAGTCGATGACCAGTGCGCCGTCCTCCAGCCAGCGCTGCGCGCCGCCATAGAAGGTCAAGCGGTTCCAGCCTTCGTCCTCTGGAAAGGTGTTTTCCGCCTCGTAGCTGACCCAATACTGGTCAGCCAGCCCGACGGCTGCCGCCGCGCCGAGGCAAAGGAAAACCACCATCCGCTTATGGAATGAACGCACGGTCACTCTCTCCGACGTGCCGGCGGCCCCGCACTGGCGCGTCTGCCCCGTGTGGGTCGAGCCGTCTACACGCCCAGCACCAACTAGTAACTCTCACGCGGGTGTCGGGAGTTCGCCCTAGTCTATACAAGCCCCAGGGGCGCCGCTCCGCGCACCCTATAAATACATCCACTAGTAGTATAGCCAAAAAAAGGAGGTATGCAAGCCCAGCCGCGTCTTTTTTTTGGTTTTGTGTTGGGGGGGGGGGGGGGGTAAGTCGTTGCGCCGGCAGCACTTACAATTCGTCTCGTCGGCGTCGGTGCGCACAAGCCTCGGGCCTGCCTGGACGCGGTACTGTGTTCGCACCGCTCGGTACCCCGAAGGGGTGCAAACTACGGTGGCACCCAATACCTGACGCTGAACAGGTGCAGCAGTTCGCTGCCCATCGGACCACGGACTGCGGGCGACGGGTGGCACTGGCAGCTTGCTGCCGGGGGGAGCACGGACGGACAAGCCGCCCGTGCCGCCGCCGCCTACGTGTGCTGTCAGGGAATTCCTGGCTTACGCGGGCAGCTTGACCGCAGTTCTCGGACGGCGATACTTAGCAGCCGGGCCGTGCGGACTCGCGAAGCGGAGCTTCGCGGTCCACAGTTTCGCGGTCCACGGCCAGGCCGGGCGACGCGGCGCCCGACCGCGCCGCAGAGGAACTCGGGCGCGATGAACACCTACGTCGGCATCGACATTGGGGCCGTGAGCGTCAAGGCCGCGGTCCTGTTGCCGCCGCGCGACGCCGCCGAGGTTCTCGGCCGCTCCGACGCGGATGGGGTCTTGCGCCGCCTCGAAGCCCCCGCGAATCGCGAGTGGGCGGTGCTCGTGCTCAATCCACGCCGGACGCGCGGCCGGCCGCTCGATGTCGCGCGCGAGGTCATCACGCAAATCCTGCGGCGGGTGTCCCAGCAGCAAATCGCCGGGCTGGTCCTGACGGGGACCGGCAGCGGACTGGTGGCCGAGGCGCTGGGGGCCAGAACGGTCAACGAGTTCCAAGCCGCGGCCCGCGGGGTGGACTACCTGCACCCGGAGGTACGAACGGTTTTCGAGATCGGCGGCGAAGCCAGCCGCTATCTCCGCCTAGAACCCGACCCCGGCAGCGGCCGGCTCGGCATCCTCGACTACAGCAACAACGGCGATTGCGCCGCCGGCACCGGCGGGTTCATCGACCAGCAGGTCCAGCGCGTCCGACACAGCGTCGAGGAGATCGGCGAACTCGTCGACGGGGCGCAGCGCCAGGCCCAGATCGCGGGCCGGTGCAGCGTGTTCGCCAAGAGCGACATGATCCACGCGCAGCAGAAGGGCTACGTGCCCGCGGAAGTGCTGCGCGGGCTATGCCATGCCGTCGCCGTGAATTACCGCTCGGCGGTGGTCAAGGGCCGCACGCCGGTGCCGCCGGTAGCGTTGCTCGGGGGCGTCGCGGCGAACACGGCCGTCGTGCGCAGTCTACGTGAGGTCTTCGGCCTCACGGACGGGCAGCTCGTCGTGCCGCCCGCCGCCGAGTCCATCGCGGCCGTGGGGGCGGCCCTGGCGGCAACCACGACCACCGCTCCGGCGACTGACGAACAACTTGCCCGCCTGATGGCCGCGGAGCACGGCAACGGACAGTCGTTCCCGCGGCAGAAACCCCTGACGCTCGAGCGCGTCACACTGCTGCGCGATCGCGTGCGGCCGTACCAGTTCCCGACGGACGGCCGGCGGATCGACGCCTATCTCGGCCTCGACATCGGCTCGGTGGGCACCAAGCTCGTGCTGATCGACGACGCGGGCGACGTGGTTCACTCGATCTTCACGCGGACCGAAGGGCGGCCGATCGAGGTCGTCACTCGGGCGCTGCGGGAGATGGAGGAGGCGGTCGGCTGGGGCGTCCGCATCAAGGGCGTCGGCTCGACCGGCAGCGGCCGTGAGCTGATCGGCGAGCTGGTCGGCGCCGACGCGATTCACGACGAGATCACCTGCCACAAGACCGGGGCCGGCTTCGTCGGCGAGCGTTTGCTCGGCACGCGGCCCGACACGATCTTCGAGATCGGCGGGCAAGACAGCAAGTACATCAGCCTGCACGGGGAGCATCGGCCTCCGGCCGGTGTGGAAGAGAGTGACGAAGCGATCCCGGCGCGCCGGGACGAACGAAGCGACGAAGGGTACGCCACCGGCGGCTGTTCCCACATTCCCACGTTCCCACCTTCCCACACCTGCGATTCCGTCGTCGTCGATTTCACGATGAACGAAGCCTGCGCCGCCGGCACCGGCTCGTTCCTCGAAGAGCGGGCCGAGGAGCTGGGCGTCTCGATCAAGGGCGAGTTCGCCGAGCTGGCCTTCCGCTCGACCGCCCCGATCAAGCTCGGCGAGCGCTGCACCGTGTTCATGGAACGCGACGTGAACACCTACATGCAACGCGGCGCGCAACTCGAAGACATCATCGCCGGCTTGGCCTACTCCGTCGCGTACAACTACATCAACCGCGTCGTCCGCGGGCGGCCCATCGGCGAGACCGTCTTCTTCCAGGGCGGCACCGCCTACAACGACGCCGTCGCCGCCGCGTTCAGCCTCATCACCGGTCGGACCATCATCGTCCCGCCGCACAACGCGGTGCTCGGCGCGATCGGGGCCGCCCTGCTGGCGCGTGACAAGATCGGGGCGACGGGCGCGGAGTCGCGCTTCCGCGGCTACGACCTGACCAAGGTCGGCTACACGCTGCGGGAGTTCACCTGTCACGGCTGCTCGAACGACTGCGCGATCCAGGAATTCAGCGTCGAGGGGCAAAAGACGTTCTGGGGCGACAAGTGCTCCGACCGCTTCCGCAAGCGGCTGAAGACCCACCGCAAGCCGATCATCCCCGACCTCGTCGCGCTGCGGGCCGAGCTGCTCAAGGCCGACGACCAGGGCGACCCGCCCGACCCGCGCGGCACCATCGGCCTGCCGCTGGCGATGTACACATGGGATTGGCTCCCGCTCTGGCGGCGGTTCTTCCACGATTGCGGCCTGCGCGTCGTCGTCTCCGGCGAGACCAACCGGCAGACGGTCCACACGGGCCTCGAAGCCACTGTCGCCGAGCCGTGCTTCCCGATCATCGTCGCCCACGGCCACGTCGCCGAGCTGCTCACCCAGAACGTGGACTACATCTTCATTCCGAACCTGCTGACGACCGAGGACAAGACGCCCGGCGTGGAAAGCTATGTCTGCCCGTGGGGCCAGACGCTGCCGTTCGTCATCCGCCAGGCCCCGCCGTTCCGCGAATGGCGCGGCCGCATCCTCTGCCCGACGATCAGCTTCCGCGACGGCCGCGCCGCGGTGAAGAAGCTGCTCGTGGACATGGTGAAAGACCTCGGCGTGCCGGCCCGGCGGGCGGACGCGGCGTTCGAGGCCGGCCTGGCCGCACTCGACCAGTTCCGTACCGCGTATCGCGACGCCGGTCAGCAGGCCATCGACAAGCTGATCGCGACCGGCGAGCCCGGCATCGTGCTGGTCGGCCGGCCCTACAACATCCACGACGCCGGCGTCAGCCTGTCGGTCGCGCGGAAGCTGCGCGACCAGTACGGCGTCAACATCGTGCCGGTTGACGCCCTGCCGGTCGACGGGATCGACATCGCCGACGTGTGCGACAACATGTACTGGTCCTACGGTCGGCGGATTCTGGCCGCGGGCAAGCTGGTGTCTCAGCACGCCAACCTGCACATCATTTACGTGACCAACTTCAAGTGCGGGCCGGACTCGTTCATCAAGGGCTTCATTCGCCCCGCCGCGGACGACAAGCCCTTCCTCACGCTCCAGTTCGACGGGCATTCGAACGACGCCGGCATGATGACGCGCTGCGAGGCGTACCTGGACAGCAAGGGAATCCTGCGATGGTGGAAAGCGGGCCAAAGCCAGCCGGCGGAACCGGTCTTGCCGGCCGCACCCTCTACATCCCCCAAATGGCCTACGCCAGCGCGCACCTGATGGCGGCGGCGTTTCGCTCGGTCGGCGTCGAGGCTCACGCCACGCCGGACGCCGACCATGAAACGCTCGAGCTGGGCGGCCAGTGCAGCAGCGGGGAAGAGTGTCTGCCGCACAAGGTCACGCTCGGCGATTTCCTCAAAGTGCTGCGGCAGCCCGGGGCCGATCCGCGCAAGCTGGCGTTCTTCATGCCGCGCGCCCCGGGGCCGTGCCGCTTCGGCCAATACGCGCCCTACCTGAAGCAGGTGCTCCGCGAACAGGGGTACGGCGACGCGCTGGTGCTCTCGCCTACCAGCGGCGACGGCTACGACGGCATCGGCGAACACGCCAGCGAGCTGATGCGCACCGCCTGGCTCGCGATCGTGCTCGGCGACCTCGCGCAACGGTTCTTGCTCAAGACGCGGCCCTACGAAACGCACGCCGGCGACAGCGACGCGGCGTTCAAGCAGGCCGTGGCGGATTTCGCCGCAGCGCTTTCGACGCCGGGACTTTCGACCAACGAGCGCGTGGCCCACGCGACCAACGTCGTCGTGCAAGTCCGCGACCGGTTTCGCGTCATCCCGGCCCGCTACGAGCGCGGCCGGCCGCTCATCGGCGTGGTCGGCGAAATCTACTGCCGCCTCAACACGTTCAGCAACGAAGACGTCGTGCGGAAGATCGAGCGGCTCGGCGGCGAGTGCTGGCTGTCCGACATTTCCGAGTGGGTCTTCTATACGAACTGGTCGCGCGAGTTCGACTGGGCCCACGACCACGGCCGGCTCAACACGGGGTACCTCAAGCTCAAGCTCAAGGGCTACGTTCAGCACCAGTACGAGCAGACGCTGCTCGCCCCGGCCGCCGATGATCTGCGGGGCTACGAGGAGCCGCACGACATCTGCGACGTGCTGGCCGGCGCCGAGCCGTATTTGCCCGCCACCGGCGCGCTCGGCGAAATGACGCTCTCCGTCGGCAAGGCCGTCTATCTCTACCACAAAGGCGCGGACGGGATCATCGACATCAGCCCCTTCACCTGCATGAACGGCGTGTGCAGCGAGGCCGTCTACCCCGCGGTTTCCGCGGAGCACGACAACCTGCCGATCCGCTCGCTGTACTTCGACAAGGTCAGCACGCACATCGAGCGCGACCTCGAGATCTTCCTCGACCTCGCCCGGGCCTATCAGCGACGGAAGCAGACCACGCGGGTGTATCCGGGGTATTTCTCGTGAACAGTGTCCCGGTGCGCAACCCCCGCCGCTGCGCGGCGAACACGGCATCGATCGACGCGGACTGCGCCGCTACAATCTTTCAACTTCGCGGTCCCAGGCGTGTCTGACGCGCAACGGAGACGTGCTATGCGGCGACTGATCACGGATGACGACCCCGCGGCGAGCCACCCGCCCGCGCCCGCCGCCTCGCCGGAGGTCGTCTTTCCCGCCGCGCAGGGGTGTCAACACTCGGGCCTCCCCTTCCGTCCGATCGAACGCATCAATCGCTCTGCGGTCACCGCGGAGAACGCCCAGACCGAGCTTGAACGGTACAAGCTCGCCATGCGCAAGTACGCCCCAGTGCAGAAGGGCCGCAAGGGCTTGCCCTGGGCCGGTCAATGGCAGTGCGCCGGCTGCGCCGACACGGTCCCCGGCGAATTCGTCTATGACGAATTGACCGACGCGATCTACCTGGACACAAACTGCCCGCGCTGCGGCCCGCGGCGGCAGCGCCACCACGATGTGCTGTTCGTCAAGCAACCCCGCGGGCCGGCCCACGCGCGTCAGCCCCAGCGGACGCACGGCGGAGCGCGCATCCGCCCCGTCGTCACGGAGTTGCCGAAGACGGTCGAGACCCTCTGCCCGGAATGTTCGTGCCTGATCCTCGGCCGCTATTTCGTCCACGAGACGACCGTGTGGATCGAGAAAACCTGCCCCGAGCACGGCTATTTCCGCGACAAGGTCAACACCGACGTCGAGCTGTACCTGCGAGCGACGCGATCCGGCTTCCAGGACGAACGCGGCGTGTTTCAGCCACAGGTCACCGGCGGCAGCGCCTGCCCGACGGACTGCGGCCTGTGCAACCAGCACCACAGCACTTCGTGCCTCGCCCAGATCGACCTGTCGAACCGCTGCAACCTGACCTGCCCGGTGTGCTTCGCCAGCGCCAACCAGGCCGGCTACCTGACCGAGCCCGGCTACGACGTGATCGTCGAGCTGCTCCAGTCGCTGCGGAACCAACACCCCTATCCCGCGACCGCGATTCAGTTCACCGGCGGCGAGCCGACGCTGCACCCCGATTTCCACCGCCTCGTTCGCAAAGCGATCGAGATGGGCTTTTCGCACGTCCAGATCGCGACCAACGGGATCAAGATCGCCGAGCGCGAGTTCGCGGAGCGGGCCGCCGAAGCGGGCCTGCACACGCTCTACCTCCAGTTCGACGGCCTGGACGATGAGGACTACAAGCGGCTCCGCGGGCAGCCGCTGCTGGAAACCAAGCTGCGGGCGATCGAAAACTGCCGCGCGACCGGCATGAAGGTCTGCCTGGTGCCGACGATCGTGAAGACCGTCAACGACGACCAGGTGCCGAAGATCTTCCGCTTCGCCGCCCAGAACGCGGACGTCATCAGCGCGATCTCTTACCAGCCGGTGTCGTTCAGCGGGCGGGTTGGCCTGCGTGAGCTGGAGCAGAAGCGCTACACGCTCGGCGATTTGGCCCACGACCTGGCCGCGGTCAGCGGGGCGGACCTGAAACGCGACTTCTTCCCGCTCAGCGTGATGGCCCCCCTCTCGCGGGTCATGCAGACGCTTGACGGCAAGCCGAAAATCCGGGCGAGCTGCCACAGCGATTGTGCGTTCGGCAGCTACTTTTTCGTCACGCCGGACCACGACACCATTCCCGTGCCGAAGCTGTTCGAGTTTGCCCGGCTGATGCACGGCTTCAACGAGTTGGCCGCCCGGGTCGAGGCCCGGCGCCCGGACAAGCGGGCGACGTGGCAGGACAAGCTCGCGCTGGTGCTCCAGTTCTTCGGCACGTATCGCTGGACGGAGCGGGATTTCCGCGTCACGCCATTCACGTTTGTCCGCGCCCTGCGCGGCATGACCAACAAGTCGCACGGCCGCGGCGAACCGGGGCAGAAGACCTATCGCACGCTTATGGCCGCCGGCATGCACTTCATGGACCGCTACAACTTCGACACCGAGCGTGTGAAACGCTGCGTGATCCTCTACAGCACGCCGGACGGGGTCTACCCCTTCTGCACGCTGAACTGCGGACCGACGTATCGGCCGTACATCGAGAAGATGTACGCGCGGCCGTTGAGCAGCGCACCGGAATAACGCTCGGCACGCTCGTGCGGCATGAAGACGTGGTACGATCACGGCATATGGTTGCTGCCCAGCTTCTCCGTCTGCACCGCGATGCGATCCTCCAAGCGGCCCGCCGGGCCGGCGCGCGGAACGTGCGCCTGTTTGGTTCAGTGGCCCGCGGCGAGGACGACCCCCAGAGCGACGTTGACTTCCTGGTCGACCTGGAGCCGGGTCGCGGGTTGCTCGATCTGGGCGGGTTCCAGATGGAGCTTGAGGACCTGCTGGGGCGGCGTGTGGACGTGGTGACGGAGCGCGGTCTGCGCCAGCGGATTCGTGCGCGGATCCTGCGGGAGGCGATTCCGCTGTGAGAAGCGACCGCGAGCTATTGGAGGACTTGCTCGAGGCCCTCGTGCATATCGAACGCTACGCGTGCCGGGGACGTGCGGCGTTCGACGCGGACGAGCTGGTTCGCACGTGGATAGTGCATCACCTCCAGATCGTCGGCCAAGCCTGCCGCGGGTTGTCCGCCGAATTCATGCGTCAGCATCCGCAGATACCCTGGACGAGGATCATTGGCATGCGCAACATCCTCGTCCACCACTATTTCGGCATCGACTCCGAGGCCGTTTGGCAGGTGGTCGAGCACGAACTTCCCGGCCTCCAACGGGCGCTCGAGCTGATCGTCGCCGGCGAGTTCCTGCCGCCGTCCGCAGGAAGCCCCAATCCGTAGCGCCCGCACAAGCTCGGCCACCCGTGTGGGGTCGTCCGGGATTCGCTCGGCTTGCACTCCAACGAGCTGACCGCCAGCGCGAGCGAGCGCGCGTGGGGCGACGAGGCTCAGATCGACCCCAATTCACACGCAGCACACGGCCCGCCCACGCCGCGCGCGGCGCTCGCTCGCTCGCGCACGCGGCCTACGAGAGAAAGCATGCGCGTTTCCGGGCGGAAAAAAGTTGCGGGTCCGGCCCCCTGCCAGCGCCTCGGCGTGCCGAACCCGCAAACAGTTCCGCCCACAGTTACCCCGGGCCTGGCGGAAGGTGCCCTGCACGGCTCCGCCACTCTACAAACGCCGTCTGTTGTCAGGACTAACGGCGACTGCGGGGAAACCCTCATTCTTCGGGCGCGCGCACGACGCGGATTCACGGTACGCACCCATCTAAATGGACGTGCGCGAATGGGCGGCGCCTGTGCGAACCGCGAGCCCAAGCTCGCAGACGTACTTGCGACCGCTCGCGCGGTCGGCTCGGATCTGCGCTGCCGAATCACGCGCGGTGGCTTAGGTTATACTGGCTGGGCGTACGTCAGTTGGTTACCCGGACTCCGGGTGAAACGGTGGACAGCACGACCGAACAGAGTGGGGATCAGGGCCACGCCGAGCGCGTCGGGCGCGTCCTGAACGACTACCTCGACCGCCTCGCGCACGGCGAGGCCGTCACGCCGGCGGAGCTGCTCGCGCAGCATCCCGACCTTGCGGATGACCTGCGGACACACCTCACGCTCTTGCGGGATCTTCAGCCAGCCGAGGACCGCATTGCGGGACTCGTACGCCAAGGACTGCTCAGCCCCTCAGAGGACCCACACTATCGCGCCACGCTCGGCCCCTACGGCATCCTCGACTTTATCGGTCGCGGCGGCATGGGCCT
>CAYMXT010000040.1:0-23405 GCA_964394415.1 uncultured Planctomycetales bacterium
CCCCGCGTCGCGCGCTAGCGGGCAGCCGCTGCGCGCTGCGCCGGCGCTGCGCGCGAGCTCAGCGCCATCGTCTAAGTCTTTGTCGTCTTGTTCGTTAGGAGCGGTCGCCGCGCACGTTGCCAACGTGAATGTCGTGGGTTCAAGTCCCATCACCCGCTTTCCTGCCTGACTGGGCACCACGCTGCCATGCCCGCCGTGCCGAATTCTGCCACGTTGGGCCGCAAGTTCCCAGCATTGGTCCGGCGCGGTTTTCTGAGCCACCCGTGGCTGAGCGCGGCAGCCCAGTTGCGGCCGTAAGGTTGCTGACCGCCGCGTCCACGCTGGGGTTGCACTGAAGGGCAAGGACCGCCAGTTCGACGATGAGGAGGCATCCGCATCCCCGGCCAGCCACCAATTCCAAGAGTCGATGGCCGTGCTTTGACAGGTCACCCCGCGGAGCCGACAATAAAGTCCTGTGGTGCTTGAACCTGCGCGCTGCGCAGACGTTTCCGCGCTACGACGTGTCTGTGCGCCGGCTGCCCAGTGCTTGCTGGCGCTGCGCGTTCTGATACGCGGAGGCCGCCGCGAGCGAATCAGACCCGCGGCGCGCACGCGAGCGATGAGGATTCACGATGCCGCCTGCCCCGCTTCTGCTGGCCTGGGCGTTTGACCCGTGGACCTACGCCATCGTTGCCATTGTGGCGCTGCTGCTGTTCGGCAAACGCCTGCCGGATGTCGGCCGGTCGCTGGGGCGCGGGATCGCGGAGTTCAAGAAGGGCCTGCGGGACGTGCAGGATGAGCTGAACCAGAGCAGCGAGCCGCCGGCGAGCCCGCGGGACAAACTGCAACCACCAGCCGGCACCACCGCCGTCAGCCCGCGCTTGCCGCCCAGCGAGCCACACATCGGCGAGTCGCCGACGCCATCCGCCGAGCCCGAACCGCAGCGCGAATCGAACCCGCCCACGCCGTGATGTGACCTGACCGTGGTGCCGCGTTTCATTCTCGGCCCGCACCATGGGGTTCCCCAGGCCATCCGGGCGACGAGCGGACCATGTATCGACGGAACTGGGGGGAGCAGCCTATCATCTCGGGTTCGCCGCGCGCGGCGACCGCTGTCTGGCGGCGACCCTGCGCTGCTGGAGGAAGAACATGGTTTGTTCCGCCGCTCGTGTGCTTTTTCCGCTGCTGGTTTTTGGCGTGCTCGGTGCCGGTGGGGCCGCCTGCGGTCAGGTGCCGCCGATGGTGTCGTCGCAGCCGGTGGTCTCCAAGCCCCCCGCTACGCAGCCGGTGGCGCAGCCCGCGACCGCACCCACCACCCAGGCCACTCGACCCGCCCAGAGGGTGATTACCTGCGGGTTTGTCCGGGCCGACGCCGCCAACCCGTGGGACGTGGCGGTGGCCAACTCCGTGCAGGCGGAGGCGGAGAAGCGTGGTGTGACATTGAAGACCTCCGTGGCGTGTGCGACGCAGGCCGAGCAGATTGCGGCGCTGCGCGCGTGGCTGGGTCAGAAACCCGATGCGCTGGTCCTGATCCCGCTGGTTGAGACCGGCTGGGACGAGGTGCTCCGCGAGGTGAAGCAGATGCGCATCCCGCTTTTTGTGGCCGGCCGCAACATCCGGACGAGCGCGGCGGGCGCGGTCAAGACGGTGGTTACGTCCGATTTTCTTGAGCAGGGTCGCATGGTGGCGCGCTACCTCGCGGCGAAGACGGGCGGGGTGTGTCGCTTCGCCGAGTTGCAGGGGCCGGCGGACGCGGTCCCCACGGTGGATCGGACGCGTGCCCTCGGGTATATCATGGAGGAGGAGTTGACCAACCTCGTGCGCGTGCGCATCGAGTCCACCGACGGGACGCGGGCCAAGGGCCGGGAACTCATGGCTGGATTCTTGAAAGCGGAGCGTGAGGCGCTTCAGGCGGTTTTCGCGCACAGCGACGAGCTGGCCCTGGGAGCGGCCGAGGCCGTGGACGCCGCCGGTCTCAAGCCGGGCCGCGGCGTGTTGATTATTTCCACCGAAGGCGCGCGCGCCGCGCTGGAGGCGGTCCGTCAAGGCCGGCTCAGCGCGAGCATTGAGTGTAACGTGGACCTGGGGCCGCTGGTGTTCGATGCCCTGATCACGACGGTGCGGGGCGGGAAGGTGCCGCACAGGATACTCGTCAAGGATGAGCTGTTCGACGAAACGGTAACTCCGGAGCGGATTGCCGCGCGTCCATACTGAACCTGGGGTTGCCGTCCGAGCCGCGGCGTGGCTCGCGGACGGGCCCCGCACTTGCGTGCGGGGTTCGGATGCGCCCCGCACGAGCGTGCGGGGTTCGGATTGGCACCCTTCCGAACGCTGGAGTTTGTCGTGATGCCCCTCGCCTACATAGTACTGTTGCTTTCCATCCTCACGGTTACCCCCGGCGCGTCGGCCGCGGTGGCGGATGAGCCGGTGGTCCCGGTGCCCTTCACGGCGGTCCAGATTGACGACGCCTTCTGGCGACCCCGGCTGGAGACCAATCGGACGGTCACCCTGCCATACTGCTTTCGGCGCTGTGAGGAGACCGGCCGCATCGACAATTTCGCCAAGGCGGGGAAGGCGCTGCCCGGCGGGTTTACCGGGCTTCCGTTCAATGATTCGGATGTTTTCAAGGTCATCGAGGGCGCATCGTACGCGCTGGCTTTGCAGCCGGACCCGAATCTCGACAGATACCTGGATGACTTGATAGCGAAGATCGCCGCGGCGCAGGAGCCCGACGGGTATCTCTACACGGCGCGCACGCTGAACCCGGACAATCCGCCCGCGGCCAGCGGCCCCACGCGCTGGTCCCATCTGGCGCACAGTCACGAACTCTACAACCTCGGGCACCTGTACGAAGCCTCCGTCGCACACCACCAGGCGACCGGCAAGCGCAGCCTGCTCGACGTGGCGCTGAAGTCCGCCGACCTGGTCCGGAAGGAGTTTGGCCCGCAGGCCCGCCACGCTCCGCCGGGGCACCAGGGAATCGAAATCGGTTTGGTGAAACTCTACCGCTTGACGCAGGACCGCCGCTACCTCGAGCTGGCGAAGTTCCTTCTGGACCAGCGCGGCCGGGCGGAGGGTCGGGAACTCTACGGCGAATACTCCCAGGACCACGTGCCCGTTGCGCAGCAGGAGCGACCGGTCGGCCACGCGGTGCGGGCTCTGTACATGTACAGCGGCATGGCGGACGTCGCGGCGCTGACGGCAGCCCAGGACTATCGTGCCGCGCTGGACCGTCTGTGGCAGCAGTTGGTGTCCAAGCAACTCTACATCACGGGCGGCGTCGGCGCCCGCTCCGCGGGGGAGTCGTTCGGCGCCGACTATGAACTACCGAGTGCCGGCGCATACTGCGAGACATGTGCATCCATCGCAAACGTGTTCTGGAACCAGCGCATGTTTCTGTTGCACGCCGATGGCAAGTACATCGATGTGCTGGAACGCAGCCTATACAATGGTGTTCTGGCGGGCGTGGGCATGGGAGGCGACAAGTTCTTCTATTCCAACCCCCTGCTTTCGTACGGCGGAGTACAGCGTCAGCCGTGGTTCGACTGTGCCTGCTGTCCGACGAACGTCGCGCGGTTCTTGCCGGCGGTGCCCGGTTACATGTACGCGGTGCGCGGCGACGAACTGTTTGTCAACGTATTCATCGGCAGCACGGCGCGCATCCCGCTCGCGGGTCAGACGGTGACCGTGAAGCAGGAGACGATGTACCCCTGGGACGGACGCATCGCCCTGCGGATCGAGCCGGAGCGGCCGGCGGAGTTTACGCTTCACCTGCGCGTGCCCGGGTGGGCGCTCGATGAACCGGTGCCGAGCGACCTGTACCGCTACGGCGAGAAGTTCGAGCTGCCACACACCCTGACGGTGGGAAATGCGGAAGGGCAGACGAAGCTGGATATTCAACGGGTCCACGGTTTTACGCCGGTGCGCCGGCAGTGGCAGGCGGGCGATTTTGTGGAGTACGAGCTGTTCATGCCGACCCGCCGGGTGAATGCGCATCGGGAGTTGAAGGAACATGCCGAACGTGTCGCGTTGGAGCGCGGACCGCTGGTGTTCTGCCTGGAAGGCATCGACCACGAAGGACATGTTCACAATCTGACGCTGCCGGAGAATTTGAACTTCGGCGTCGAGCTGCGCCGTGAGCTGCTGGGCGGCGTGCGCGTCGTGCGCAGTCAGGCCCACGCGCTGTACGTCGGCGCCGACGGCCGGTCGATCGAGGGCAAAGTCCTGGATCTGCTGGCGGTCCCGTATTACGCCTGGGGGCACCGCGACGACGGGGAGATGGTCGTGTGGCTGGCACGCACGCCGCGCGCGGTGCGGCCCGTGCCCCAGCCGACGCTCGCGGTGCGCGGGCGGCCCAGCGCGTCGCACGTCGCGGGTTCGCTGCGCGCCTTGCACGACCAGCTTGAGGCCGGCTCGTCCGCCGACGGCGAGACGCCGCGTTTCACGTGGGGCGCGCGGCGCGGCACGACGGAATGGGTGCAGTACGATTTCGAGCAAGCCGCCCGCGTCTTTCGCGCGTCGGTCTACTGGTGCGACGACGGCAGCGCGGGACCGTGCCGGGTGCCGGCCCTCTGGCGCGTCCTTTACCGCAAGGACGAGGGTTGGGTGCCAGTCACCGGCGCGACGACCTGCGGCACGTTGCCCAACGAGTTCAACCTCGTCCAATTCGATGCCGTCGAGACGACGGGGCTGCGGCTCGAAGTCCAGCTTCAGGAGGGCTCTTCCGCCGGCCTGCTGGAGTGGAAGGTGGAATAGTCTGCCCCATTGATGCGCTCTCGCCGTTCGGGTACACTGCGCGCAGCGACCTTGTATAGCACAGGGCGCGGGCACCTCATGAATCTGGAAGGGACCGTACATGTCGAATCAGAAACTCTGTCGTCAGTTTGTGCTGTGCTGGGGCCTCGCCGTCGCCGTGCCGCTTGCGTGGGCTGCCGGCCCGCGCAGCACCGCCCCAGCGTGGGGGCCGGATCAGGTCGGCGGTTACGCCACCGACGGCGTGCTCGTGCAGGTGGCCCCCGGCGTCACACCGGGGCAACTCGCGGACGGACGGCCCACGCTCGTCACGTCCGATAGTTCGACCGACGGCGGTGCGGCCGACGCTGCGCTCGCAGACTTTCTCGCGCGAACGGGTGCGACGGCGATCACGCCCGCGATTTCACAGCCTCTGAGCAACGCCGAGCTGGCGGCCGAGCTGGGATTGGATCGGTACTACGTCGTTCATGTGCCCGCCGGCACTGACACGCCGGTGCTCGTCACGCAGCTCGCGGCGTTTGAAACGCACGTCGCGGTGGCTGAGCTGAACCACATCGTCGGTGCCCTGGTGACCCCGAACGACCCGTCGTTCGGGCAGCAGTACGGCCTCCACAACACCGGGCAGAACATCAACGGTCAGACGGGCATTGCGGACGCCGACATCGACGCCCCGGAAGCGTGGAACCTGCACACCGGCACGGCGAGCATCATCGTCGCGATCATCGACACCGGCGTGAGCCAGAGCCACCCCGAGTTCTCCGGCAAGCTGGTGCCCGGCTACAACTTTTCCGGCGATGGCGGCGCGACCGACACCGACGACGGCTGGCTGATCTCGCACGGCACGCACTGTGCCGGCATCGCGACCGCCAAGACGAACAACGCCCAGGGCATCGCCGGCGTGAGTTGGGGCGCCCGCATCATGCCGGTGAAGGTGCTGAACTGGCTCGGCTCGGGCACCGACACGGGCTGCGCGAACGGGGTGACGTGGGCCGCCGATCACGGGGCGCACGTGCTGTCGATGAGCTGGGGCTCGACCGCGCCGAGCAGCCTGATCCAGAACGCGGTCGCGTACGCGTGGGGTCAGGGCAAGGTGCTCGTCGCCGCGACCGGCAACGTCGCGAGCGATCCGATCAGCTACCCGGCGGCCTATTCCCAGTGCATCGCGGTCGGGGCGACGGACAACCGCGACATCCTCGCCGACTTCACCTCGTTCGGGCCGCAGATGGACGTGGTCGCGCCGGGCGTGGACGTGTATTCGACCTGGGACACGCTCTTCAACCCGGACACGTACACATTCGAGTCCGGCACGTCGATGGCGTGCCCGCACGTTGCCGGGCTGGCGGCGCTGGTCTGGTCCGCCAAACCCAGCGCGACCAACGTCGAAGTCCGCCAGTTCATCGAGAACAACTGCGACGACAAGGGGCCCGCGGGCTGGGACCAGCAATATGGCTGGGGCCGCATCAATGCGTACCGCGCCGTGCAGGCCGCGCTCACGCCGCAGTGGCAGGACGGCGACCTCAACTGCGACGGCGTGATCGACTTCAACGACATCAATCCGTTCGTGCTGGCGCTGACCGACCCGGCGGGCTATGCCGCGGCGTTTCCGAACTGCGATTTGCTGAACGGCGACATCAACGGCGACGGCGTCGTGACGTTCGACGACATCAACGGATTCGTCGCGTTGCTTGGCGGCAGTTAGTCGGCCGACTCGTTCAAACCGGCAGCCGCACACGAGGAAAGCGCGGCAGGAAGGTCTCGATGGCCGGTCTGCTCTCGGCGTGCGGTTACGCGACCCGCGGCGCGAACGCCACCCTCGCCTGCGATTTGCAGGGCACGGCGCGCCGACCAAAGCGCGCTCGTCCGGGGTCCGCAGCGTTGCGCGCCGTCTACGGCGTCGCGGCCTCGCCCGGCCGCAGCAGCCCATAGTACTTCATCTTCTTGTAAAGCGTCGTGCGATTGACGTCGAGCACGCCGGCGGTCTGCTGCCGGTTCCAGCCGTTCGCCTCGAGCGCCGCCAGGATGATCCGCCGCTCCGGCTCCTGGAGCGCCTCTTTCAGCGTCAGCGCCCGCCCGCGCGTGGGGGAGAAGAGCGCGCTGTCCGTCTCGGCGGCCTGCACAACCGTCGGCGGCAGATCGCAGGTGTCGATCCACTCCCCGCGGGTCAGCACGACCGCCCGCTCCACGCCGTTCTCCAGCTCACGCACGTTGCCGGGCCAGCGATAACGCTGCATGCACTGCATCGCCGCCTCGGTGAAGCTCAGCCGCCGCTTGGCGCACTGGTGCGCACACTTCTGAAGGAAATGCTCGGCGAGCAGCGGAATGTCGGTCAGCCGTTCGCGCAACGGCGGCAAATCGATCTTCACGACGTTGATGCGATAGTACAAATCCGCCCGCAGCCGGCCCGCCTCGACCTCGCGCGCGAGATCAACGTTGGTCGCCAGGATCACGCGCACGTCAACCGTGACGGTCTTGTTCGAGCCCAGCGGCTCGAACTGCCGGTCCTGAAGCACCCGCAACAGCTTGACCTGTAGACTCGGCGACGCGCACGCGATCTCGTCCAGGAAGATCGTTCCGCCGTCCGCGGCTTTGAACTTGCCTTCCTTGTCCGCCAGGGCGCCGGTGAACGCGCCCTTGACGTGTCCGAACAGCTCGGAGGCGAGCAGTGTTTCCGGGATGGCCCCGCAACTGATCTCGACGAAGGGTCGGGTCCGCCGCTGGCTCCGCTGGTGAATTGCACGGGCGATCATCGACTTGCCCGTCCCGGTCTCCCCGTGGATCAGGACGGTCGTCTTCGAATCCGCCACCGCCTCAATCAAGTCGAAGACCCGCTGCATTTGATACGTGCGGCCAATAATCACGTCCGGGTTGAACGGGGTGTCCAGCACCCGGCGCAACGACCGCTTCGCCCGCAGCACGCCTTGCTGTTCGATCGCTCGGCGGGCAACTTGGCGAATCTCCTCGCCGCGGACCGGCTTCGACAGAAACTCGAACGCACCTACCTTGATCGCTTCCACCGCCGACTGGATCGTCCCGTAGCCGCTCATCGCAACCACCAGCACGTCCGGCCACCGGTCGCGCACGCTGCGCAGCAACTCGACCCCGTCGCCATCCGCGAGGATGAGGTCCGTTATCAGAACGTCAAATGCCGACCGCTCCAACTCGAGCAGGGCCTCCTGCGCGGTTGCGACGGGCGTGACGTCATGGCCGTCGGCGCTCAGAAAGCGAGTCAGAGATTCGAGGACCGCGTGCTCGTCATCCACCAGGAGAACGCGGGCGGCACGGGGGATCCCCGCCACTTCGGCGGCGTCACGAGCTTGCGTGCCGATGGGTGAACTGGCTTCCATTCTGCTTCCGTTCTCTCGGGCGATTCACATGTCCCCGTTTCACGGTTTCAACACGCTCGACCTGGTATCACGCCCTTCGCGAACAACTTGTTCACGTGCGGCAGCGCAACGCACCAATAATGAAGATCGGCATAAACGATGAATGATGATAACTGGCAACATGGCAGTGGGCAACTGCAAACTGGCAGAACGCAAACTCCAGACCACAGTACTGCGATCAGGGAGCCTGTCGTGCGCGTGCGAGCCCGCTTTCGCGTCCGCAAACCGTGGGTTTGCACCCCGTTGCCGCTAGGGAAAAAACGTGCTGCCGCCCAGATCAACGACCAGAACCGCTATAAGGCCAGGCACGAAAGCGGTTTCGGCAAACACCGCTCCGTCCGGGTGGTATGTCCCGCCCTCGAAGTCCGCGTGCAGTAGCCCACCGCCGTCGACCATTTGCAGGGATTCGATTCCGACCGGCTTGTGACCGCTACAGGGCGTGCCCGCCCAACTGACCAGCGCGACCAGCGTCCCCTGGTTGAAGTCCGGTCGCTCGGGCGGCAGGGCCAGGCTGTTCGCGACCCGGGCGTAGTCTGCCGCGGTGCGAATCTGTAGTAATCCGCAGCGTTTGCCGAGGGGCTGGCAGATGCCACGCAGCGCGTCCGCGTCTCGTCCCCAGGCCCGCGCATGACGGTCCAGCCGCGCGGGCGGGGCCTGGCGCAAGGCGCGCAGCGAGACTTCGTGTGTCCGTGGCGCCGGCCCGCAGCCCAGCGCACTCAGGGTCAGCGCCAAGCCGGCGAAGCAACGCCGACCAACCGCCTTGCAAACCCCATCGGCTATCCTTACCCTCATATGTTCGTAAGCTTGAGCCATCGCGTCGAGGTGAGTATCGACGGTTTCCCGCCCCCTCAGGAGTGTCCCGCATGATCATCGGCGTCCCCAAGGAGATCAAGTCAGACGAGTACCGCGTGGCCGCGACCCCCGCCGGCGTCGAACAGCTCAAACGGGCCGGGCATCGGGTGCTCATCGAACGGGGCGCGGGCGTCGGCAGCGGCCTGGTCGATGCGGATTATGAGGCCTACGGCGCGGAACTGGTTTCCTCCGCGCGCGAGGTGTGGGAGCGGGCCGAGCTGATCTGCAAAGTGAAGGAAACGCTGCCGCAGGAAATCAGCCTCATTCGCCGCAACCAGGTGCTCTTCACCTACTTTCATTTCGCGGCCAGCCGCGAGCTGACCGATGGCGTGCGCGACTCCGGCGGCGTCGCCATCGCCTACGAGACCATCGAGGACAGCCAGGGCCGTTTGCCGCTACTGGCCCCGATGAGCGAAGTCGCGGGCAAGATGAGCATTCAGGAAGGCGCTAAGTACCTCGAACGTCCGATGATGGGCCGCGGCATCCTGTTGGGCGGCATCCCCGGCGTTGAACCGGCCAACGTGCTCGTCCTCGGCGGCGGGATCGTGGGTACCGCGGCCGCGCGGGTTGCCGCAGGGCTCGGGGCAATCGTCACCATCATGGACATCGACCTGTACCGCCTGCGGTATTTGAGCGACGTGATGCCCGCCAACGTCAAGACCGTCTACAGCACCGCCGAAGCGATTCGCCGGTCGCTGCGCACCGCCGACCTCGTCATCGGGGCCGTGCTGATCCCCGGGGCGCGCTGCCCGATGCTCGTCCGCCGCGAGAACCTGTCGCTGATGCAGCCCGGCGCGGTGATCGTGGACGTCGGCGTGGACCAGGGCGGCTGCTGCGAGACGACCAAGCCGACCACGCACAGCGACCCGACGTACATGGTCGATGGCATCGTCCATTATGGCGTGGCCAACATGCCCGGCGCGGTCGGCCGCACCAGCACGTTCGGCCTGACGAACGCGACAATTCCTTACTTACTGAAGCTCGCGAATCTGGGCTATCAGAAGGCCTGTGCCCAAGATGCAGGTCTGGCTGCGGGCGTCAACATCGCTTACGGCAAGATCACCAACCGGCCGGTCGCCGATGCGTTCGGCCTGCCCTACGAACCATTCCAGCCGAAATAGTCAGCCCCATAGCCGGAATTCGCCACGGGCGGTACGCTGGCCGCCCGTGCTGGAAGCCGCGCTTGCTAGCGCTGCGCGTTCTGAGAGGCGCTTGCTGGCGCTGCGCGTTCTGAGAGGCGCTTGCTGGCGCTGCGCGTTCTGAGACGCGCTGGCGCGCGTCTCAGAACGCGCAGCGCAAGCAAGCGCCTGCTGAGCTCTGGGCGCTGAGGTCTTGCAATGAAGAAGTGGATCATCCTGGGCGTGGCCCTCCTGCTGGTCGGCGTCGCCTGGTACTTCGGCCGGAAGTGGCCCATGATCCCCGCCTGGGTGCAGCCCAAGATCGGCAAGGTCACGCACGGGGACATCCGGGTGCCCATCACCGCGGCCGGGCTGATTCACGCCCATCAGGTCATCGAGGTTAAATCGATGGCCTCGGGGCGCATTCTCGATGTGCCGGTCGTCGAGGGCACCTACGTCGCGGCCAAAGCCCCCGTCGTCAGCCTGGACCCGATCGACGAGCAGCGGGCGCTGGAGCGTGCCCAGGCCGATTTCGATCGATCTCAGGCCATGTTGACGCAGGCCCAGGTCGCGGTGGAGCGCGCGCAGGTGTCGATCGACACCGCCAAGACCCGGCTCGATGAGATCACCGCGCAGGTGGAGGTCTCGGCGTACGAGCTGCAAAAACGCGAGGATCTCGCCGCGACCGGCGACGTGAGCGTGCAGGAGCTGCTGAACCTGCGGGCACAACACCGCATGCACCTGGCCCAGCAGGAGGCCGCCCGCATTGCCATTCGCGCCGCCGAGCTGGCCAAGGAGGACGCCGAGGCGGCCGTGAAGTCGCAGGAAGCGATCGTTGCGGCCACTCGCAACACCAAGGAAGATGCCCAGAAGCGGCTGAGCGAGACCACGGTTCTCGCGCCGCAGGAGGGCATAATCACGGAAGTCTGGGTGCTCCCCGGCATGCTCGTGCAATCGGCCACCCAGGGCTTCACCGGCGGCACGCCGCTGATGAAGCTCGCCGATGTCTCCAAGAAAAAGGTCATCGCCCGGCTCGACGAGGCGGACTACGGCCGCGTCCTGAACATTTCGCCCGTTGACGCCCTGCCGGAGATGCCTGCGCTGCGCGCCGCGGCGGAGCAGGATGCCGAGCAACTGGAGAAACGCAGCGGCCGCGTGCGCATCACCGTCGATGCGTTCCCCGAGCTCGAGTTCGAGGCCCGCATCGAGCGGGTTGAGCCGCAGGGCAAGCTCAACGTCGGCTCGTCGATCATCCAGTTCGACGTGCATGTCGAGATCACCGACGAGCGGCGGCACATGCTGCCGCTCGGCGCCCAGGCCCAGGTCGAGTTCACCGTCGAGAGCGCCGTCGGCGCCGTGCTCGTTCCCGCCGAGGCGGTCAAGACGTTCGAAGATCAGCGCGGCGTGTACCTGAAAGTGCCGCCGGAGCCCGGTTCCGGCGAGCCGTTCGGCAAGAAGTTCGTCGCATGCCGCTTCGGCATCAGCGATGGCGAGCACACGCAGGTGATCGAAGTGCTGGGCGGCGGTGAGTTGAAGGAGGGAACCGAGGTATACACCAAGTTGCCGCCCAAGCCGGGCGAAGCGGAATAAGGACCGCCGCGTGGCGCTCATCGAGGTCCGCAGCCTGACCAAGCTCTACCGCATGGGGGACTCGGTTGTCCATGCCCTCGACGGCGTGGACTTGACGATCGAGCGCGGGGAATTCGTCGCCATTACCGGGGCGTCCGGCAGCGGCAAGAGCACCATGATGCACCTGCTCGGCTGCCTCGATCGTCCGACCGACGGGACGTACACCTTTGCCGGCCGCGACGTGAGCGACCTGTCCGACGCCGACCTGGCGGCCGTTCGCAACGGGCAGATCGGCTTCGTCTTTCAGACGTTCAACCTCATCAACCGCACGTCCGCGACCGAGAACGTCGCGGTGCCGCTGTTCTATGCCCGCCGCACCGGCACGCGCGCCCCCAGCTTACGGGCGCTGGAGCGTGTCGGGCTGACGCAGCGGGCGCACCACAACCCCAACGAGCTGTCCGGCGGCGAGCGCCAGCGCGTCGCCATCGCGCGGGCCATCGTGAACGACCCGCTGCTCGTGCTGGCGGACGAGCCGACCGGCAACCTCGACTCGCGCACCGGCGAGCAGATCATGGGCATCTTCCACGACCTCAATGCCCAGGGCGTCACGATCGTCATGGTCACGCACGAGCCGGAGATAGCCCGCCAGGCGAAGCGGATCGTGCAGATGCGCGACGGGAAGATCGTGTTTGACCGTCCGACCGCCGAGTTGGTAGCCGCGGAAGGCACAGCGCCAACGGCTCCCCCTGTCATCCCGTCGCGGCCGCCGGCGCCGGCGGCTGCGGACAGCGCGAGTGCGGCGGTTGGGTCCGCGGGGCATGGGACCCCCACGCCCAGCCCAACCGACGCCGCGGTCGCCGAGACGCCGAATCGCCTCAAGGTCACGCGGGCACAACGCCTGCCCCGCGCGAACGCCAGCTTCGTGCTCGCGATCGCTTCGCTCGCGGTTTGGGGCGTGGCCTTTGGGATCGGCTGGTGGATGCAGGCCGCGTTCGACCTGAAAGCCATTGCCGCCGGCGGCGGCAAGCAACCACCCGCGGGACTGGTAGCCGGCGGCGTCGGAGCATGTGCCGCGTACGTCACCGCTCCGACGCTCGCGATTATCGCGTTGGTTCTGGCGGTCCGTGCCCGCCGCCATGCCCGCACGGAGCCGGGCCTGTGGCGTGGCCAGCGCCGGGCGCTGGCGGGCCTGTGGCTGGGCATCGTGTCGTTGGCGGTGCCGCTGGTCGCGTTCGCCGTCAGCCGCTTCACCTGACCGCGGTTGCGGAGTCCGGCCGGGGCGCGTATACTTCCCGCTTGGTATTTTGGCAGGCGGTGTCGGCACCCCACTCGGCCGGTGGGCCTGGCTGACCCCGACCCGAGTAGAAAGGACCGGCCATGGGCCTCACGGGCGCAAAGAAGACGGCGATTGTCAGTGTGCATCGCCGGCATGAGAAGGACACGGGCTCGGCGGAGGTGCAGATTGCGCTCCTGACGGAGCGGATCAACTATCTGACGGGGCACCTCAAAGGTCACCTCAAGGACCACTCATCGCGGCGCGGACTCTTGAGAATGGTCGGCAAGCGCTCGGCCCTGCTCAAGTTCCTGGCCGGACAGAACTACGAACGCTACGCGGCGACGATCCAGAAGCTCGGGCTGCGCAAGTAGAACGCGTTCGTCCCGACCGCCGCGGAGGACCGCCGCGGGGTACAGGTGTGACGGTCCCATCATAGTCGTTGGCACGCAGTTGGTTCCGAGCCGCCGGATGCACCCGGCGCGCCGCGGACGGTAGGCAAGTTGACAGGCAGGTTGGACAGATGGCGGAAAGTGGACGGAAAAACGTGAAAAACCCAGCGGACATGGTCTTCAAGGTCGAGCGGGCCATCGGGGCCAGCGTCCTGTCAATCGAAACCGGAAAGCTCGCCAAGCAGGCCGCGGGCGCGACCGTCGTGCGCTACGGCGACACCGTTGTGCTCGGGACCGTCGTGCGCGCCGATCCGCGGCCGAACATCGATTTCTTCCCCCTCAGCGTCGACTACCGCGAGAAGATGTCCGCCGCCGGCAAGTTCCCGGGCGGCTTCTTCAAACGCGAAGGCCGGCCGACCCTCAAGGAAGTGCTCACCTGCCGGCTGATCGACCGGCCCATGCGCCCGCTCTTCCCCGAGGGGTTCCGCGACGAGATTCAAATCCAAATCATGGTCCTGGCGGCCGACTTGCAGAACGACCCCGACATGCTCGGCATGGTCGCGTCCGCCGCCGCGGTCGCGGTTTCGCCGATCCCGTTCAACGGCCCCGTCGCCGGAGTGCGGGTTGGCCGTGTGGACGGCAAGTTCGTCATCAACCCGACGATTGCCCAGCTTGAATATTCGGACCTCGACATGGTCGTCGCGGGCCACTTCGACGCCGTCACCATGATTGAAGTCGGCTGCCGCGAGTTGTCCGAAGAGGACATTGCGGCTGCTGTAAAGTTCGGGCACGAACAGGGCGTCAAGCCGATCTGCGAGATGCTGCGGGAGCTTCAGCGGCAGGCGGGTCAGCCGAAGGTCTGGGAAGCGCCCCCGAAGGACACCGCGTTTCTCACGGAACTCCGGGAGAAGGCGTGGAAGGATCTGCGCGCCGCCCAGGACATCGTCGGCAAGCAGGAGCGCAACGAAGCCACCAAAGCCGTCTTCGAGCGCGTGGTGCTGAGCTACTGCCCCGCGGGGGCAGACCCCGCGACGCTTGAGCACACGCCGGCCGAGGTCAAAGCCGCGCTGGGCGAGCTCGAGCAACGCCTCATTCGCGACCTGATTCTGGATCAGAACAAACGCCCCGACGGCCGCAAGCTCGACGAGCTGCGCAAGATCACGTGCGAGGTTGGCTGGCTCCCGCGGGTGCATGGCTCGTCGCTGTTCACGCGCGGCGAGACCCAGGCCATGGTCGTCTGCACTCTCGGCACGACGCGCGATGAGCAGATCATCGACGACCTGATCGAGGAATACAGCAAGAAGTTCATGCTGCACTACAACTTCCCGCCGTTCTCGGTCGGCGAGGTGCGGCGGATCGGGTCGCCGGGCCGGCGCGAGCTGGGGCATGGGGCCCTGGCCGAGCGCAGCCTCGAAGCGGTGCTGCCCGGTCCGGATGAGTTCGCGTACACCATCCGGCTGGTCAGCGACATCCTCGAATCGAACGGCTCAAGCTCGATGGCGACGGTGTGCGGCGGCACGCTCGCACTCATGGACGCCGGCGTGCCGATCAAGGGCCCGGTGGCGGGCATCTCGATCGGCCTCGTGCTCGAGGAGGACGGCCGCTACAAATTGCTGAACGACATTATCGGAACCGAGGATCACTACGGCGACATGGATTTCAAGGTTGCCGGCACGCGCAAGGGCATCACGGGCGTCCAACTCGACATCAAGTCTACCGGCCTGCCGCACAAAATCATGGTCGAGGCCCTCGCGATGGCGAAGAAGACCCGAATGCAGCTTCTCGACGCGATGGAGAAGACCATTGCGAAGCCGCGCGCGGCCATCAGCGAGTTTGCTCCGCGGCTGCTGACGATCAAGATCAACCCGGAGAAGATCGGCAAGCTGATCGGTCCGGGTGGCAAGATGGTCAAGGCCATTCAGGCCGACACCGGCGCGACAATCGACATCGAGGACGACGGCACGGTCATTATTTCCTGCCTTGACGCCGCCGGTGCTGAGAAGGCCCTATCAATGGTCCAGCGGATCACCGAGGACGTACAGATCGGCCGGATTTACGAAGGCCGCGTCGCCAGCATCAAGGATTTTGGTGCTTTCATCGAGATTCAGGAGGGCCAGGACGGCCTGTGTCACGTGAGCGAGCTGGACGAAAGCTACGTCCGCAGCGTCGCCGACGTGGTCAAGGTCGGCGACATCGTCAAGGTGAAAGTCATTGCAATTGACGAGCAGGGTCGGGTAAAATTGTCACGTAAGGCCGCGATGAAAGCCGCGGCCTCGAGCTAGGGCTGATTCCGCTGACGCGGGGGGTGGCGGCGGCCCGCGTACAATTCGCGGTGTATCCCGGACGGCTTCGGCGCCGGCGGGTCATGTCTTCTTCGCCTGTCCGCTTGCCGCTGCCGAGGTGCTGACACTCGGAGTCGGGTGTCTGATGTACGTCCGGCGGGCTTGGTCCGACGACAGGCGGATCGCAAAAAGTGGGCCGTCCGAGGCCACGTCTGGACGACCCCGGAGGTATGAGCCATGGCGGGCGGTAGTGTCAAGTGGTTTGACACCAAGAAGGGCTACGGCTTCATTGCGGGACCGGAGGGGAAAGATGTGTTTGTACATTACTCGGCCATTGAAGGAGACGGATTCCGCGCTTTGCGCGAGGGGGACCAGGTCGAATACGAGCTTGTGGAAACGCCCAAGGGGCTGGCCGCGACCCACGTCCATGCCCTGGAGGCCAGACCCGTGTGACGCCCGTCTGCGCGGCTGAATCGCGCGGCGTCTTGAATAGCCACCAAACCAGGGGAAGAATTCGTTGTCTGCCGCGTTGTCTCTGCAACGCGGTTGCCGCTGGGACGTACCTATGGTAGTCACCCGCAGCGCCGGCACCCCAGGTCGGACGGAACCGGCCGTAAGATCGCCCGCTGCGTTGACACATGCACGGCAGGACGCACGCTTGGCCACACTGATTGTCTTGCAGGGGCCCGATAAGGGCCGCACGCTGCGCACCAGCGACGACGTCGTCATCGTCGGCCGCGGCAGCCCGCAGATTCCACTCACCGACCAGACGGTCAGCCGGCAGCACGCCGAGCTGCGCATCACGGACGGCGGCTGGGTGCTGAGCGACCTGAAGAGCGCGAACGGCACGTACCTGAACGGGGTCCGCGTCACCAAGCCGGCCCGCTTGAAGCATGGCGACCAGGTTCGCGTCGGCAGCACGCTGCTCGTGTACACCGGCGACGAGTCAGTGCAGCAATACGCCGGCCCCGGGATCCCGCGCGACCTGGTGACCCTCGACGCGGGCAGCCCCTCCACCGACGCCGCCGTCGTCGCCACGACGCCCGCCAACGAAGAGAGCCTGGTCCTGGCGGCCCCCGAGACCGCCTACGCGGTGAAGGCCTGGAATGTGCTCCGCGAGCTGGCCAGCGTGATCGCAAGCTTGCTGCCGACCGACCAGCTCCTGGCCCGCGTGCTCGATATCGTGTTCCAGGAAGTCGACGTCGAGCGCGGCGTGGTTTTCGTCCGCGACGCCGAGACTGACGAACTGCTGCCGGAAGTCGTCCGGTTTCGCTCCGGGGTCCAGCAGCGCTCGGACGACGGACAGGGCATCATCGCGTCGCGCACCATCATCAACCACGTGGTACAGTCGCGCGAAGGCGTGCTTTGCTCGAACGTCGTCGCCGACAAGCGCTTCGAGAGCGGCAAGAGCGTGCAGAACCTGGGCATGCGTTCGGTCATCTGTGCCCCGATTGTTGCCCGCGAGCAGATTCTGGGCGTGATTCACCTGGACTGCCCGATCACGCGGCACACGTACAGCGAACACGAGCTGCGGCTGGTCACCGCGATCGGCTATCAAACCGGGCTGGCGATCGAGAACGCCCGGCTCGTCCAGTCGCACATGCAGCGTGAGCGGCTCGCCGCCGCCGGCGAGACGGTCGCATACCTGTCGCATTACATCAAGAACATCCTCCAGGGCATGCGCAGCGGGGCCGACGTCGTCGAGCGCGGGTTGGACAAGCGCGACCTGATCCTGACCGCGCAAGGTTGGCGCATTGTCGCCCGCAACCTCGACCGCTCCTACCACCTGATGCTCAACATGCTCGCGTTCAGTAAACAGCGCGAACCGCGCTTTGAAACGCTTCAGCTCAATCACATAGTGGAGGAGGTCGTACAGCTCGTTCAGAAACAGGCGGACGCCCGGCGTGTCATGCTCCTGACCGATCTCGACGCGCATGTGCCCGCGATCCCGCTGGACTACGACGGCATGCACCAAGTGGTGCTGAATCTGGTGACGAACGCGATCGACGCCGTGGACGCCGAGCAGGGCCGCATCAACGTGCGCACGCACTTCGCGCCGGACCGCCAGGAAGTGGTGGTGTCCGTGAGCGATAACGGCCCCGGCGTGCCGCCGGAATTGCGTGACAAGATTTTCGAGCCGTTTTACTCCTCGAAGGGCCACGGCGGCACGGGGCTGGGGCTGGCGGTGGCGCGGAAAATCGTCGCTGAACTCGGCGGGACCATCGAACTGGCGGACCCGCCGGACGGCGGCGCGGAGTTGTGCGTACGGCTGCCGACCGCGCGGCGCGAGCAACCCGGCGCGGCGGACACGCAGGGTCCGGCACACTGACGTCGTCGTCGGCCGTGTCGCGTGCTATCATTCAGAGCTGCGAAGCCGGGGCGCATCGGCCATCCGGCCAGTGCGAATCAGAGCCGCGAAGCGTAAGCGAGCGCATGCAACATCGCGAAGCAGGGCTCGCGGTTCCCGGCTTCCGGCCGATGCGAATCAGAGCCGCCAGGTATGGCCCCGAGCCAACGCGGCCCGTTCGTGCAAGGCGAGATCTGCATGGCTAGCGAAGCTGGACCGCGCACACCGCCCCACTACGCGGAGGCGTTTTCGCGCGCCGAGCGGGGCGCCGCGGACCGGCAGGACACGGTGGCCGCCCTGCGTGCCAGCGAGGAGCGCTACCACTCCCTGTTCCAGAACGCGCCCGTCATGCTGCACTCCATTGATTGCAGCGGCCGGCTCATCAGCGTCAGCAACGTGTGGTTGGAAACCCTGGGCTACACGCGGGCCGAAGTACTCGGGCGCCGCTCGCTCGAGTTCCTGACGCCGGAATCACGCCGCCACGCGGAACAGGTCGTGTTGCCCGCGTACTTCCAAACCGGCGACTGCCGCGACATCCCGTACCAGATGGTGGCGAAGGACGGCCGCGTGCTCGATGTGCTGCTCTCGGCGACCGCCGAGCGCGACGCCGCCGGGCAGATCGTGCGCTCGTTGGCCGTCATCATCGACGTGACGGCCCGCAAGCGGGCGGAGGCGGAACGCGGGCAATTGGAGGCCCGCCTCCGTCGGGCGCAGAGAATGGAGGCCCTGGGCCAACTCGCCGGCGGCCTCGCCCACGATTTCAACAACATCCTGACCGCCGTGCTCGGCAACGTCGAGTTGCTGCGCAACCATCTGGAGCAGTGCGGGGCGCTGGACGATCCCGCCCGCCAGCATCTCGAGCAGGTCGAACGCGCGGCGCTGCGGGCCGCCTCGCTCACGCGCCAGATGCTCACATTCAGCCGCCAGCAGACCGCCCGCCGGGAGCTGCTCGACCTCAACGCCGTTCTGACTGAGATGGAGAAGATGCTCCGGCGGTTGATCCCAGAGAGCGTCGCACTGGATTTGCGGCTGGCCGCGGACTTGCCCCCGCTGCGCGGCGACGCGGGGCAGGTCGAGCAGATCGTGCTCAACCTGGTCGTCAACGCCCGCGACGCCATGCCGGACGGGGGCACAATCACGCTCGAAACGGTCACCGTGGACGTGGGGGAGGCCGCCGGCTCCCCCGACGCGCGCCCCGGGCCGCACGTCGTGCTCATCGTGCGTGACACCGGCTGCGGCATCCCCGCCGAAGCGCTGGACCAGATCTTCGAGCCGTTCTTCACGACCAAGCCCCCCGGCCACGGCACCGGGCTGGGCCTGGCCACCGTGGACGCCATCGTCCGGCAGATGGAAGGGCACATCGTCGTGACCAGCGAACCCGCGCGCGGCGCGACGTTTCGCGTCCATTTTCTGGCCGCGGAGCGCGGCGCCGAGCGCGCCGTCGCGGCTGCCCCGGCGCTGGACGCGGCGCGCGGTACGGAAACGGTGCTGGTTTGTGAAGACGACGAAACCGTGCGGCGGCTGACGGTGAGCATTCTGCGCCGGGCGGGCTACCGCGTGCTCAGCGCTGCCAACGCGCGCCAGGGCCTGGATTTGGCCCTCTCCCAGCCGGCGCCGCTGGACTTGCTCATTACCGATGTGGTCATGCCGGACATGAACGGCAAGCAGCTCTCCGACGCGCTGCGACTAACGCAGGCGGGCGTACGAACGCTCTACATCTCCGGCTACGCCGCGAGCACTCTCACGCAGTGCGGCATCTGCTCCGTTGAGGCTCAGCTTCTTGAGAAGCCGTTTCAGGCGTGCGCGCTGCTCGAAGCGACGCGCCGCGCACTCGACCACGTTCCGGTTTGACGGCGCGCCGCTACGGCTCGCGGACCCCCAGCCACGTTTGCACCCTGCAAAGGGCTTCCTCACACCACGGGGCGTCCGCGACCAGCGCGCTCACCAGCCCGTCGAACAACTCCACGAATGGCTCTGGCACACGGTGTGCGGGCAGCGCGGCGTGCTCGGCCGTGCCTTCGGCCGGCGCTGCGTCGCTGACCAGCGCGGTCTCGACCTCGTCCGCCCCCGGCGCGGCCGGCTCGACCGCTGTCTCCGCCGCGGCCAACCGGGCCACCGCCCGCAGTTGTTCCCAGGCCGCCGTCATGTCTGGGGCGAGCTGCAATGCCCGCTCGAACGAATGCGCCGCCGCGGCGTACCGCTGCCCCTCGGCCTGCACCACTCCGAGGTTGAAGTGGGCGTCCGCTTCGGGCCCGGCCAGCGCAAAAGCTGCCAGCGCTTCGGCGTCGCGCTCCAGCCGCCCGAGGACCAGCCCGCGGTTCATGTGTGCCCGCGGAAACGCCGGTTGGAGTTCGAGCGCGTCGTCGAGCGCCGCCAGCGCTTCGTGCAACTGCCCGGCCTGCTCGAGGCTGAAGCCCAGGTTGTTGTACAAGTACGCCTCGGGGGCGCGCGCGAGCGCCGCCCGGAACTGCTCCGCGGCCTCGGCCGGCCGGCCGAGCTTGGTCAGCGTGATTCCCAACCGGTTGCGTGCCGCGACCGAATCCGGAGTCTGGGCCAGCGCCCGCCGGTACTGTTCCGCGGCCGGCTCCAGGTGGCCCTGCCGTTCGAGCAAATGCCCGTGCGCAATGTACGTGGCGGCGTTCAACCGCGGACCGGACGGCCCCGGCGAAGCTGCGCCGGATGACTCGTGCGGCGCGGTGGACTGGCACGCCGCCAACGCCAGCGCCGCGAGGGCCACGCCGGCGGTGCCGATTCGCAGGATCATGCCGCGCACCTCAGTCTCCTAGCGCCGGACCAGCGTCATTCCGAGAACAGGCTCGCCCCCGGGGCACCGTCTGACTTCTTCGGGCGATACGTGGCTTCGTTGGCTTTGATCAGGATCGCCTCGCTGGCCAGCATCCCGCGCCCGGCGGGCAAGTCCTGCGTCAGCACTTCCGCGGTCGTGTCGATCCCCACGGCGCACAGAAACTCGCGGATCGCCTCGGTCCGCCCGACCCGCAGCTTCTCGTCCGTCTCGTTCGTGCTCAACCGAATCGTGCCGCCATAGGCTTCCAGCAGCCCCGCCAGCCGTGCCAAGCGCTGTTCGCCCAGCGAAGTCAGCATGGTCCGCTGCGGCACGAAATGCACGTCCGAAATCGACATGTCCGCCAGCAGCCCGTTGTCCTGCATGGATACGTACAAGTCCTGCATTTGGCTCGGACGTTCGGTGGTGCCGTGCGGCGGAGCGTTCAGGCGCGTGACCGGGTGCGGACAGCCCCCGCACGCCGCCAGCATCAGCAGGCAAGGAATGATGCGCCTCACGGTGGCTACTCCTTCGGGTCGGGCATGGGCCGGCGCGCCGGCGGCGCGCGGCGGCATACCCGCTGCCCATAAAATCGGTCGGGCACCTCGGCTGGCTGAACCGCCGCCGCCGCCGCAACCGCGCACGGGGGCGAACGCCGAAGCTGCGTTTCTGAGGGGAGCATGGGCCTCCGGCCCGTGTCCCGGCGCGCCGGGATTCACACGGGCCGGAGGCCCATGCTCCCCACGCGATTCCGCCCGGGTGACGCGCGGCACGGTGCCGCGGGCCTCTGCTCCGCGAGCTGTGCAAGCCGCGGTAGAATCCCCCGCATGTCCCGCCCGCGTGGGCTTGCCTTGGCTGTGCTGACGATCGTCACCGGCGGCTCACTGGCCGTCACCGGCGGCTATGCGTGGTATTTGCGCAGCGACGGCTACCGTGCCCGCTGCGAAGAGACCCTCAGCCGACATCTGGACGGCGTACCCGTCGAGATCGGCCGCGTCGTGCCGCGCGGCTGGGACCGCCGGGAGTTTCGGGCGGTCCGCGTCTGGCTGCCGGAGCGGCGTGACGTCGCGGCGTACTGCGAACAGGCCCTCGTCGTCCACACGCCGACCGCGGAGGAACCGGACGCCTACGAGCTGCATGTGCGCGGCGGGCAGTCGGAGATTTCAGCGCGCACCTGGCTGCGCGACGACTACCGGTTCATGCTCGAGACCGGCCTGCGGCCCGGCTTCGACGTCGCGGGGCCGCGCCGCATCGTCATCTCCGGGTTCGACCTGGTCTTCCAGCGCAATGGGTTTCGGGCCGCGCTCGACGACACCAGCGGCGTCGTTGCGTTCGAAAGCCCCGAGCGCGGGCGGGCAGCGCTTCGTTGCAAGCAGTTCAACGGCTGCGTGACGAGCACGCCGGTGACGCTGGCCGCCGAGTTTTCACGTCACGACGGCGAAATCCGCTTCGACCGGGTGGCGCTTGAGGTGCCGGAGCTGCCGGTAGCCACCCTGGGCCTGCGCGGTCTCACGCGGATCGACCTGCGAACCGGGTCGTTCGCCGGACGCCTGACGTATCGCGAAACGGAATCGTCGCACACCCTGACGCTGCACGGCGTGGCCCGCGGCTGGCCCCTGGCGGAATGCACCGCCGGGCTGGCGCCGACGCCGTGGCAGGGCGTGGCCGAGGAGATTGAGGTCGAAGAGCTGATGCTGACCGATGGCCAGCTTGAGCGCGTGCGATTCCACGGCGTGCTGACCGGCGTGCGGCTGGCGGACTTGCTCGCGGGCTGGGGGCTCGAAAACGTCGGGGGCGATTTCACGCTGCGGATCGAACAGGCGGAGTTGTCGCCCAGCGGCCTGGAGCGCCTCGTCGCACGCGGTGAATGCCGCCGACTGGCGCTCACCGAAGTCTCGCGTGCCTTGGGCTGGGGTCAGATGAGCGGCGCGGTCCGCATTACGCTGAGTGACCTGACGATCAGCGCGAACCGGCTCCGGGCCCTCGCGGCGCGTATCGAACTGGAGCCGCCCGACGAGGAAACCAACTGGATCGAACGCAACTTGCTCCTGGAAGCGCTCACCCGCGCGACGGGCGTGCATCTGCCGGACTGGCTGTCCGTGCTGCTCGCACAGCTCCCCGACCGGCTGGAGTACACGCAGCTCGGCGTCCGTTTGGAGGTTGAGGACGAGTTGCTGTACGTCTTCGGCACGCACGGCCCCCGCGACAAGGCGCTGCTCACGCTGCGCGTCAACGGCCAGGAGTTGCCCGCGCTGTTTGAGCCGGAGCAGCCCATTGCGCTCGGTCCGCTGTTGGACGAGCTGCGCAGCCAGGCGGCGGCGTACCTCGCCGAACAGCTCGACGACCTCACGCCGGAAGACGCGTGGCGAACGATCGCGGCCCCCGCCGCCGGCGGCGAAGCGCCGCGTGCCAAACCGGAGTAACAGGCGTGCGAACCGCGTCCGAGCGACACTTGCTGGCCGTGCTCGTCGTGGTCAGCCTCGGTCTCACGACCTTTACGCTGTGGGCCGTGGCGCGGCAGGGACGCGCGCTCCGCGAGCGGGAGCTGGCCGATCTGCAAAGCGCGGCCCGCGCCGCCGCCGCCGAACGGGATGCAACGCTGCTCGCGGACGCCGAGCATCTGCTGGAGGCCGCCGAGCGCGTCCACGGTGCGGGCGGCGCTGACGAACTGGATAC
>CAYMXT010000041.1:0-23312 GCA_964394415.1 uncultured Planctomycetales bacterium
TGGAGCTTCTTGTCGATGCGCTCCAGGTCAGTCTTGCGTTTGTCGAAAATGCTGCGGGCCTGCTCCTGACAGTCCTTGAGGATCGTGTTCGCCCGCTGCGTCTGGGCTTCATCGAGTTGGTACTTCTGGATGAACTCGCGAACGTACGTCTCCCACTGGCTCTCAAAATCGCTGCCGGCACCGGCCTTCGTCGCACCACCGGGCACGTTGCGGCCCGGCTTCGGCGGCGCCGGCGTGTCACCCCGTGGCGTGCGCGGCGTGCGTGCGTCCGTTTGGTCGGCGGCCGGCGGGGGGGTCGGCTTGCCGGGCTTGGGCGGGGGTGTGGAGCCTTGCGCGGAACCGCCCGGGTTGGCGGGAGGTGTCGTCGGCGAGTTGGCCGGCGCGGGGGGGGCGGCCGGCTTTGGCGTTGGCGGCGCGACGCTCTCCGCAGGGTTTGCGGTCGCGCCGCGCGGCTTCGTGGGCGACGCGGCGCCCGGCGCCATGGGCACCGGCGTCGGCTCGAGCCGCGGCACGTTACGGCCCGGGCCGCGGCGAAATTCCTCGAGCGTCATCTGCCCGGCCGTGATGCGCTGGAGTTGATCCTCGGTGGTGGTGAAGCTCGTGTACATGTCGCGCACGTCTTCGTCGTGGACCTTCTGTTGCTCCTCGGTCAACGTCGTGCGCCACTCGTTGTTCCCCTCGATGATGAGCGTTTTGGCTTCCTGATAAAGCGGCAAGGCCTGTTTGCCCCACGCGATCAGTTCCTGCGGGCTCATCTCCGCCCCGGCCCGCACGTCCACCAGCCGATCAATCAGGTCGAAAAGTTGCTCGCGGTGCCGCTCGAGAAACTGGCCGGTTTTCGCGTGCAGATACGATTGCGTGTAGGCTTCCTGCTCGGCGCTGAGGTTGTAGCGCCGGGCGAGGAACCGCGCGTGGTTGTCAAGCAGCGCGTCGATGTTGAGCATCCGGCTGTAGCTGGGGCGTGCGGGCTCGTCGTTTTGTCCGCAGGCCAAAGGGGCCGCGGCGAGCGCGAACACCCCGAGCACGATTCGAAAACGGACCGCAGGCACCAACATGCACGCTCTCCGAGCGGGTTCGCCGCAGTGATTGGACGATCGCGAGCTACCCATTGTTCATGGGGATTATAAACTACGGCCGCCGCGCCGGATGCGGCTTCGGAAGGCCAAGATGCCCCCCTGTGACTCGATGTCGAAATCGCTTCCGCTGCCACGCCTGTGCATCTTCGACCTGGACGGCACGTTGGTCGATTCGCTCCGTGACGTCGCGGACTCGCTGAACTACTGCCTGACGCTGCTGGGGTTGCCCACTCGTCCGCTGGATGACTACCGCTACCTGGTCGGCGAGGGGGTTCCGGCTCTTTGCCAGCGTGTGCTTGGAGCGACGCACCCGCATCTCGTGGCACGGCTGGGAGAGCTGGTCCGCCCGGTGTACCGCACTCGGATGACGTGCCACACGCGTCCGTACCCAGGCATTCACGAGCTGATCGAGCGCGTTCGTGGCCACGGCGCCCGGCTGGCGGTGCTTTCGAATAAGCCGCACGACATGACCGTTCGCGTGGTGGCGACATTTTGGTCCGATAACATATTCGCCGCAGTGCATGGGTACGTTGAGGAGCGGTATCGGAAGCCGTCGCCATACTCCGTACTGCGCATCTGCGACGAGGTTGGCGTTCGACCGGCCGACACGTGGGTCGTCGGGGATACGCCGGCGGACGTCGCGGCGGCCCTCGCGGCGGGGGCGGTCCCCATCGGCGTTACCTGGGGTTACCGCACGCGGAGGGACTTGGAAATCGCCGGGGCCGTGCGAATCGTCGATGAACCCGCCGCGTTGCCGCAAGGCCCGTGACCACGCCCGGTGACGCCAAGCATGGTCACGGGCTGACGCGACTGGCATCGACTCACGCGGTGCCGGGCCGCTTGTTCAAGGTCCGGCGCGGTTCGGCGCGGTGCTCGGCGGCAGCGGTGTCAATGTCGGGCGGCACGGCGCGGCACCCAGCTTGCGGGAGGCGTCCACCGCACTCCCGAAACTGGACGACAGATGGTTGGACGGGGGGCCTTGCCACGCACGCGCCCCACCGGGTAGAATCCCGCCCGGCGCAACTCTAGAACAGCGGGTATTGGCATGGCCCTTCGCCACGGTCAGTTCGTGTAACGTTTGCGCCAGGCGGGGCCGGTGCCACCGGCATGGAGGATCACTATGTCCCGATCGAAGTGGTATGGGAGCCTGGGGCTCACTCTTGTGGCACTCCTCGCGCTTGCCGCTGGCGGGTGCCCCGACGGACTCGGGGGAATCTTCGGGGGCGGCGCGGGAGTCGCAGTTCTCGACGTAGCGGCTAGCGCGACCGGGGGCGCGACCACCGACGTGGCGGTCACGCTCACGGCGTCCGCGAGCGGCGGCGAAGAGCCTTACACCTACGCCTGGAAACAGCTCGTCGGACCGACCGTCGCCCTCAGCACTACCACCGCGGCCCAGCCCGCGTTCACCGCGGGCGTCGGCGGAATGTACAAGTTCATGGTCACCGTCACCGACGCCGAGGACGAGTTCGGTACCGCGGAAGTCGAGGTCGCGGTCGGGGACATCCAGTTCACCGTACCCTACAGCGGCAGCAGCGTCCGCGTCGCCGGCAACCCGGCCACCGTCCTCACGAACAACCGCGAGGATCTTTGCAGTGTCGACGCGCGCGTCAGCGTTTTCGACCCGCAGTACACCGACGACCAGAACACCCAGATGACTGTCGTGTATGAGCTCGTCAGCGTGCCCGCTGCCGGCAATACTGAGCACGTCTCGCTCGACCGCGCGTTCGATACGATTTCCAACCAGGGCACCGGCGACTTCGACAGCTCCAGCGGCGTCAACACCCCCACGCTCGACGCCGGGCTGCGAATCAGCATCCGCCCGGATCCCGACGTGTCGTTCAAGACCCTGACCAACGTCGGCACCACCATGGAGGACTTCGGCGCGTTTGTGTCCGGGGACTACGTCTTCCGTGCCACGGTCAACAACCCCGACGGCGTGCAGCGCAGCCGCGACCTGACGGTCACGCTCCTGGCCGAGAGCTTCGATCCGTCCACCGGCTTCGGCGGTTTCGCCGCCGGCCCCGCTACGATCGCGGTCAAGGAGCTCCCCGCCGGCAGCCCGGGCAAGGTCACCGACAAGATCATGACCTCCGGCCAGTCGGCCACCATGACCATGACTGTGTTCCCCAGCTCGCTGACCAGCTATCGCTTCTACCTGGTCGACAATAATGGCGTGGCGCACATGGACTACGTGACGGCCTCGGCCGCGAGCGCCGACGCCGCCAGCGCTCCGACCGACATAGGATTGACGATCAGCAAGTCGGGCGGATTGCCGACCGGGACGTACACCCTGCACTACGAGTCGTTTGATCACCTGGGCCAGCTCGCCAACGCGCAAGTTTTCGTGAATGGCACAACGCCCGTGCGCTTCCACGTGACCGACGACTACCTGAAGGTCTCATCGCTCAATGCGGCCCTGGTCGGCGGCGTGTCCAATAGCCCCTTCACTCCGACCGACTACGAGGGTTGGACCGGCGATCCGAACGGCGATCCGAACGGCGCCGCGTACGGGACGTCCAGCGCGCTGGCCGACGTCAATCTCGACGGTGCCCCGGACATCGTCACCCTGGCGTCGGGCATCGTCTCGATCAACACGCGCGGCTTCGTCGACGGCTCGACCGGCGCCCTGCTGCACCCGAACAACAGCGGCAACTTCGGGCCGCAACTGCCGACCCCCAACCTCACCGTGAACGCCACCGCCGGCGTCGGTACGCAGCTCGCCGTCGGCGACCTGAACGGCGATGGCCTGGCGGACATCGCCGTCAATGACGTCGTCGCCGCAACCTATGGCGTCGTGCGGATCTTCTTCCACACCGGCGACCCGGCCCAGCCGTACTCCCAGAGCGACGACCAGATGCTGACGATCGTGGGCCCCACGTACACGCGGCAGTATCGCGATACGGACGGCGACATCACCACGACGCCCGCGGGCGGCTTCACCGCACCCGCCGTTTCCGGCCGCGCCGCGTTCGGCACCCGGATTGCGATTGCGGCCGTAGCCGGCAGCGATACGCAGGCCGATCTCATCATCACGGATCCCGGCTTCAACACGCTGCGGATCTACGATACCGACGGCCCGCGCCCCGCGGCCCTGACCGATTTCTACAACGGCAGCGAGGGCCGCGTCTACGTCTTCGCGGGCGGTGCCAGCGGCCAGCTTCAGCCCGGTCGCCCGGACATCCTCACCTCCAAGGTCAGTGAAACGGGCGTGACCAACGCCGTCCCCGACCCCAACACGGTCGAGTTCACCGAGACTGACGCGAAGTACACCGCCGCCTACAACGGCAACAAGTTTGACTTTGTGGGCACCAGCCTGGCGGCCACCGACAGCATCGCGGTCGGCGGCGCCGCGGCCTATGCCGACGGCAAGCCCGTCGCCACGTACACGCTCAACCGCGTCGGCGCCGCGCGCGTGCTCGACACCGCGACGGTGACGACGACCATCGGCGGCGTGACCCGCATCTACGAGTTCGACCGCGACGCCGTCGCGACCATTACCGGCGACGTGCGGGTTGACATCTCCGCGACCAACGCGGACCTGCCGGCCAACGCCCTGCCCGCCCTGCTGGCGGCGATCAACGCCGACACCAGCCGCGTCGTGGATGCGGCGGCCAATGCGGCCGACCCGAACACGATCAACCTGACCTCCGTGTTCACCTCCGAGGACCACGCCGTCCGCGGCGGCGCCGGCATCGTGGCCACGGTGGGCGTGGGCGGCGCGTTCACGCAGAACATGGACGGCATCGTTTACACCGTCGCGGCCAACACCGCGTCCGGATCGCTCGCCACCGCGATCAAGGGCACCGCGAACTCCGACATGGGGCTCGGCGCGACCCTGGCGATGGGCAACGTCAACGGCACCGGCGCCAGCGACCTGGTGATCGGCGCCCTCGACAGCGGGGCCGCGCTCGGCGTGAACGACGGCCTGGCCTTCGGCCTCGGCGACGACGGCGCGGTGTTCATCGTCTACGACGGTGCGACCACGCTGCCCGCCGCGATCACCGGCGTCGGCGCCAGCACCGGCGACGCCGCCGCGGCTTCGAGTGTCGGCCCGACCGCCCTCGGCGCCGTACTCGGCGTCGGCGACGTCAACGGCGACGACCTCGACGACGTGTTCTTCGCCGAGCCGGGCTTCGACCGCATCTTCATGATTAAGGGTGCCGCCACCCCGGCCACCACGCCGGACATGACCTTCACCGGCGTCACCTTTGACGATGCGACGACGACCGCGCCAGACGGCGGCTCCCTGGCCGGCGCCGGCACGTTCCTGTTCGGCGACATCAACGGCGACACGCACGCCGACTGGTTGTTCCTGGACAACGACGTGAACTTCGGCCTGGCCGGTTTCGACCGGTAGGCACGGCCTGAACTGGTGCGGCGCGGGCTATCGGCCCGCGCCGCACCGGCCAGCTAACGGTTCCCGCCAGCCCGTGTTCAAGGTGGAGCACAGACGATCCGTCTGTGCCGGCTGTCTCGGATCGTTCGGCACAGACGGATCGTCTGTGCTCCATTGCGTTTCACGCGCGTGGGTCTGTCCGTCGCCCCTGGACGGCCCACCGCGCGCGTCGGTAGGCGGAGAGAGGGGCTGGCCTGCGGACCGGGGCGGCTGCGACCTGGAATGGAGTACCCCCCGTGGGTGGTATCGTCGAACCTCGCCTGTTGCGCGGCCTGCGCGACTACTTCGCGGACCAGATGTGCGCCCGGCAGTGGATCATCGACACGGCCCGCGCGGTGTACGAACGCTACGGCTACGTGCCGCTCGGCACGCCGGCGCTGGAGTACCTCGACGTCCTCAGCGGGACTGCGGGCGAGGAAACGCAGAAGCAGCTCTTCGAGGTCAAAGGCCCGGAGAACGAGCGGCTGGGCCTGCGTTTCGACCAGACCGTCTCGCTGGCCCGCGTCGTCGCCCAGTACCCCGACCTGCCGCGCCCGTATCGGCGTTACCAGGTCGCCCCCGTCTGGCGCTGCGACAACCCCTACGAGAAACGCGGGCGCTTCCGCGAGTTCATCCAGTTCGACATCGACGCGGTCGGCGTGGAATCAGAGGTCGCCGACGTCGAAATGATTACGGCGATGTGCGACCTGATGCAGGCCCTGAACGCCGGGCGGTTTCGCGTGCGGGTGTCCGACCGCCGCGCGTTGAATCTGGTGCTGCCGTTCGCGGGCATCGGCATGGAACGCGCCCCCGATCTTTTTCGCGTGCTCGACAAGCTCGACAAGCTCGGACCGGAGAAGGTCCAGCTAGAGCTAACCACCGGCTACAAGGATGAGTCCGGCAGCCCGGTGCCCGGGCTGGGCTTCTCCGGCGCTCAAGTGGGCAAGATCGAGCAGTTTCTGGCCCTGCGGGCGAACACACGCGCGGACGCGCTCGCGCAGGCGCGGACGCTGTTTCAGGCGGTGCCCGGCGTGGACGAGGCGCTCGCACCGCTGACGCGCATGGCGGAGCAACTCGCACAATTGGGCTACGGTGACGACGTCGCCATGTTCGATCTGAGCGTCGCACGCGGGCTCGCCTATTACACCGGCACCGTCTTCGAGACCGAGCTGCTCGATTTGCCCGAATTCGGCTCGGTCTGTTCCGGCGGGCGCTACGACGATCTCGTGATGCGTTTTCTGGGGGAGCGCGTGCCCGCCGTCGGCACGTCGCTGGGCGTCGATCGAATGCTCGTCGCGCTGCTCGAGCTGGGCCGCGCGCCGTTGCGCAAGGCCACGGCCCAAGTCCTGGTCACCGTGTTCGACCCCCAACGCATGACTGACTATGTCGCAATGACCTACGAGCTCCGCCGGGCCGGCCTCAATGCCGAACTCTACCTGGGCCCCGAGCGGCGAATCGGCAAGCAAGTGCGCTACGGCGATCACTACGAAATCCCGGTGCTCGTGGTGTGCGGGTCGGACGAGTTCGCGCGCGGCGAGGTGCAACTGAAAGACATGTCGGTCGGCCGCCGGCGGATGGCGGAAGTGTCCGACCGCACGCAATGGCGGGCCGAGCGGCCGGGGCAGTTCAACGTTCCGCGGGCCGAGCTGGTGACGGCCGTGAGCCAGCTCCTCGTGGCGATCGCAGCCGAGTTGTAGCGCGCCAATTCCCGGCACAGAGCAACCGGCAGAGCGGCCGGTACCGCAGTCCCATAGCTAATGGTTCCGGCGCACGACGCTTTGTTTCCTAAAGCCAGCGCTCTGGGGGAACGATATCACTGGGCCGACAGGAAAGAACGAGCCACCAAGGTGCATCCCATGCGTAGAGAGTTCATTGGCTTTCTCGCGGCCGAGGGCTTACTGCCGCTCGGCCGGGGAGCGCGGGTCCAGGAGACGCTGCGGGTCGCGCCCGAGCCGATCGGGGCCATCGCGTTCCGCTATGGCATGCTCAGCGGTCGCGAGATCGACGAGATTCTCGATCAGCAACGCAGTTGTGATCGACCGTTCGGCGAGATCGCGATCGAACGCGGCGCCCTGACCGCCACGCAGGTGCAGAACCTGCTCCGCGTGCAACAAATGCGGGCGGCCTGCGAAGCTGCCGAAGCGCTCACGCTGTCGGGCGTCTGCGCGTATGAAGACGTGATGAGCCGGCTGGGACGGTTTCTGGCGTCGCAGCCGGTGGCCGCGGGGACGAAGTAGGACAGGGAAGGGTTGGAAGACGCCATGTCAGAATCGGTCACCACCACGTTGATTGCGAAGCTCAAGCGCTTGCAGCGCCTGCCGAGTCCGCCGGGGACCGCCCTGCGGGTGCTGGAGCTGTGTCGCTCCGACGACACGGATGTCCGCAAGATCACCCAGGCGCTCATGGCGGACCCCGCCTTGTCGGCGCGGCTGCTGCGCTACGCGAACTCCGCTGCGCTGGGCGCGTCGCATGAAATCACCAGTGTGCGCGATGCCGTCTTGCACCTGGGGCTGCGCAGCGTGAAGCTCGCGGCGCTCGGGTTTACCCTGCCGACCAACGTCGAAGCCGCCTGCCGCGGGTTTTCGCTCCAGCATTTCTGGACCGAGTCGATCGTCACGGCGCTGTTGGCACGGCGCTTCGCGACCGCGCTCGGGGCGGATCGCGAGGAGGCTTTCACGACCGGGCTGCTGTCCGGCGTGGGGCGGCTGGCGCTGGCGCAGGGTATGCCGGAGGAGTACGGCGCCGTGCTTGCCGCCGCGCCAGATCAGCACCCCGACGCGCTGCTCGAGACCGAGCGTGGGCTGCTGGGGACCGACCATTTGGCCCTCGCCGGCGAGTTGCTGGCCCAGTGGGGCATGCCGGCGGCGTTGGTCCGGCCGATCGCCGGCTACAGCGACCCCGCCTCGATCGAGGCCGCGCTCCGTCCGCTGGCGCAGGTGCTCCGGACGGCGCGTGCGCTGTCGGTCCTGTTTCTTCAGGAAGGCGAGTTTCCCCCACGCCTCAAGCTGGCGGCCCGCGAGCTGGTCGAACAGACGCTCAAGCTGAGCGAACCGCAATGGAAACAGGCGGCCGAGGAAATCCGCGCGAACTGCACCGAACTGGGCGAGGTCTTCAACGTGGCCATCGACCCAGCCACCGTCTTTGACTTGTACGCCGAGGCCCAGGAAGAAGCCACGCGCGTTGGCCTGGTGGCGCAGCTCGAGAAGAGCCGCGCGTTGGAGGCGAACGAGGATTTACTGCGGCGGGCGACCACCGACGCCCTCACGGGCATTGCCAACCGCGCCAAGTTCGACGAGCGCCTGCGCGAGCTGGTGCTCGGATTGGGGCGGCAGCACGGCGACTTTGCCTTGCTGCTGTTGGACATCGATCATTTCAAGAAGTTCAACGACACGTACGGCCACGGCGTCGGCGATGTGGTCCTCCACGAAGTGGCCCAGGCCCTGCATCTCAGCCTGCGCGACGTGGATCTCGTGGCCCGCTACGGCGGCGAGGAGTTCGCGATTCTCGCGCCGCACACCGACGTACAAGGGGCCTGCATTGTCGCCGCTCGGACGCGAAAATGTATCGAGAGCATGAGCGTTGAGACCGAGGGTCAAGTGCTTCGCGTAACCGTGAGCATCGGGCTGGTCGTGAGTTCCGATTACCCCGCGCCGCCGACGGGCGAGCAACTGCTGCACGATGTGGACCAGCAGCTTTACCGCTCCAAGCACGCCGGCCGGAACACCTGGTCGTATCGCAACCGCACGTCCAACCAGAGCGCCGCGCCCGCCGCGCCCGCGGGTCACGTCGCGTACGCCGGCTGAGACGGCGGACAGATGCACATCGTACTCTCCTGCTTCGAATTCGCCTTCGGCCCCGCGACCGACGGCGTGATCACGCCTGGCCCGCAGACCGGCACGGTACGCGACGGCACGATTTACGCGGACCTGGGTACGCGGGGCGTGACCTTTGTCGATGCTACTCAAGTCGGGCGTGATCGGCGGCCTGCGCATCGTCCCACTCTATGGTCAGCAAATGACCGTGACGGCCCTGGATGCCAACGGGAACACGATTGGGAGCCAGTCGTTCGAGACGTTGCCCAACAACCAGCAGACGCTTACCAACCCGACCGCGGTCGATGCGCTGTTCGACGTGGACCAGTCCGTCGCCCGCTTCGTCATCAACGTGCCGCCCACGAGCTTCGTGACAATCATCCGCATCTACCTGTTGGACCCATAGGCTGGCGCGTGCGGCACACCGGCCGTGAAGCGCGTATAATTCGCGCCTGGTGTGCCCATGCAAATCAGGGTCAATGACGACGAGCTGACGATCGACGACGGCGCGACCGTCGCCGACTTGGTGCGCCGTTTCGACCTGCCGCCGGAACGCGTCGCGGTCGAGGTCAATGAGCGGCTCGTGCGCCGGGCGACGTACGCGGACACCCGGCTGAGCCCCGGCGACCGCATCGAGATCGTGACGCTCGTGGGAGGTGGTTAATGGACATTCCCCCACTGAAGATCGCGGACTTCACCATCCGCGCGCGGCTGTTCGTCGGCACCGGCAAGTACCTGCGCAACGGCGAACCCGATTACGAGCTGATGCGCGACGCGCTGGCGGCGTCGGGTTGCGAGGTCGTCACCGTCGCGGTGCGCCGCGAACGGCTGTACGACAAGCAAGGCCGCAGCCTGCTCGATTCTCTGGACCTGAAGCGCTACACGATTCTCCCGAACACGGCGGGGTGCTTCAACGCGGAGGACGCGATTCGCTCGGCCCGGCTGGGACGCGAGCTGCTCGATGGGCTGGGCAACCCCGGCGCACGCTGGGTCAAGCTCGAAGTGCTCGGCGACAAGAAGACGCTGCTGCCCGACCCGGTCGAGACGCTGCGGGCAGCCGAAGTGCTGCTGAAAGACGGCTTCATCGTGCTTGCGTACGCGAACGATGATCCGATTCTGTGCCAGCGGCTGAAGGCGGCGGGCTGCGCGAGCGTGATGCCGCTCGGCTCGCCGATCGGCAGCGGCCAGGGCATCCTGAACCCCAATAGCATCCGCATCATCCTGGAACAGCTCAAGGAGAACGACCCCGAGTACCCAGTCATCGTCGATGCGGGCGTGGGGACGGCGTCCGACGTGACGCTGGCGATGGAGCTGGGGGCCGATGGCGTCTTGCTCAACACCGGCATCGCCAGTGCCGCCGACCCGGTCCGCATGGCTCGCGCGATGGCGCACGCACTTCAGGCCGGCTATCTCGCGTTTCACGCCGGCCGCATTCCGCGGAAGCTGTATGCTTCGGCGTCCTCGCCGCTGGAGGGTCGCATTGCACCCGCCGCCGCCCGCTGAGCCGCCCGACGTGTCCGCGGATGACCTGATCACTGCGGCGGTGCCGCCGGTGCGCACGGCCGAGGGCTGGCCGCCGTGCCCGGTGGACCGGCTGCCACGGCAGCGCCGCAACGAGCTGTGCATCACGATCATTGTGCTGGGGGCGGTGAATTTTCTGGCGTATACGCTGACGTACGCGGCCCTGGGCGGCGACGCTCACAATGGCCAGCGGCAGCGGGTGGTCCAGAGCGACGGTACGCAGCGTTGGGTTTACACGTTGCGCGGGCATTTCATCCACTCGCTTACGGGGCGCGAGCGCGAGGTCAGCCGGGGCATGTGGATTTACAGCTACGCGCACTCCATCTCCGTCCCGCTGACGTCCGGGGCGATGATCATCAGCATGCTCGTGCTGGCCCGGCCGCACATCCTGGCGACGATGCGCGGCGGTTGGATCGCGGGGCCGACGTTTGTCGCGGCGCTGGGGACGCTGGTCGTGCTGGTGACGCTGGCGACCACGACGCTCTTGGTGTGGCATTTCGTCGAGGCGCTGGCCAGCGCGTAGGAGCGGCCGGGTGCTCGTTTCCGATTGGCTGACTCCGAACGGTCCCATCGCCGGGCAATTGCCAGGCTACGAGATTCGTCCGCAGCAGCGGGCGATGGCGGAGGCGGTGGCGGCGGCGTTCGACGCCGGGCGGCATATCGCGGTCGAGGCGGGCACCGGCGTTGGCAAGACCTTCGCGTACCTCCTGCCGGCGCTCGACCAGATCGTCCGCAACAAGAAGCGCGTCGTCGTCAGTACGCACACGATCGCCCTCCAGGAGCAGTTGATCCAGAAGGACGTGCCGTTCCTCCAAAGCGCCCTCGGCCTCACGTTCAAGGCCGAGCTGGTCAAGGGGCGGCAGAACTACCTGAGCCTGCGGCGGTTGAAGGGCGCCAGCGGTCGCCAGAAGGCGCTGTTCGCTTCGTCGGCGGCCCGCGATGCGCTCTACAAGCTCGAGGATTGGGCCTACCACACGCAGGACGGCTCGCTCAGCGACCTGCCCGACCAGCCGCCGTTCGAGCTGTGGGAGAAGGTCCGCAGCGAGGCGAACAACTGCCTGGGCCGGCGCTGCCCGACGTACGACCTGTGCTTCTATCAGAACGCCCGGCGGCGGGCCGCCCAGGCGGACCTGCTGGTGGTCAACCACGCGCTGCTCGTCTCCGACCTGCTGCTGCGGCGTGAAAGCGCGAGCATACTGCCGGACTACGAGCTGGTCGTCATCGACGAGGCGCACACCCTGGAGCAGACTGCGGTGGGGCAGTTTGAGGTCAGCGTGGCGGCCGGGCAGGTGCAGCACTTGCTGGCGGGGTTGTTCAACGAGCGCACCGGCAAGGGGCTGCTGGCCTCGCTGGGCGGCGCGGATCACACCAAGCACGTGCTGCTCGCGCAGGCCGCCTGCACGCGGTTCTTCGACGATTTGAACGAATGGCAGCGCACGCGGGGGCGGTCGAATGGCCGGCTGGTCGCGACGCCGAACGTGGAGAACACCCTGACGCCGGCGCTCGCGGCCCTCGCCAAGGCGCTGGAGCCGCTGAAGAAGGCGTTGCCGCGCGAGGAGGACCGCCAGGAGTTGGGCGCGTTTATCGACGATGCCGCGACGACGGGCCAGCAGGTCGAGGCGCTGCTGACGCAGCAGTACGCCGAGCACGTCTACTGGATCAATGTCGAGCGCGGCCGCACGCCACGCATTGCGGTCTGTGCCGCCCCGCTCGACGTGGCCCCGCTGCTGCGCGAGCTGTTGTTCACCCGCGTCCGGAGCGCGGTGTTGACGAGCGCGACGCTCGCGACCGCCGCGGACGACCGCTTCACGTACCTCCTCGGCCGGCTCGGGCTTTCGCTCGCGGCTCCGCTCCCCTCCGGGGAGGGTTCGGGGGACGGTGAGGACAAACCCGCGCCGCCGACCCCCGTCGATACGGTGCGCCTCGGCTCGCCGTTCGATTTCGAGCAGCAGGTGACGCTGCATATCGAGGCCGGTCTGCCCGACCCCACGGCTGACACCTTCGTCCCCGCCGCCGCGCGGGCCGCCACGTTCTACCTGCGGCAGACCGCGGGCCGCGCGTTTGTCCTGTTCACGAGCTACAAGATGCTGAACGAGGTCGCCGCGCTGGTGCGCGACGACCTGTCGGCCGAGGGCTTCACGTTCCTGGTGCAGGGCGAGACGCTCCAGCGCTCGCAGATGCTCGCGAAATTCCGCGAAACGCCGCGGGCGGTCATCTTCGGCACCGACAGCTTCTGGCAGGGCGTCGATGTCGTCGGCGAGGCGCTCTCGAACGTTACGATCGTCAAGTTGCCGTTCGCGGTGCCCGACCGGCCGACCATCGAGGCGCGGATCGAGCTGATCCGCAAGCGCGGCGGCAATCCGTTCAACGAATATCAGCTTCCCGAGGCGGTGCTCAAGTTCCGCCAGGGTTTCGGGCGGCTGATTCGCAGTAAGACGGACCGCGGAATCGTGGTCGTGCTCGATCCGCGCGTGGTTACCAAGCCCTACGGCCGGCAGTTCCTCGGGAGCCTGCCGCCGTGCCGCGTCGAGCAGTCGCGGCGTCCATGGACGGCGTGACGCGCGGCAGTGCGCCATGTGCTAGTGGTCCGTCAGCGCTGAAAAGACGGGGAGCATCGGCGTCTCGCCGGTGCGCACCGGCTGGAAGCCGATGCTCCCCGTTCGTCCGCGCGCACCCGCCGCGCTGCCCGCACCGGTGCGCACCGGCTGGAAGCCGATGCTCCCCATCCGTAAGAACACGACTGACAGAACACAAGTGTCAACCACGGGTGTCGTTCGCCGCGGCGAACTCCACTCGTGCGTACAACCCGTCACCCCTGCGGGGTGCATCCCGGCGCGGTCGCCAGCGCGCCGCGCTGAACACGTACAGAAAGCGCTGGCACGCGCCCGCTCTTGACGCGGAGGCCCGCCTGCGTTAGAAGTACTCCTGGTCGCTGGTGTCCGGCTGCTTGGAGCGGCCGGAAGAATAGGGAATCCGGTGAAAGACCGGAACGGCCCCGCCGCTGTGACCGGGAACGAACGCTGCACACGTGTCATTGGTCGCCACGGGCGACTGAGAAGGCGCAGCGTGTAGGAGTCGCGGACGCAAGTCCGCGGCGCGCCCGGGAGTCAGAAGACCTGCCAGTGTGACCGAGCGTCGGCGCGCCTGCGTGGGCAGCGGCGAGCATGCATGTCCCGGCACGATCCCCTCACTGACCGCGACGGCACGTTTCCGTGTTGGCCTGCGCGCATGGTGCGCACGACGGTGCAGACCTCGTTCTGACCGCCTTCCGGGCCGGTCGGGACTGTCGGCGCGCGAGGCGCCCGTGGAGGTGACCGTGTTGCGTTTGGGCCTAAATCACTGTGCGCGATTCGGCAGCGCAGATCCGAGCCGACCGCGCGAGCGGTCGCAAGTATGTCCGCGAGCTTGCGCTCGCGGCTCGGACGGGCGCCGCCCATTCGCGCACGTCCATTTAGTCGTGGTGGTGTTGGTGCTCTTCGGAGGCAGGGAAGCGGCGGCGTATGTGCCGCAGGATCTGGCGGTGGAATGGTGGACGGGCAGCGGGGCACACCGTGCGCTCCTGGTGGTGGATTTCTGGCCCGGTAATGGCACGGCGGACAGCTTCGCCTTTGGCTGTCGTTTCGACGAGGCGGAGATCACGGGCCTGCAACTGCTGAATGCTCTGGAGGACGCGGTACTGGGTTTCAGCTTCGCTGAGGAGTGGGGTTTTGTCACCGACATCTGGTATGTGAAGGACGGTACTACCTATCACACTGGATACAACTGGCCTTATTCCTACTGGAGTTACTGGGTCAGTGCCGATCGCGGGGAGAGCTGGGATTATTCGTGGTACGGCGCCGGCGACCGCATCCTCATCGATGGCGACAGCGACGGCTGGCTGGCGAAACCCGGCGACGATGAGACCAGCCGGCCCGTCACACCGCTCGCCCTGAGCTTACCCGGCGACTTGGATTGCAGCGGAGTTGTAGACTTCGGCGATATCAACCCCTTTGTGCTGGCGATGACGGACGCCGAGAGCTATTACCTGGCATTTCCAGCCTGTCAGCGCATGAACGCCGATGTCGACGGCGACGGGCATGTCACCTTTGAGGACATCGATCCGTTTATTGCGCTGTTGGGACGAACGGATTAGCAAGTCATGACGACGGGATGTGATGCGCATGAACGGCACGCGCGCCCGCGCCAACGCGCGCATCCGCGGATCGCTCCCTGCCGGTCGCGGCTCGGCGGCCGGATCGCTCCCTGCCGGTCGCGGCTCGGCGGCCGGATCGCTCCCTGCCGGTCGCGGCTCGGCGGCCGGATCGCTCGCTGGCGCTCGCGGCTCGGCGGCCGGATCGCTCGCTGGCGCTCGCGGCTCGGATGCGCGTTCACGCTCGTCGAGCTGCTGGTCTGCGTCGCGCTCATCGCGCTCTTGACGGGAATCCTCCTGCCCGCGCTGGGCCGGGCGCGCGGGCAGGCCCGCACCGTCAAGTGCGCGAGCAACCTCCGTCAGCTTGGGCAGGCGTTCCACATGTACGCGGCCGAATACCAGGGCCGCGCCATGCCGCTCGCGTACACGCTGCCCGACGTACTCGCCGGTGGCCCGCCGGTCTACTGGTGGGGAACGAACGTCCGTACCGGGGTCGACCACACCCGCGGGTTCGTTTGGCCCTATCTGCGGTCCGACCTCAGATCGGCCGGCGTCTATGAATGTCCCGACCAGCCCTGGGGGTCGTACACCCCCCAGGGCGCCGCTAAGGCCATTACGAGTACCTACGGTTACAACGGCTACTTCCTGTGTCCGCCGCACACCCCGGGTTGGAACGCACCCGGGCCAAACTTCATCGGCGATCGACCTTGGCAATCGCTCGACACGCTCGCCAACCCGCAGCGTCTATTCGTTTTCGCGGACACGGCGATCGAGATTTCGGGGCGTCTCAAGAACGTCGCGCTGCTCGACCCGCCGTGGCTGTTCCGACCCGCCAGCCACGAGTGGGTGGAGAACGCGAATCCGACGACCTGCTTCCGGCACGCGGCTTGCAGTGTAATTGTGCATGCAGACGGGCACACCGAGCCGCTCGCAAGTGCTGGCGGGCGCATTACTTCCGCGCGCTACCAGGTCGGCTCGGTCGGGGCCGGGAACGACCCGCACTACGTGCCCGACTGGCGGAACTGGTAGTCGAACCCGCACCCGCCCACGCGCAATCCTTTACGCGGTCATCGGCGGGGCTAGAATCCACAACTCGCCGCGTTTGGCGCGGAAAACCTGTGGGGGTTTTGCGGCCCGGCGGGGCCGCCGTGAGGGTAGTTTATGAGAATCGTCGTGCCACGAGAGACGCGCGAAGGTGAGCGGCGTGTCGCGCTCGTGCCGGAATCTTGCAAGAAGCTCATCGGCAAGGGCGTCGAAGTCGCCGTGCAGAGTGGGGCGGGTGAAAACGCGCACTTCCTCGACGACGCGTACCGCGCGGTCGGCGCGGCGATCGAAAGCGACGCCGGCGGGTTGCTGGCCGGCGGCGATTTCGTCCTGATGGTGACGCCGCCGACGGAAGACGAGGTGGGGCGCTTCCGCGAAGGGGCCCTGCTATTGACCAGCCTGATGCCGACGGTGAATCTGCCGATCGTCAAGAGGCTGGTCGAGCGACGGATTAGCGCGTTCTCGACCGACGCGATCCCGCGCATCACGCGGGCGCAGTCGATGGACACGCTTTCGTCGATGGCGAACATCGCCGGGTACAAGGCGGTCGTTATCGCCGCGAACGAGCTGGCCAAGTATTTCCCCATGTTCATGACCGCGGCGGGGACGATCTTCTCGGCCAAGGTGTTCGTGATCGGCGCCGGCGTCGCCGGGCTTCAAGCCATCGCGACCGCCAAGCGACTGGGTGCGACGGTCACCGCGACCGACACGCGCAAGGTCGTCGGCGAGCAGATTCAAAGCCTGGGCGGCAAGTTCGTCGGCGTCGAGAGCGCCGAGGACGCCCAGACGGCCGCCGGCTACGCGAAGGAGCTTTCGGCCGACTTCTTCAAGAAGCAAGCCGAGCTGATTGCGGCTCAGTGCGCGGCCAACGACGTGGTCATCACGACCGCACTGATCGGCGGGGTGAAAGCCCCCAAGCTCATCACCGCCGAGATGGTCCAGAAGATGCAGCCGGGGTCGGTGATCGTCGATCTCGCCGCGACCGCGGGCGGCAACTGCGAGCTGACCGAGCCCGGGCGGACGGTGGTGAAGCACGGCGTGAAGATCTGCGCCCCGCTGAACCTGCCGTCGGACATGCCTAAGGACGCCAGCACGCTCTACTCGCGGAATCTGACGACCTTCGTGCTGACGTTCTGGAACGATAAGGACAAGCAGTTCAACCTCGACCTGAGCGACGAGATCATCAAGGGTGCGTTGATCACGCACAAAGGCGACGTGACGCACGGCCCGACGCGTGACGCGCTGGCCAAGCTGTAATGTGGCGTGGGCGTCCCGCCCGCGCGCGACGGACTGGAATCCCGCCGCAACCACGATCACGCCTCGAGAAAGGAGAATTCAGCTCATGCGCATACGAGTCCGATTCTGGCCCGCGGTGCTGCTGCTGAGCGTCGCCGCGGCCCTGACCACCCAGGCCCAAACGCCACCGGCGCAGACGCCGCCGGGGATGTCGCCGACGCAGCCTGCGACCACGCAGCCGGCGGTGCCGCCCACCACCATGAAACCCACGCCCCCCCAGGCCCCGGCGACGCAGCCGGCGGCCAAGAGCGTGGGCACACAACCGACGAAGCCGCCGCCGAAAGCGGCCAAGCTCGAGCAGCCGGAGGGCAAGGCCGCGGCGCTGCCGCCCGCGCCGCGGACGGCTGAACCGAAGGCCGCCAAGCCGGCGGAACCCAAGGCCGCGAAAGCGGAACCCACGACGGGCGAAGAGAAACCCGCGGCCCCCGCCGAGCACGCGGGCGAACAGCTCGACCTCATGTCGATGGTGTTCGTGTTCATGCTGGCCACGTTCCTGGGCATTGGCATCATCCGCCGCGTGTCGCGGCTGCTGCACACGCCGCTCATGTCGCTGACCAACGCGATCTCGGCGATCGCGGTGGTCGGGTCGATCATGCTGGCGGGTGGGCGCGAATACCCGGTCGGCTACAAGATCGTCGGGGCGGTGGCGATCTTCGCCTCGATGACCAACATCATCAGCGGATTTCTCATCACCGACCGCATGTTGAAGATGTTCAAGTCGCGGGAAGGAGGCAAGGCATGACGCACCTCATTGAGATTGCGTACCTGGTCGCCACCGCGCTCTTCATCTTCTCCCTGCACTGGATGAGCGACCCCAAGACCGCGCGCAAGGGCGTGTACGCGGGCGTCGCGGCGATGCTGGCCGCGGTACTCGCCACCTGGGCCAAGCCGGATGTCATCAATCACCTGTGGGTCGTCGTTCCCATTCTCATCGCCGCGGTCCCCGGCGTCTGGCTGGCTATGGTGCCGCTCACCGCCGTCCCACAGCGAACGGCGCTCTCGCACGCCTTCGGCGGTCTGGCGGCCGGCTTGGTCGGCACCGCCGAGTACTTCTTCTGGCTGTATCACGAGCCGTGGAACCTGACGACCTTTCGCATGGTCGCGATTATCGCGGAGATCATCCTGGGGTACCTGACCTTCACCGGCAGCTTGATCGCGTTCGCCAAGCTCCAGGAAATCAAGTGGATTCCGCAGCGGCCGTGGGTCTACAAAGGTCAGAAGATCGTCAACCTGGGCGCGCTTTCTCTCGCCGTGTTGCTGGGCGTGCTCCTGATCGCCAAGGAGGGCGACCTCGGGGCGGCGTCGCCCTGGGTGTTTGGGGCGATCATGCTGCTCGCGCTCAACTTCGGCTGGATGCTGGTGATGCCGATCGGCGGGGCGGACATGCCGACGGTGATCTCGATTCTGAACTCGTACGCCGGTCTGTCCGCGGTCGCGATGGGCTTCGTGCTCGACAACAAGCTGCTCATCACGGCGGGCGCGCTGGACGGGTCGTCGGGTTTGATCCTGTCGATCATCATGTGCAAGGCGATGAACCGCTCATTCACCAACGTGCTGTTCGGGGCCTTCGGACAGGTGCAGCAGCAGGCCGCCGGCGGCGAGCAGAAGGTCTACAAGCCCGAGACGACGGAAAGCGCCGCCCAAATCATGGAGCAGGCGAATCTCGTGGTCGTCATTCCGGGCTATGGGATGGCGGTCGCCCAGGCCCAGCACAAGATCCGCGAGCTGTACGATCTGCTCAAGAAACGCGGCATTTCGGTGAAGTTCGCGATTCACCCGGTCGCGGGCCGCATGCCGGGGCACATGAACGTGCTCCTGGCGGAGGCGGAGATTCCCTACGACGACCTGGTCGAGATGGACGACATCAACCCCGACATGCCGCAGTGCGACGTCGCGCTGGTCGTGGGCGCCAACGACGTGGTGAACCCCGCGGCCCGCACCGACAAGAACAGCCCGATCTACGGCATGCCGATCATCGCCGCGGACAAGGCCCGCACGGTATTTGCGATCAAGCGCAGCAAGAACCCCGGCTTCGCGGGGATCGACAACGAGCTGTACTTCGCCGACCGGACGTTCATGTTGTTCGGCGATGCGAAGGCGGTTATCGGCGAGCTGGTGAAAGCGTTGGCCCCGTCGACTGGACATTGACGGCACGCGGCGGCCGAGCCGCCGTGTGCCACTGCGCTCTGAGAAGTGCGACCGGTGCGCCGAGCCCCGCACCGGCCGCCCGAGCCGCGCTTGCGCGAGAGCAATCAAGTCACCCCACAGCCCCGGAGGCGCGGTCACGCTGTGGTCGCCTGGCGGTGAATTCGCTCTCCGCCCACCGCGCTGACGCGCCGCCGATCCGGCCTGCGAATCACGATCTTGCCCCCGGCCGGTGGCGTTCGGCGTGTGAACGGCGGAGACACAGTTATCGGTCTGACACGTCGCGGTTGTATCACACGGACTTGATTGCGGCCGCCAACTCACGTACACTGACGTGGTACGTGAGGAAGGAGTATTCTGGCCGGGGTTGGCTGTGCGAACTGGCAACTGAGCGGTTCGGGACGCTCGGAGCGCCCGGAGAAGCTCGTTGCGGTCAGCCCACCGACGGAATCATCACGCAAGAGGCAAAGGAGGAGAGCTATGAGGACAACTGCGCTCGTACTGGTTGCGTTGGGGCTGATGTTCACCGCCAACGCACAACTGATCGTGGGGAACGACCAATCCGGAACCGCCACCATCTGGAACGTGGATCCGACTGGTCAGAACCCGGCCCAGGCGATCTACTCGAACACCACGAGCATGGCCAAGCCCTGGGGTATGGCCTACGATGGGTCCACGAACACGCTGTACTGGAACAACGGATCGACGCTCTACAGTTCGCCGTATGGCGCGACACTCACGCCGGTCAGCCTCGGCACGATGATGTATGGCTCGAACACCGTGAACTTCGTGGGCCTGGGCTTCAAGAACGGGAAGCTCTACGGGACGCGGAATATCGCGACTGAGGCGGTGTACGAGATTGATCCCGGGACATTGCAGGCCGCGCTGGTCTATCAGTACGCCAGCACGTTCGATTTCGGCGGGCTGGATATTGATGCAACCAGCGGCACCCTGTACGGGCTCAGCGACACGCCCAGCGACGCGCGGGGGCTATATGAGATCGATCTCTCCGTCCCGACGACGATTCTCAAGGCTCCGTACCCGGCCGGTGAGACGGACATCGACGGTCTGGCTGCGTACGGTGGGGTGGCCTATTACGTGACCGACGGCCCGAATACGACGCAGGCGAACTTCTACGTCTACGACATCGCTTCGGGCCAACAGACGGGCACCATTCCCTCGCCTTTCACGGGCAGCGGCACCTTCTCGGCCGCAGCCTTCATCCCTGAGCCGGCGAGTCTGCTGCTGCTCGTCGCGCTCGGTCTGCTGCGTCGGCGTTAGGCGGCGCGACTGACGATATGACTCCCCGGTGGCTGCGGCGGCCGGGGAGTTTTCCTGCGCCGCCAGTGTCGTGACTCACAACGACTGCCTCGCAAGGGGAGCATGGGCCTCCGGCCCGTGTCCCGGCGCGCCGGGTTTCGCACGGGCCGGAGGCCCATGCTCCCCGCCCGGATACGATGCCGTGCTACTGAGTCACTACACTTGAAGTCCGACCCCGCGGGCGGGCCGGCCCGGCAGCCCACCACCAGAGGATCTTCGCCGCCGGGCACCGCTCACGATGGGCATGCGAGCGCATAGTCTACGTCGGCCACACCGGCGGCCGGGCCGCCGCACGCAAGTCTCTGCGGCGAGCTGCGGAGCCGACGCGACCGCGGGGCAGCATGACGCTGTCGGTCTGGTGCTCCGAAGACGCGCGGCGGCCTGTCAGTTATCGTCAGAAATCATTGCCTTTGCAGGTCGCCGGTCGCTACACTGCGGGTAGAGGCTCAGAGATTGTCTGTTTCCCGCGGTGCGTCCGGTTGCGAGCGGTGCGGCGTGCGAAGTCCGGCCCCAACGTCCGCTCCGGCCCCGGTGGCACACACTTCTGGAGGTGAGACGTGAAAACCAGGCGTTGGCAGCTCTTCATCGCAACCGCACTCTTCGTCTGCGTCGCCCGGGTGCCGTGGACGCTGGCGTCCGACGTCGGTCAGGCGGCCGCTGATCTGGTCAGCCAGTCGAATTATCAGACCCTGATGAACAGCTATCTGTACACGCACACGGGGAACAACCGGGCCTGGAACGGTGCGAATCACAACCCGGCCCGCGACAACATCAAGACGCTCTTTGAGTCCTACGGCCTGACGGCGCAACTCGAACAATTCACGACCTCCGGCAAGACCGGCTGGAACGTCGTCGCCACCAAGACCGGCACCACCTACCCCACCGCCATGTACATCATCGGCGGGCACTACGACTCGGTGAGCAACCCGGGCGCCGATGACAACGCCAGTGGCGTCGCGGCCACGCTCGAGGCCGCCCGCGTGCTGTCACAGTACCCGTCGGACTACACCATCAAGTTCATCGCGTTCGACATCGAAGAGCTGGGCCTCTACGGCAGCTATGCGTACGTCGCCGCGCACCCCAGCGACGACATCCGCGGCATGGTCTCGCTCGACATGGTCGCCCACGATCCCAACAGCACGAACCACTGCCTGCTGTATGGCCGGACCGCGTCCAACCCCATCAAGCAGGCCGTGGCCGCGGCCGCCGTGGAGTACGGGCCGCTCACCTACACTATTAACGGCCAGCTCGATCAGAGCGACCATGCCCCGTTCGAGGCGGACGGGATTCAGGCGTGTTTGCTGATCGAAGGCGAAGTCTGGAACAACCCCTACTATCACACGCAACAGGACAGCTACGAGCAGCCGGGCAACCTCAACTTCGCGTTCGCCACGAAGATGACCCGCAGCATCGTGGGTTGGCTGACCGACACGGCGATCGTCCACGTGCCGGTCAACACGCTCGATTTCACGTACCCCGACGGGTTGCCGGAGTTCGGGTTCCCGGACGGCACGGTCCGCGTGCGCTTCATCGTCGCCGGCGTGGGCGATGTGGTCCCACAGCCAAACAGCGGCGTGCTGCACTACAACATCGGCGCCGGCTGGTTGACCGTCGCTGCGACGATGGTCGCGGAAAACGTGTACGACGTGCAGCTCCCCGCGGCGACGTGCGGGGCGAATATGTCCTACTACTTCAGCGCCCAGGCGGTCGGCGGCCAGATCTACAACGACCCGCGCCAGGCCCCAGACACGGTCTACGCCGCGACGGTCGCCTATGGCCGCACGCTCGTGTACGAAAACCTCCTCAACACCAACCCCGGCTGGACGACCGAGGGTACCTGGGCCTTCGGGCACCCGACCGGCGGCAGCGGCGACCACGGCGGACCCGACCCCAACAACGGCTACACCGGCTCCAACGTCTACGGCTACAACCTCACCGGCGGCTACACCAACAGCATGCCCGAGCGGCACTTGACCTCGACGACGATCAACTGCTCCGGCTTCTACGGCATCAAGCTGTCGTTCCAGCGCTGGCTGGGCGTCGAGACGAGCACCTACGACCACGCGTACGTGCGCATCAGCAACAACAACGGCAGCTCCTGGACCACCCTCTGGCAGAACCCGAGTTCGACCCTCGATGATGGTGCGTGGCTGTCCCAGGAATTCGACATCTCCGCGTACGCCGACAACAAGCCCAACGTGAAGCTGCGCTGGACGATGGGGACAACGGACTCCGGCTGGACGTACTGCGGCTGGAACATCGACGACATCCGGCTTTCCACGCTGGATTGCACCGCGCCGTACACGCCGGGCGACATGAATTGCGACGGCGTGGTCAACTTCGACGACATCAACGCGTTCGTGATCGCGCTGAGCGGACAGGCCGCATACGAGTACCTGTACCCCGACTGCTACTGGATGAACGCTGACACCGACAACAGCGGCGACGTTGATTTCGACGACATCAACGGCTTCGTCGCCCTGCTAGGCAGCTAGACGCAGCACAAGCGCTGTCTACGCGGAGCGCAAACGACCCGTCCGTGTGCAGCACAGACTATCAGTCTGTGCGTGGAGCACAGACTATCAGTCTGTGCG
>CAYMXT010000042.1:0-20138 GCA_964394415.1 uncultured Planctomycetales bacterium
CGCCGCGACGTTTCTGACCTGGCGGCTGGCGCCGGCGTACTACAACGAGGCGTTCCTGATCCTCATTCCGCCGATGGAGAGCTGGCGCAGCTTTCGCGAGGAGTACCTGCCGAAGGAATACGTGACGCAGCGCATGGCGACGGAGGCGGGGGCGATCAAGGACCCCACGCTGCTGATGAAGGTGCTGGAGCGCCCGGAGATCAAGGAGACCGATTTCTACCGCTGGTACGGCGGGAATTTCGACAAGGCGCTGAACGGCTTTCAGAAAGAGCTGGGCATCAGCCCGATCCGCGACACGTTTGCCATCAAGGTGTCGATCGCCGTCAAGAACCAGAGGGAAGCGCGGCTGATCGTGAACACGGTGGTCGACGAGTATCTGACCATGTCGCGCTCGCGCAGCACGGACGTCGATCAGCAGCGGCTGGACACGCTCAAGAACACGCTGGCGCGGGCCAACGAGGATCTGCGCACCATCCGTGCCCAGACAAAGGCCCTGCGCGAAACGCGCGACATGCCGGCGATCGAGGGCGAGCGCGACGTGCTGGTCGAAGGCATCTCGGTGCTCAACAACACGATCGCCGAGTTGAAGACGCGCGAGGCCGACGTGCAGGCCCAGCTCTCGACGGTCCGCGGGGTGGACCCGCGCAATTTGCCGATTTCGGCCGAGATGCGGGTTATCATCGAGTCCGACCCGGTGCTGCGCTACTACCGCCAGCAAGTGGAGTTGCTGGACATCCAGCGCGAGTCGCTGCGCAAGAGCGTGGCCGGGGAGAACCACCGCCAGATGTACGTGCTCGCGGCCCAGCGCCAGGGCTACTTTGAGAAGGAGTCCGCGCGGCGCGAGGAACTGGTGGACGACCTGCGCGGCCGCCAGGTCGAGGGTCTCCAGCAGGAGCTGGCCCGCATCCGCAACATGATGGGCAAGGTCACCGACCAGTTGATGGAGCGTCAGGCCCAGCAGCGCGATCTCGACGACGCCATTCAGAAGTACCTCGACCTCAAGGAGGACGAGGAGCGCATGAATGGCGAAATCGAGGAGATCGGCAAGGCCTACCGCGAGGCGGAGAACGCCTTCCAAATCCAGAAGCGCGAGGGCCGCTTGGAGCGGCGGCTCGCGACGCGCGACCCGCTCTGGCCCAGCCGGCCCAACCCGGTGGTCTACCTGGGCGGGGGTTTGATGGTGGCGCTGCTCGCAGCGGTCGGGCTGGCGTTCCTGCGCGAAATGACCGACCAGGCCCTGCGCACGCCGATCGACGTGGCGCGCTTCGGGCGCCTCTCGGTGCTCGGCTCGGTGCCGTTGCTCGACGAAGAAGAAGTCGATCTGGATTCGATCGAACAGGCGACGCGCCGGGCGCCGCAGTCGCTCGTCGCCGAGGCGTTCCGCCAGATCCGCGCTCATCTGACGTTCAGCGGGCCGCTGGAATCACAGAAAGTCCTGCTGATCACCAGCCCCGGCCCGGAGGAAGGCAAGACCGCCACGGCCATCAACCTCGCCGTCACGCTGGCGCAGGGCAACCAGCGGGTGCTGCTGATCGACTGCAACTTCCGCCGGCCGACGATGCGCAACGCCTTCCAGAACACGCGGGCGGAGGGCCTCAGCAACGTGCTGATCGGTCAGCAGCGGCTGGAGCAGGTCATCACGCGCAGCGAAGTGCCGAACGTGGACGTGCTGGCGAGCGGGCCGATGCCGCCCAACCCGGCCGAGCTGCTCGGGTCGCCGCAAATGCGCACGCTGCTCGACGCCGCGCGGACCAAGTACGACCGGATCGTGCTCGACGGACCGCCGTGTCTGTTGATCAGCGACGCGCTGGTCGTGTCCACGTTGGTGGACGCGGTCGTGCTGGTGGCCCGGGCGGACAGCGGCACCAAGGGTGGGCTGCGCCGGGCGCGCGAGCAGTTCCAGCGGATCAACGTCCGCGTGATCGGCGCGATCTTCAACGGCGTGCGTGCGCGGCCGGGCGGCTATTTCCGCCAGCAATACCGCGACTTCTACGATTACTCCGCACAAGAGGTCATTCCCGCCGAACTCGCCGGCGGCCCGCCGCCGGAGTTGCCGGGCGAAAGACCCGCGGGTGACCGCCCCTAAATCACCGTGCGCGATTCGGCAGCGCAGGTCCGAGCCGACAGCGCGAGCGGTCGCAAGTATGTCCGCGAGCTTGCGCTCGCGGCTCGGACCGGCGCCGCCCATGCGCGCACGGTGGTTCAGTCCCCGAGCGCGTGCTCCGGCCGCGTGCGCCGCATGAATGCCGCGGCTCCGGAGGTGCCTGTTTGTTTTCCTGTCTGTCGCTTCTTCCAGACGCCGCCGCGCCGGCGATTCGGACGCGCAGCCGTCCGCGATTCGATCCGGCTCGGAAGGCGGCCGGTGCGCCCCGCGCGCGTGCCTGGCCGCGGCCGCGCGTTGACACTGCGCGGCTTTTGATCGTGTCCTGGCAATTCCGGCTCGAAGGCGCTTCCGAGCGGTAGACTATGCCGCCGGAGCGAATGCCACATGACCCTGTCGGTTGCCGAGTCGCGTCTGCCCGCCTGGCTGGTCCAGAACCGCAACTTCGTGTTGCTGTGGGCGGCCTATGGCGTCGCGGCGTTCGGCGACCACCTGAGCGAAATGGCGTTGCTGAGGGAACGCCGAGCGTTTGACCGCGAAGACCTCACGCGCGTGCAGGCCCTCATCACGTTTGGGTTTTTCCTCCCGTTCGTTATTCTGGGGCCGTTGGCGGGGTGGTGGTGCGACCGCTTCAGCCGCAAGATTACCATGATCGTCGCTGACCTCCTGCGGGCGGCGCTGGTGTTCAACCTTGCGGCGATCGTGGCGGGGCTCACGCGGGTGCTGCCGCCGGCGTGGGGCGATCACGCGATCGTGCTGCCGCTGGTGGCGGTCGGCACGCTGGCGGCGTTCTTCTCCCCCGCCCGCCAGGCCCTGCTGCCCACGCTGATCCGCTCCGATCAGCTTGTCCGCGCCAACGCCCTGATCAGCGCTCTGGGTACGATCGGGGGTATCCTCAGTGCCGTGGTCGGCGGGTATCTCGTGCAACGGCTGGGGCCGCGGCTGAACTACCACCTGAACGCGCTGACGTTTGCGCTCAGCGCGGCGTGCGTCGCGGGAATCGCGATGTCGCGCACGCGGGCCGTGCCGCACCCGCCGCTGGCGGGCGTCTGGGCACCGGTGCGGGCGGGGTTGCATTACGTGCGGACGCACGGCCGCGTGGGGCAACTGATTGGCTTGGCCACGGTCTACTGGGCCGCCGCCGGGGTCGTGATTTCGGTGATTCCCGCGATTGCGCGGCAGTACTACGGCGAGGATTACTCGGCGACGGGCACGCTGCGCGGCGTGCTGGTGTTCGGGTTGGCGTGCGGGGCGGGGGCCATGACGCTGCTCGGCTCGGCCCTGTCAATCGCGACGACGATTCGCCTGGGTTTGGGGATGGCCGCGGTGTGGCTGCTCGGGCTGGCGGCGACCGTCGTGCTGAAGCTCGGACCGGTGCCCAATCTTGGTGCGGTGCCCGCCGGCGTGTGTCTGTTCGGCATGGGTGTGGCTGGGGCCGCGCTGCTGGTCACCATCATGGCTTGCCTCCAGCGCTTCGTGCCCGACAGCCGGCGCGGGCGCGTGTTCGGCGTGGCGGACACCTGCACCATGGCGGCTATTGTGGCCACCACTGGGCTGCTCGGCCTGCCGCGTTTCGAGCACCTGGATCGACATATCCCCACGCTGCTCGGCGTGACCGCGGGGGGGATGGTCCTGGCGCTGGTCGTGGCCGAGCGGCAGCACCGGACGTGGTCGCGCAGGGTGAGGGGTAACTGAGTGAGCGCGCGCGGCGCACCATCGAACGTGCAGCCACACACGGTCGAGCCCCGGAGCCCGCCTCCCGCGTCGCACTGGCTCATCCTCGGACTCGCCGCGCTGGTACCGCCGACGCTGCACGCGGTGCTGTGGTGCATGGGCGTCCCGCTTGGTTGTCCGGGTCGGTTCGTTTACTTGTACTCACCGGTGGTGAGCTGGCGGCTGTCCGCGGCGCCGTCCGCGCTGGTCTTCGCCGGCGTGCTGGGGTTGGGGGTGTGGTGGCTCGCCGCGGCGGACGTCCGCCGGCGGCTGCTGGGCTTCTCCGCCGTGGTTTCCGGCAGCATCGCGCTGGGGGTGTGGTCTTTTTGTGCGCTACCGGACTATCGCCACCAGTACGCCTTCAACGCCTTCTCGCCGTCGCACGATGGCGCGTTTCTGGTTGAAGCGCTTCAGATCGACGATGTGGCCGCGTATCTGCGTGACTTTGGCGCGCGTGCCGCGACGCCCCCGGCCGCAATGCGCGGCACGCGCGTCATCAGCAACCCGCCCGGCACGACGCTGCTGGCCGTCGGCGCGCGTGAGTTGTGGGCCGGCTTTCCAGCCCTGCGTGCCCTCGTCCCGGTCCCGCTTGACGCCGAGGCTGCGCCTGGGGCCGCGGTGGCGGCGCTCCAGAGTGCCGTCGGCATCGGCGTGCTCTTCTTCATGCTGCTGACGGGCGCGTGGCTGCTGGCGGCGGCCATTCTCTATTTCGGTGGGCGTGCGCTGCTGGACCCCGCCGGTGCGGCGGTGTACGCGGTCTGCTGCGTGTTTACGCCGGCCGCGCTGCTGTTCACCCCCGGCAAAGACCCCGCGCAACTCTTAACGGTCGCGGTGCCGCTGGGCCTGTGGTTGTGGGCCTGGCGGCACGGCCGACCGCTGCCGGCCACGTTGGCGGGACTGGCGTTTGTGGGCGCGGTACTCGTAAGCCTGGTCCATGTCTGGATCGGGCTCATCGTCGTGGGCGCGACGCTCTGGGCCGCGGCCCCGGATCGCGAACTCCTGCGCCGAACACTCTGGCGCGTGTGCGTGCCGGCCGTCGGCGGCGCGCTGGTTGGTGGTGGTGCGCTGGCGGGACTCGGGATTGACCTGATCGCCATCGCACGCGCGGTGAGCGCCGCGCAAGCCGCTGTCACGCGCGGCCCGCACGCGATGCCGCTGGTCTGGCAGATGCTGGGCCTGCCGCTGTTTCTCCTGCTGGCCGGGCCGGCGTTCTGGCTCGCCCCATTCCGCGGCCGGCGCTTCCGCCACCGCGCGGCGCCGCCGGGGCATTGGCCTGCCCGCCGCTTTGCGGCGGCGGCGGCCGTCGGCGCGGCGGTCGTGATGGTGGCGACGATCGGCTTCACCAACATCGAGACGCCGCGCCTGTGGATTCCGTTTGTGCCGCTGCTGCTGCCGGCGGGATGTGTTCGGCTTGCGCCCGCGACGCCGCCGCTGGCGGGCGAACCGCGGCGCGGCGCGGCGCAGCAGCGACGGCTGGCGTTGTTTCTGGCGGCGCTGGTGGTGGCGCAGGTGACTTGTGCCGTACTGCACTGGGTGCTGCTGGATCCGCGCGAGACGGAGACGCGGTTGCTGGAGCAGCGATTCTTTGGCTAGTGCAGTGCCTCCGCAAGAGCGCAACGCACGGGAAGCACGGGCCGAAGGCCCACGCTCCCCGCGGTGACGCCGGAGGCGGAAAACGGACCAGAGCCGGCTAGAATCTGCGTGCGTAGGATCTGGGTGGCCCGCCTTGGCCGCCGGGTTGCGCGGAGATGGACTCCCGCAGGTACGGCCAGCGGATCGCCCGCCAGGGAACTCAACCCGCGAGGAGCGACCCATGAGTGTTCAAGTTGGACAACCCGCCCCGGATTTCAACGTCACCGCCGTCGTCAACGGGCAGTTTGAGCCGGTCAGCCTGTCGCAGTATCGCGGCAAGAACGTGGTGCTGTTCTTCTGGCCGCTCGATTTCACCTTCGTCTGCCCGACCGAGATCGTCGCCTTCAACGACGCCGTGGCGAAGTTCGCCGAACGCAACACCGTCCTCCTCGGCGCCTCGATCGACAGCCAGTTCACGCACCTGGCCTGGCAGAACACGCCGCGCACGGCCGGCGGCCTGGGGAAGATCGACTTCCCGATGATCGCGGACCTGAACCACGAGCTCAGCCGCGCCTACGGCGTGCTGTTGCCGAACGGGATCGCGGCCCGCGGGCTGTTCCTGATCGACAGCCAGGGCGTCGTGCAGCACATGGTCATCAACAACCTGCCGCTCGGCCGCAGCGTGGACGAGGCCCTGCGCATGGTGGACGCCCTGTTGCACTTCGAGAAGCACGGCGAGGTCTGCCCGGCGAACTGGAAGCCCGGCGCCAAGGCGATGAAGACCGACCCCGCCGGCGCGAAGACGTTTTTCGCGGATTGGGGCAAGAAGTAGCGGTTTCGCCGCCGCGGGTCAGTACTACAACGCCACTTCGCGGGTCGAAATGCAACCGCCCAGGTGCCACGCGTCAAGTTCGCCAAGACGCAGAAGTCAGGGCTGTTGCGGTCACGGCGGCCGATCAGGGCGTGGCTTGCGTCATTGACAGATCGGCTGCGCGGCCTATAGTTGATCGTAGTATCTTGTAATACGTCCGCGACGCAGCCCGTTCATGCGACTTCTTCGGCTCAAACCTGGACAGACCCTGGCGCTCGCCGCGGTCGGCCTGCTGGGACCGACGGTGCTCCTGCCCGTCCCGCTCTGGCACCACCATTGCGGACCGCCGGATGCCTGTAGCGACTGTGGAACTGCTCGCGCGGCTGAACTCGTAGCCGACGCGCACACTGCTTCCGCCGAACAGAGCCCGGAGTGCGCCACCTGTGTGGTGGCGCTCCTCACCGTAGCTCTGACTGTCGCACTGCCTGCGGGAGCGTTCTGCGCGTCGCTTCCCGGCGGTGTGCCTTCTTCGCCCGACCAGCCCGTTGGGCGACCCCTTCTGCGTCCTCACGCCCGTGCCCCGCCGCGGGGGGCTTGAACCAACCGAAGCAACGTAGTTCCGCCGCGCCTTGCGCTTAGCGCAGCGCGCGTGTTGTTGTGCCGTCCGGCGCGCCCAGGGTGCCAGCGGCACGTCGCAACGGCGAGGTTTCCCCCGCGCCCGGCGAACCGCGCCCCTCGAATGGGCCCGCCGGCGCAAGGAGCAACCCATGTCACAGCGTCAGGTATTGGCGGCCGGCCGGCGCGCGGCGTTCACGTTGATTGAGCTGCTGGTCGTCGTGGCCATCATCGCGCTGCTCGTCTCGATTATCCTGCCGGCCCTGGGCCGCGCCCGGCAGCAGGCTCGCGCGGTCGTTTGCGCCGCCCACTTGCGCGGCCTGGGGCTCGCGCTGACGATGTACACCCAGACCAACGCCGGCTGGGTGCCCCAGTGGGGGTATGCCCACGGTGGCGGTGAGGCCGGCGCCGCGTTCGCGTGGCTCAACACCATGAAGAAGGAGTACGGCGAGCAGCGCGACCTGCTGCGTTGCGGGATGGACCGCAGCCCGTACTGGACGCAGCTCCGCAACGGGCGGCCCCGCCGCACCAGCTACGCGGCCAACTACTACGTGGCCACGGGCGGCGAGGACAACCCGCTCTTCCTGCGGGACGGGCACGCCTACAACCGCCTCGATTGGATCCGCCAGCCCACGACGACGATTTACCTCACGGAACTGACCGAGGCGGGCGATTATGCGACCACCGACCACGTCCACGCCGATTACTGGGCGGACTTTTACCCCGATGACCGGCAGAAGGCGTCGGAAATGGTGGTCTTGGACCGCCATCTCGGCGAAGCCAACTATGGCTTTGTGGACGGCCATGCCGAGCGCCTGCCTTACGAGAAGACGTTCGCGATTCGGACCGTAGCGGGCGACGAGGTGAGCTGGTCTTTCAACAAGTACGACCCGACGATCGCCCGGTGACCGCTACGTACGCACGATTTGAGAATCAACACAAGGAGTGAAATATGAAGCTCAGCCATTTCATACTCGCGTTGAGTGTGCTGGGGTGGAGTGCCTGCCAGGGCTACGCTCAGCACGAGGAGGACTTTGAGGTCGGCGTCTACCCGCCGTCCAATCAGCTTCGGATCGAATACGACCCGAGTCTCTTCCCCTGGGAACTGCCGCCGTCCGCCTGGCCCGAGCTCGCCGGCTTCGCGCTGGACGATCCCGGCTTCGTCGCTCTTGACCCGAACGAGGTCGTCCCCGGCGAATTCGAGTTACTGGATCCGGCCGCCCTGGTGGCGCTCCGCGTACTCTCCGTCGGCAGCCCCGAAATGAAAGTCTGGAATCCCGTCGGTCCGGGCGAGCCCGGCTTCCAAATCAGCGGGGACAACTTGTGGACGGTCGGCGGCGCGCCTTTTGATGAGCACCCCATCTGGCACGTTGATGCGGCCGACCCGGCCTACGCGCCGGAACACGCCCCGTGGCTTGTGACATTCCAATTGGTCGACCTGGCCGAGATTCATCAGCCCTCCAATCCGGTCAGCGTGTCCTTCACGCCGGAACCGAGTACGGCCGCCCTGCTCGCGGCGGCAGCGCTCTTCCTCCGACGACGCGCGCCGCGCTGGCCTGGTCAAGTGCCATCACGCTGGTCGTCGCCGTCGGTTCCGCTCCTCGTGGCGCTGGTGTCCGTGAGCGCACCCGCGCTGGCGCAGCACAGCGGCGACATCGCCGTCGGACGCTCGGCGGCCGGGCAGGTTAAGCCCAAACCCTTCGACCCCGACGGCACGCCTTGCTTCGACCCCGCGCTGGGCCTCGGCGTGCTGACCTACTACGCCAGCTCGAACAGTTGGCGGACCGACAGCCCGGGCTTCGACGCGAACTTCGAGGCCGATCCGCCCCACGACTACTACCCGCTGGAGCCCGGGGCCTCGATTCGCCTGGTGGCGGAGGCGGACTTGCCCGCGGCTTTCTACGTGAAGTACCAGACGCAGACCATCCGCCTGGCGGGGCAGTACATCTCCCTGGGCTCATCCCTGCTTCACCGCCACTGCATCTTCATCGTGGACTGCAACGACCCGACCTACGACCCGCTACGTACGTTGTGGTTCGGTACTTTCTATTTCGACGACGTCGGCTCGACCGGCTACACCGACTCGGCCCCGTTCACGCTTCGTCTGAGTGTGCTGGATCCGGACCAGTACGGGCTGGGCGACATTAATGAGGACGGCGCCGTAGATTTCGATGACATAAACCCCTTTGTCGCCGTGCTGACGGACCCGGCGGACGCGACGGTCCAGCAGCGCTGTGCCGCGGACGCAAACCTCGACGGCTACGTGTCCTTTGACGATATCAACCCGTTTGTCGCGCTGCTGGCGGGCGGGTGAACGAGCGGAGCAGGCCGCATCCCGCCGTGCGCAGCGCGTGACACGGCCCGTACACCGTCGATCGACCACCGACACGGAATGGCCGTGCGCAAAGGTGGCGCGCGCGACGTAGCGGCCGACCTCCTGGGCGGCCGTAGGCGGCGGCAGCGCCGTCGCCCGGCGACGGCTGCGCAGGAACTCGGCCGCGACCGCATGTGTCGCGCGGTCGCGCACGGTGACCTAGCGGTGCAGCAGCCACGCCAGCGCCGAGTCAACGCCTTCGAGCAAATCGCGGGCCGGCGACGCGGGCTGCCAATCGACCTGTCATTCGTCGAGCCGCGCACCGAGCAGCTCGATGCGGTCCACGCCGGTCTGACCGAGGCCGAGTTGCCGAGCCAGCACGAGCTGGCGAATGTCGTCCGGGTTCTGTCCCATGAGGCGGGCGGCCGTGGCGTCGGCGGCGGGCAGATCGGTGCTCGCCAGCAGCAGCCAGGTCCCCAGACGCGCGCGCATGTCCAGTGTGCTGCCCCACCAGCCGGGGTACACATTCGGGCCGTTGCCCTCGCAACACACCGAAACGTCAATGAGAGCCAGATCGGGCTTCAGCGCCGCAACCAGGTCCACGTAAGTGGTGTCGATTCCACCGGGGCAGTAGTGCAGGTCCATACGGTACGGCGGTCCCCAGGTGTAGCGGGCGAGCGACGCGACGCCGACGAAGTTCTTGAGGGCCGCCGTAATGGCGGTCCAACGGTGCGTCTTGAGCACCGGCAGCGAGATGATCCGGTCCGCGCGCGTGACCAGGCTGGACACCGCGAGCTCGCGCAGCCCCGAATACGGCGACGCGACGAGATCCCAGTCCGGCGAGTCGTGATTAAGGCACGCCAGCGTCACACGCGCGCCGAAGCGGGCGTTGAGCCGCGTCACCTCCGCGGCGAGGTTGGTTTCACCGTCGAGCGTGTTCAGCCGCGCCCAGTCGAACCGCTCGACCTGGGCCCCCTCTCCGATGATGACTTGCGCCGCGTCGGCTTCGAGGCACGCTTCGGCCACGGCGACGACGATCTCCGGCTTGGTGGCTTCGCCCACGGCGGCGATGTCGTAGTCCGCGATGCCGATGCCGCCGAAGTTGGGCTTCAAGAGCACCGTCTCGCCGGGATGCACGATGGTACCGAGGCCGCCGAGCGCGTCGAGCGCGTCCCGCACCATCGTGCGCAGGTCAAGGCCACGCACCGCGGCCACGCGGGCGGTCTGGTCGCTGGGCTGGTTCGGGACTTCCGGGGCGGGCACCAGCCCGCAACCGGCCAGCAGCCGTGCCGCCCCGCCCAGCGTCCCCCACTGCGTCGCTTGCCGCAGGAATGCCCGCCGCGTCGGGTGCATCAATCCGGTTCCAACCGCTCGTTCAGCAACGGAGCCACCACCTTCTCGATGAACCGCGGACTGGTGCTGTCCGCGTGCCAGCCGAAGTACCCATACTCGGCATACTCGCGGCGATACGGGTGATTCCGCAGGCGGCGCGCGTACACCGTCTGCGTCGGGCCGTCGGCCGCGGACGGCCGGGCGAAGCCGTACAGACCCGCGGCGACCGGCGAACTGCGGTCCACCGCGCCGGTGAGCGGCACACCGTAGCGCAGCAGCGGGTCGTCGGCGGAGTAGAAACAGTGCAGGCGGCCGCCGATGCGGGCCAGCGCGCGCGAAAGATCGTAGTCGCGCGAGAGGGCGCTGCCCAAGTAAACGACCGTCCCCACGCGATGCGTCGGCGGCAGGGCCTCGAGGGCCCACGTGGCGATGCCGGTGCCCGCGGACAGCGCGATGAGGTTGACCCGCCGGCCCGGGAACTGGTCCAGGTACTGCTGAATGTCAGCCGCGAGCCGGCGGGCCTCGCCGGCGCCGCGTTCGCGATCCAGCATGTCGCGCAGCGTGCCGCCGACGACGCATTGCCAGCCAAAGACCTCGATGGCGCCGCGATAGCGGGCCGCGCGCAGACCGCGGGGCACGTCGAACGTCCCGACGACGTTGCCGACGGGCCCGGCGCCGCCGATGAACCAGGTCTGGCCGTGTGGCTGCCCGGCCCCGTCGCTCCCGAGCCGCGACATCCAGACACAGCCGGGCACCGTGCCCAGGAACACGCCGAGACCGACCAGTCGGAGAATCCGCCGCATGACGGACAGGCTACGGCCGCCGCCCCGCGCGTCAATACGGTGGCCCACCGCGACTTCGCGCCATTAGTGCGCGGGCTTCCGTCGGACGCGCTTAACGACCGGCCGGCCGGCTGCGCTCCGCGGTGGAGGAGGCGCTGGTGCTGGGGCCAGGGACGATCTGCGCCCCGTTACAACGTACCTCGGGGGTAACCGGGGCGAGACAGCACCTTGCCGGACACAAACCAGCGTCGCCGTGCCAGCCGGTGCCGCTCTGGCCCTGCCAGACGGGGCGCACGTGAGCGCGGCCACTGGTTGCACGCCGACCGCACCACTCCGGCCCGTTGGGCATCCGACCGCGGCGCGAGAACGTGCGGTGCCTGGCGCCACACTTCGGCGAGAATTCGCTATGCTGCCGGCCACGATGGGTCTATTGCCCAGATTGAGTAGACGTTGCCGGGCAGCGGCGCAGGTCGTCAGCGCCCTGACTCTGGCGCCTGGTCTGCTTGCGTGTCGCGCGACGCGCTGGCATGAGCGGGACGAATTGCGCGGGGACGTGCCGAGCTCCTGGCGCACGATGGCCGCGCTGCGCAACCAGCTCCCGGCACCGATCTACGCCGAGAACCCGGCGTTCGCCGCGTGCTACTGGGAGGCATGGAACGTGGTGTGTCGGCATATTCGGCTGCCGACCGAGCGGAACGGCTTCGTGTCGCCGTACATCGATCTGGACTTCAACGAGAACATCTTCCTCTGGGACACGTGCCTGATGACGATGTTCTGTAATTACGCCGCCGGGCTGACCCCGGGCATCGCAGCGCTCGACAACTTCTACGTGAAACAGCACGCCACGGGCGAGATCTGCCGCGAAATCGAGCGGAACACCGGCCGCGACTTTGAGCCGTGGACCAACCGGGAGGACCAGCCGCTGTTCAGCCGCTGCGGCTGGGGGGGGTGGGACCGGAGGGACGAGGGTCCGACGCCGGTCGAGTATCGCGGCCGCGACGCGCCGACGCCGAACCCGCGCTGCACGCTGGATGCGCTCAACCATCCGCTGCCGGCCTGGGCGGAAATGGAGAGCTTCCGAGTAACGGGTGAGGTGGCACGGTTGCGGCGCGTGTGGACCCCTTTGACGCGCTATTACGGGGCCCTGCAAACGTACCTGCGCCAGGGTAACGGCTTGTACACCACCGACTGGGCCAGCATGGACAACTCCCAGCGGAACTTGCACCTTGACCGCGGCGGGACGGCGGTGGACACGTCGGCCCAGATGGCGTGGTTTGCGCGCTGTCTGGCCGAGATGGCGGACGCACTCGGAATGCCGGACGAAGCGGCGGAGTACCGCGCCGCCGCCAAGGCGCTCGCCGAGAGAATCAACGCGCTGATGTGGGACCCTGCGCGGCGCTTCTACTTCGACCTTTCGGTCGCGGGCGAGCGGGGAGCGGTCAAGACGATTGCGGCGTACTGGACGCTCTTGGCCGGGGTCGCGTCGCCCTGGCAGGCCGGCGCGCTGGCCGGTGAACTTCAGAACCCGGCGACGTTCAAGACGCGCCATCGAGTGCCATCGCTCGCGGCGGATGAGAGCGGGTTCGCTCCGGGCGGTGATTACTGGTGCGACGCGGTCTGGACGCCGATGAACTGGATGGTCGTCCGCGGGCTGGAGCGCTACGGCTTCGCGGACTTGGCGCGCGAGATCGCGCTGCACCATCTCGAAAACGTCACCGCGGTCTACCTCGAAACCGGCGCGATCTGGGAGAACTACGCGCCGACACGGGTTGCCCGCGGCGACGGGGCGCTGCGCGACCTGGTGGGCTTTTCGGGCCTTGGGCCGATCAACTTCCTGCTCGAGTACGCGATCGGCCTGCGCCCCGACGCACCGAACCGAACGTTGACCTGGACGATTCGGAGTGGCCAGCGCGTCGGCTGCGAACGCTACCGCTTCGGCGGGCTGGTGGTGTCGCTGGTCTGCGAAACCCCGGACAGCGCCGGGCGCCGCACGTTGCAGGTCGAGACGGACGGTGACTTCCGCCTGCTCATCCTGTTGAACGAGCATCCCCGGGGATTCGACGTCAAGGCGGGCCAGCCGTTACGGGTCCGTCTGTAGCCGGTGCGCCGCGCGGGGGCGCGGGCCGCTACAGGCGCTCGGTGATGCTCTGGCCCGGCATGAACAGCAGCAGGCAGTCGCGGCCGCCAGTCTGGCGGTCGGCGTCAGGCGCCGCAGCCGGCGCGCGCCCTCGGCGACAACAGCACCTACGTTCCCGTCGGTCCCAGGAGCTGCGCGACGGCTCCTTGAAGGACCGGCAGTTCGCGCTCAACGACGTTCCAAACGGTCTCCGGTTTGACGCCGAAGTAGGCGTGAATCAGCACGTCGCGCAGGCCGGCGATGCGACGCCAGGGGATCTGCGGGGACCGCTGCCGGCATTCCTCCGACAGGTTCTTGACCGCCTCGCCGATGATCTCGAGATTGCGGATCACGGCGTCCTGCGTCTTGGAGTCCCGCAGGAAAGCAGCGCGGCCGGCCTGGGTATATTCCATGATGCGCGTAGCGCAATCGCGGATGTGCAACAAGTAGACCTGATCGTCCTTCACAACGGTTGCGCCTCGGCGTGGATGCGCGCTTGCAGGTAGGGGCTAAGACCGCCTTCCACCACGACGTCGACCCTCCGGCGGAGCAAGTCCTCAAGATCCTGACGAAGAGCCACGTGATCGAGGAGCGACCGCGTTTCCTCCAGTTCCACGAGCACATCAACATCGCTGTCGGCCGCGGCCTCGCCGCGTGCCAGGGAACCGAAGACGCGGACGTTGCGAGCGCCGTGGCGCGCAGCGATCGTCAGAATCTTGGTACGCTGGGCGGCGAGCAGTGAAGCGACCATCTGCGTTCCAGAAACAGATCAGAACCGCGACGCGAACAACGCCATGTTCATCATAACAGATGACGCGCCGGGGGCGCTCGGCAGCACGCGGCCGCGCGGGGGCGCGGGCCGCTACAGGCGCTCGGTGATGCTCTTGCCCTGCATGAACAGCAGCAGGTAGTCGCGGCCGCCGGCCTTGGAGTCGGTGCCGGACATGTTGAAGCCGCCGAAGGGCTGCACGTCCACGAGGGCGCCGGTGCATTTGCGGTTGAAGTACAGGTTGCCGACGTGGAATTCGTGGCGGGCCCGCTCCAGGCGGAAGCGGTCGTTCGAGTACAACGCGCCGGTCAGGCCGAATTTCGTGCCGTTGACGATCTCCATGCCGTCGTCAAAGTCCTTCGCTTTGATGACGGCGAGCACCGGGCCGAAAATCTCCTCCTGGGCGATGCGGGCGTTCCGATCGACGCCCTCGATAATCGTCGGCGGGATGAAATAGCCGCCGGACGGCAGATTGCGGGCGGGGACGCCCACGCCACCCAACCCACCCAGCGCCAGCCGCCCCTCGTTCTTGCCCACCTCGATGTACCCGTTGATTGACTTGAACGCGCTTTCGTCGATCACTGCCCCCATGTAGAGGTTCTCTTCGTTGGTCGTATCACCAATCGTGAGCTGCTTCGCCCGCTCAACCACCCGCTCCAGGACCTGGTCGTAAATATCCTGATGCAGAATCGCCCGCGAGCACGCCGAGCATTTCTGCCCCTGAAAACCGAACGCCGCCGCGACGATGCCCTCGGCGGCGGCCTCCAGGTCGGCGGTTTCGTCCACCAGAATGCAGTCCTTGCCGCCCATTTCGAGCACGGATCGCTTCAGCCAGATTTGTCCCGGCGATACCTGGCCGCACTTCGCGAAAATGCGCAGCCCGACCTCCATCGAGCCGGTGAAGGAGACAAACCGCGTCTGCGGATGCTCGACCAGCAGGTCGCCGACCTCGCCGCCCGAGCCGGGGCAGTAGTTCAGCACGCCCGGCGGCAGGCCGGCCTGCTCGAACACCTCGGCCATCTTCGCGGCGATGACCGGTGCCGTGCTGGCCGGCTTGAGCACGACCGTGTTGCCCGTCACGATCGCCGCACTCGTCATGCCGGTGCAGATCGCGAGCGGGAAATTCCACGGCGGGATGACGACGCCAACGCCGAGCGGCTGGTAGCGCACCTCGTTGTCTTCGCCGGGATACGGCGTGACCGGCTGGGCGCCGCCGAGGCGGAGCATCTCGCGGCCGTAGAAGTCGAGGAAATCGATCGTCTCGCACACGTCGGCATAGGCTTCGAGCCAGCTTTTCGAGACCTCGAAGCACATCCAGGCAGACAGCTCGTAGACGCGGCGGCGCATGATGGCGGCGGCTTTGAAGAGGACGCGGGCGCGCGTTTCGTGATCGACTTTGCGCCAGGTCTTGAAGGTCTCGCTGGCAACCTTGATCGCTTGCTCGGCCTGTTCGCGCGACGCCTTGCCAACGGCGCCGACGAGGGTCTGGTAATTCGCCGGCATCACGGAGTTGATCTTCTGCGGCGTGTCGATCCGTTTGTCGCCGATGCGCAGCGGGTACGTCCGGCCAAGCTGGCTGCGGACCTCCTGGAGGGCGGCAAGCATCTTATGGCGCGGCTCCGGGTCGGCGAAGTTGACGTAGGGTTCGGGGCGGTAGGGGGTCAGCATGTGGGGCACTCCGTGTAAGCGCGACGTCTGGGCAACTAAATGGACGTGCGCGAATGGGCGGCGCCTGTCCGAGCCGCGAGCGCAAGCTCGCGGACATACTTGCGACCGCTCGCGCGGTCGGCTCGGATCTGCGCTGCCGAATCGCGCACGGTGATTTAGTATAATGCGTAGAGTGGGCACCGTGGCGACTGGCCCGGACCGCGACCCGGCGCTGCGACTTGCGCCGCGGTGAGGTGATCGACCGATGAGCGCGGACTTACAGCACAGGATTGAGCAGGCCGCGCAGATCCTGCGGGCTGCGGGCGCGACGGAGGTATACCTCTTCGGCTCAGTCGCGCGTGGTCTGGACCGACCGGGCTCGGACATCGATCTGGCCGTGCCCGGACTCCCGCCGGAACGGTACTTCTTCGTTCTGGCCCCGATCGCGAGCGTGCTCGGGCGGCCGGTGGACCTGGTCGATCTGGACGAGAGCACGCCCTTCGTGCGCTACCTGCATCGGGTCGGTGAGCTTCAGCGTGTCGCCTAGCCTGCGAGATCACATCACGGTGTGGCTCGAAGAGCTGTGCGAACTGGTCGCAACCTATCGCGACTTGATCGGGCGCAGCCAGACCACGCCTCCCAATGCGGTTGAATCCGCAGCGCTGGGCGCGCTGCTCCATTCCTTCTACACCGGCATCGAGAGCACGAGAAACCCCTCTGGGTCGCGCACGGCCTCTTCGACGCGGGGAGCTGGTACCAGATACGACGGCCGCACACGTTCGCCGGCCCGGACCAGGCGAACGCCCGAGCGGCGACTGGGTTCTTCGGGGTCTATGAACAACACCAGGCCGCGGAGGTCCTGTCTTTCAAAGTCGAGCACGCCGAGCGTCGCCGTGATGCATTCGAGATCGTCGTGTCGCACGAGCAGCTCAACATCCTTGGTGGCGCGCGTCGCACTGGGGTCGGCGCGCGCCACCCACGCGGCCACTGCGTTTCCGCCGATCACCGCGTACGGAATCCCGGCCCCGTCCAACGCCGCCGCCACCCGCCGCAGACGCCGCTCCACCCGTTCGACCGCCATGACATGGGCCCTGAAGGAGATCATGCTTGCCGCAACTCGCACGTCGCTACGCCGGCATGCCGCGCACACCCGCACCCGCATCGCGTATATTCTGCGCCCACGCCGCGGCATTGGAAACGAGAGTCTGCGTCGGAGCGTGCCATGCTGAACTCACCGCGAATGTGGCTGAGCGTGGTCGGCGGCCTGCTGCTGACCGGCTTGGCGGTGCTGATTGACGCGCCGCTGACCGCCTGGGTTACGTCCGATTCCGTCCGTCGCGTGCTGGAGGCGGTGATCGGCTTGCCGCTGGCCGTCGGGATCTACGCCGTCGTCACAGCGATTCTGGCGAACTGCCGCAACGCGAAGCGCCTCTGCGGCGGGTTTCTCATGACCGTCGTCACCTCCGGCGGACTGACGCACCTGCTCAAACTGGTCATCGGTCGGGCCCGGCCGCTCGCGGACCTGGGGGCCTGGCACTTCGAGCCGCTCGCGGGCGGCGACTACATGGATGCGTTTCCGTCCGGGCATTCGGCTGGCGCGGCGACGCTGGCGATCCTGCTGGGACTGTATTTCCCGCGGCTGCGTTGGGTCTTCTACGTGCTCGCGGCGTGCGTCAGCGCCGAGCGCGTGGTGACGCGCTGGCACTACGTTTCGGATGTGCTGGCGGGCTGGGTGGTCGCGGGGGCCGTCGTGTTCACGTTCGTGCGACTGCTCGGCCCGGGCTGGTTCACGATCCAGACGACCTCCGAGCGGCCCTTGACGTAGTTGAAGCCGCTCACGGCCTCACGCTCCCCTCGCCCACTCCCCGAAAGGGAAGCCGATAGCGCTGCTGCCTCTGCGTCCGCGCCGCCCACGATGTACACGCCCCATCCCGGGCGCGTCGCCAGAGCGCTAGTCTGGGCGGGGCTAAGGACAGAGGCGTGCTGCCGCAGATAGAAGAACAAGCTCGGCTCCGTGTACCCGCAGACCATCGGCGAGGCCTTGGGCGCGACGGAGTTCACGCGTTCGGCCACCACGCGACTCAAGCGCAGGGGCTCGAGCGCCGGCAGCAGCCACGTCCCGGCCAGCACGTGGAGCGCAACGCTGCACACGACGGCGTGCCGCCAGACGGACGCGAGTTGCCCGTGCCGCGCGGCCCGCGCGACGAGGGCAAAGCCCGCGATCAACACCGCCCCGAGCACGGCCAGTGGAATCGCGGCCGGCGAACTACGCCACACGATGGCGGCCCCGAGCACTCCCGCCGCAAGCAGGTGCAGCACGCCGACCCAGATCGCCAGCGCGATGCGTTGCGCGCGTGTGACAGCCCGCTCCAGCCCGCGGTCCCACATCCGGCCCACCAGAATCGCCAGCGGGACGAAGCATGGCAGGACATAGTGCGGCAGCTTGCTCGGGATGAGTTCCAGCACGAGCCACGGCAGACCACACCACAGCAACAGAATCCGCGCGGCGGGGTCGGGCTGGCGGGCTTGCCAAGCCTCGACGATGGCCCCGGGCAGCAGCGCACTCCACGGCAGCCAGCCAACCAGACCGATGAGCAGGTAGTAGCCCGGCGGCCCGCCATGCCCGTGCGGCGTGGAGACCAATCGCGACGCCGTCTCGTACCAGAAGAACTGCTGAACGAGTGTGTCGCCGGCGTGGCGGGCCACCAGGATGTACCACGGTGCGGCCACCAGCACGCACAGCGGGCTGGCGAGCCAGAACGTGTGGCGGCCGGGCTCTGTACCGGCCGTTGCCGATGCGATCGTCCGCCGTGACCGGTCGCACAGACTAATAGTCTGTGCTCCACCATCGCGGCCGGGCTCCGCACCCGCCGCTAATCCGCGAGCGCGTTTCGACAGCACGAGAGCCAGCGCCAACCCGCCGACGAACAGAAGAACCGCCGGCCCCTTGGTCAGAATGCCGAGCCCCACACACAACCAGAATGCCGCGGCCCGCGTCCAGGTCACGCCGCGCGTCCAGATCCGCCACAGATCCACGCACGCCGCCAGAATCCACAGGAGCAGCAGTGCATCTGTTATGAGGAGCTTGCCGAGGATGGCGGGCAAACCGGCAGTGATGAAGGAGCTGCTCGCAAAAAGGGCGGCCCGGCGGCCATACAGTTCGCACGCCGGAATCGCGAGCAGTTGCACGGACAGGGTCATCGCGATGACGGAGACCAACCGCCCGGCCCACTCGTGCAGCCCGAACAGGCGGAACGACGCGGCGACGCACCAGTAGAGCAGCGGCGGCTTGCCGATCCACGGCTCCCCGAGATAGCGGGGCACGAGCCAGTCGCCGGTCTCCAGCATCTCGCGGCTGACCTGCGCGTACCAGCCCTCGTCCCGATCGACCAGGCTGACGCCGAACACGCCCGGCAGCAACACCAGCAGCGACACGGCGAGCAGCAGTAGCCGGTCGCGGGGTTGCAGGCGGTCGACAATCAGCGTCGTCGTCACGTGCAGACCAACACGGATGAAGATAACCACAGAGGCACAGAGGCACAGAGAAAAAGCAAACAATATGAAGTACAAAGATCGTGGTCACTTGCGGCCCGGCGGGTTCCAGACATGCGCGCTTATTCGCCTTTCTCTTCTCTGTGCCTCTGTGCCTCTGTGGTGAGTACTTCACTGCGGCGTTCGCGCTCGCGCGAGTAGCGCACCTCGTAGATGCCGCCGCGTCGAAAGACGCCGCTGACCGTCCGCCAGAGAATTCGCACATCCGTCCAAAGCCCGATGGTCTCCACGTAGCGCACGTCGAGCTCGAGCTTCTCCTCAAGCGTCAGTCCGCCGCGACCGGAAACCTGCGCCAGACCAGTCAGGCCCGGCTTGACGAGCAGGCGGCGCCGCTGCCTTTCGTTCCATTCCGCCATTTGCTGCACGTACAACGGCCGGGGACCGACCAGCGACATCTCGCCGCGCAGAACGTTGATGAGCTGCGGCAGCTCGTCCAGGCTCGTCTCGCGCAGCCAGCGGCCGATCCGCGTGATCCGCGGATCGTCGCCGGCCTGCGGCGAATCGCCGAACGGGTCGACGTCCGGCCGCATGGTGCGGAATTTCAGGACGGTGAACGGGTGCCCATGCCGGCCGGCGCGGCTCTGTCGAAACAACGCCGGGTGGCCGTCCCGTCGCACGCGCCACGCCAACACGAGCAGCAGCGGCGAAAGCACGACCAGGGCAACCAGGGCAGCCGTGCGGTCGATCGCCACCTTCAGCAGAACGTAAACCGCCGAAGCACGGCAGGTCGGCAAATCCGTGGGCCCGTTCGACATGGCCGGAGCAGTCTAAGAGCTACTAACAGAACCCGCCACGCAAGTGGGGGGCGGGGGGC
>CAYMXT010000042.1:20238-22971 GCA_964394415.1 uncultured Planctomycetales bacterium
CCACGCAAGTGGGGGGCGGGGGGCTGACCGGGCTTCGCTTTCACATGCGAGGCGTGATTGGCCGACGTGCCCCGGACTTGCGTCCGGGGTTCGGATAACGTGCCCCGGACTTGCGTCCGGGGTTCGGATGTTGGGGCAGCGCGCAATCCGAACCCGCCGCGCCAGTGGCGGGTCGCCCGGCTTCACCACGCGGCGCGCTCATCGCGGCCGAGCCGCGGTGGATCCCTGTTCCGCGAGCGCTTCCAGGTGCCGCGTCACGACGCGGATCACTTCGTACGGCACTTCCGTTTGCAGCGCTTCAAAGATCGGCTTCAGCCGCCGCTCTTCGACCTGCCGCCAGGCGTCGGCTACGCGGGCGTAGGTGGCCTGATCCACCCAGGGCATCAGGTTCGGGGGGCGTTGTTCGGCCACAAACTCGGCCAGGTACTCCCACGTGGTCGAGAGCGCCCGGCCGGTGGTCGCAGCCACCGCCGCGACCGGCGTGCCGCGCGCAAACAGCGCCAAAGCCTGTTGCTTGATGGGGTTGGGTTGCGCGGGCGTCTTCTTCTCGCGCGGCCGGCGCATGACAACGGCGTCCGCAAGCTGGTCGCACGCGACGCCGTGCTGCCGGCAGTAATCGCCGATGAAAGCCGCCAGCCGGTCGCCAAAGTCCGCCAGCTTGCGTTGCCCGAGGCCGGGAATCAGCCGGAGGCCGTCAAGCGTGGTCGGGCGGAAGCGGGCCAGGTCGCGGAGCGTCGTATCGTGCAGCACGACGAACGGCGGTACGTTTCGCGCGCGAGCCAGCTCCTGTCGCAATTCCCGCAGGGCCTCGAACAGGTTGCGATCCACGCCGGCCCAGGCGTCCTCCTCGACCTGCGCGGCCTTGACCTCCGCCGAAGCCTGCCGCAGGTGGACGGTGCGTTGCCCGCGCAGCACTTCCCAGGCGGCGGCATTGAGCCGCAGCAAGGGGTATTCTCCGTCGGTGCGGTCGAGGACGCCCTGGTCCACCAATTGATGTGTGAGGCCCAGAATCAGCTTGCGGTCGAGCTCCTTTAGCAGGCCAAACGTGCTCAGGCGGCTGTGGCCGAGCGTGCGGATGCGTTCCGTGTCCGCCCCGCGCAGCACATCGGCCACATGCCCCGCGCCGAACCGCTCCTGCACACGTGCGACGCACGAGATGATCTTCTGGGCCGTCACGGTCGCGTCGGCCAGGCCCGCGACTTCGCCGAGACAAACGTCGCAGGCAGCGCAATTGGCCCGCGTATACGCCTGCCCGAAATACACGCTGAGGGCGCGGTGTCGGCACCCGCTCCCGTTCGCCAGCCGCTGAATGTCCCGCAAATGCTCGAGCCGCGAACGCATGGCCTCCTCGTCCGCACCGGCCTCGACGGCAGTCTTCGCGATCAGGCCCTCCCAGCGGGCGATGTCCGCGTACGAGTAAAACAGCACGCACTCGGCCTCAAGCCCGTCACGGCCCGCCCGGCCCGTCTCCTGCTGATAGTGCTCGAGCGACTTCGGCACCGCCGCGTGTACCACGCAGCGCACGTCGCTGCGGTCGATGCCCATCCCGAACGCGACGGTGGCGACCACCACGTCGATCTGCTCCGTCGCGAACGCTTCCTGCGTCCGGCGGCGCGTCGCGGCGTCGAGGCCGGCGTGGTAATGCCCCGCCTTGAATCCCCGGCTGCGAAGGTCGTTCGTCATGACTTCCGTGTCGGCCCGGCTCAGGCAATAGACGATCGCGGGCTGCCGGGCGTGTCGCTGGAGCACCTGCGCAACCTGCGAGTACACGTCCTCTTTGGGCAGGATGCGATAGACGAGATTCGGCCGATCGAACGTGCCGACCAGTACGACGGGGTCGCGGAGGCGAAGTTGAGCGGCAATGTCATCCCGGACGCGCTGCGTCGCGGTCGCCGTGAAGGCATGAATGCCGGCTTGCGGAAACCGCGCCCGCAGCGTCGCGAGCTGGCGGTACTCGGGACGAAAATCGTGGCCCCAATGGCTGATGCAGTGGGCCTCGTCAATCGCAAAGGCCCGCACGCCGCTGCGCTCCAACATCCCGAGCACGTACGGGTTCTGGAGCCGTTCCGGAGCGATGAACACCAGGCGGTGGCGTCCTTCGAGAACCTCGCGCTCGGCTTGGCGACGTTCGTCCGGTGACAAGCCGCCGTGCAAAGCGGCGGCCGGATACCCGCAGGCCCGCAGGCCGTCCACCTGGTCTTTCATCAGCGAGATCAGCGGCGAAATGACGACGTCGGTTTGCCCGGCGATGACGGCGGGAATCTGGTAACAGAGCGACTTGCCGCCCCCAGTGGGCAGAACGACCAGCGAATCGCGACCGTCCAGGCCGGCCTGAATCGCCTCGGCCTGAAGCGGGCGGAGGTCGTCGTAGCCCCAGTACTTCTTGAGCACCTCGCGCACGGCGGTGCCCGGCGGTGGCACAAAGCGTGCGTCCGGCGGAGCGGCCGGGGCCGAGCGATTCGTTGCGCCGCGCCGTGGCTGTCCGCCGGTGTCCATCGCGGGCGCAGAATACCCGGACGCAGGTTCGGATCAAGCGTGGCCCGGCGTGACCGCGCGGGCGGGTTCGCCACGCGCTGGGTTGCGGCTGTCAGGCGTGTGTTTTCGGTCCGGCGGCCCTTGCCACGGGGGCCGGGTCGGGTTAATACTAGTGCATGGGCGCGGCGTTGCCGGTCCGACCACTGCGGGTGTAGCTCAGTGGTAGAGCGTCACGTTGCCAACGTGAATGTCGTGGGT
>CAYMXT010000043.1:0-22745 GCA_964394415.1 uncultured Planctomycetales bacterium
AGCGGGGCCCACGGCGATCTGAATTCGCACATCATCGACCTGGCCCGCTTCATCACGGGGCAGGAAATCGTCGAGGTGAGCGGGGCGCTGTCGGAGACGTTCATCGTCGAACGCCCGCTGCCGGGGACCGGCGGCAAGCCCATGATCGGGGGCAGCCTGCCGCCCAAGAAGCAGGTCGGCAAGAGCGACGTGGACGACTGCACGCTGTTCCTGGCCCGTTTCAAGGACGGTACGGTCGGCAGCTTCGAGGCGACGCGCGTGGCCGTCGGCCACGAAGATGACAACTCGCTCGAGCTCAACGGCGAACTCGGCTCCCTCCGCTTCAGTCTCGAAGACATGAACGTCCTGTGGTACTTCGACCGCCGGGAGAGCGGGGCGGCGACCGGCTGGCGGAAGATCATGTGTACTACCCCCGGCGAGCATCCCTACGCCGGCGCGTGGTGGGGCGAGGGCCGCGGGATTGGCTACGAGCACACCTACGTGAACATGGTGGCGGACATGATGGCGGTTCTCGCGGGCGAGGAGCCCACGCTGCCGCTGCCCGACTTCAACGACGCTTACGAGACGCAGCGGGTGATCGAGGCTGTGATGCTGGCGGCCAAGCACCGCGCGGCGGTGAAGCTGACGGAGATCAAGTAAGCGCCGGTTGCGCAAGTCCGTTGAAGGAGCCGGGCTTCGTCAGCCCCGGCGGAGCAACGGCGCGGCTGGCACGCGGCTGCAATACACGAGGGGAAGCAGCGCGACGCTGTCGCGGGCGCCGCGTGCGGTGTGCGGGCCGCCCTGGTCCGCGTCATTGTTCGGACAGGAGCGGCAGGACTTCGATCGCGGGGGTGGGAAGGTCGGGAGGCAGGAAGCGTTGCTCCCCCGCATCCCAGACAAAGAACTCCAGCACCGGGTCGCCGAACTCGAGCACGCCGTCGGGGCGACAGCGGAGGTGCGGGTAGGGCGACAATCCCGGTGAGGTGAATCGCAGGACGTTGACCCAACGGTCGCGGGCGTGCAGCCACACACGGTACTCGCTCTGACCCGCGGCGGCATCCCGGATGATGAACGCCGCGGCCAGAAGCGTCCGACCGGTGGCCTCCGGTATGCGCAGGGTGTGCGGGAGCGTTGACCGCTGGTATTTTGAAACCGCCGGATGCGGCAATGGCGGCAGTACGCAGGTGCCGTCGTCGGAAAGATGTAGGAACGCATCGCCGTGCGGATACTCCGCTTCGCGCTCCGCCCGCAGACCGAGCCAGGCGGGCAGCCCGGCGGCCGGCACCGTGGCGCTGAACAGAGTGTACCGCGGGGCAGGGAAGTGGGCGTCCAGCCCGAGTTGGCGAAAGAGCGCCGCCGTGGCGTGCTCGCGCTCGCCTTGGATGTGCAACTGGTAGAGATGGCCGGTCAGCGCCACCTGGGTCGGTTGCAGCACGATTCGAGCCGCGACGAACGCCACGAGGGCCCACGCAGCGAGACGGAAGGTCCAGCGCACGACCAGCCTCATGTGTCGAACCCCCACCGCCGCAGCAACAGCCCAAGCTCTTCCGTGGCGAACTGGAGATGGAAACGCAGTTGCACATGGCGGTCGAACAGCAGCAGATAGAGGCCGAGCAGCCAGCCGGCGGTGAGAATCGCCGTTGTTCTGCGGCGGGTCGCCGGGGTTTCGACGGCAAACGCGCCCTGCGGGGCGCGGATCAGGGCGGCCAGCGCCAGGTACTGGGCGGTCATGAGTACTGCCGCGACCCAGTGAATCCACGGTCGGGCATCCAGGCGGGTCCAGCCGGGCATCCCCCAGCCCCAGACGCTCCACGTTGGGCAGAGCAGTTCATTCACGACGCCCGGCGCGAGCGCGCCGACCCAGAACCACCAGACGGCGGTGTAGAGCAGCGCCTTGGCGACAAGCCGAAATGGCGCGCGGGTGCGCCATTGGCACAGATCGAGCGCGACCAGCGCCGGTAACCACGCGAGCCAGCCGGCCCCGATCAGGGCCGTGGTTCGCACCGCATCGTACAGCAACGTGAACGCGACCTGGCCCGGCGGCCCTTTGTTCAACGCAAAGTGGTCAAACTGGTCCAGCGCTTCCAGCGGCAGAACTTGCGACAAATGGCCCAGGGTCGCGCATGCCAACACCGAGGCCAGGGGAGCCAGGACCAGCAGCAACGCGCAGAACCACGCGACCCGCAACACGCCCCCGTCGCCGCGCAGACCGCGGAGGAACTGGCGCGGCCTGAAGGTCACCTGGAACAGCGTGGTGGGCAGACGCCAGAGCAGTGGCGCGTCTCGGCGTTCCCAGTGTGGCGGGCGGGCCAGCGCGAGGCCGTGCGTGCGGAGCTGGTCCCACTCCGGCTCCGTCAGGCGGCCGCCGCATTCGGGGCAACGCGGCTCCGTGAGGCCAGTGAGGTTGTAGCCGCACTGAGGGCAGCAGGGTGCGGCCTTCCGATTCTCTTTGGCGTCGCTCACGAGCTGGTTCGTCCAGGGCATCTCACGCGCACACGGCTCGCCAGTGGAGCACAGACTATCAGTCTGTGTGTAGCACAGACGATCCGTCTGTGCGTGTGCGGTGCAGACTATCAGTCTGTGCGTCGCATCGCACCCCCGAGCGCTGCGAGCAGATTCCCCCCGACGATCGTCGCCCGGTCGCCACGCAGCCGCACCACCAGGCACGCTTCCTGCGTGAGCCCGCCCTGAACTGGCGGCCCCGGCGGCGGACGAACCAGGATCGCGATGTCCTCCGTGGGCAGCATCCACCGCGCCACAGCCGGGAACGCGGCCCGCACGGCCTGCCGGTCCGCGACGATGACGCATTCAGCAGGCCAGCCCGCGAGCTCGATTTTTGGCCGGGCGGACACGCGCGCGCTGATCGTCTCCCGCTCCGCCGCGGGCGCTTCGGACGCCGACTTGTCCACGGCGTCGTCCGGCGGTTCACGGGGCGGCGGTGTGCGTCCGCGCGCCTTGCCGCCGGCCGCTTTCTTTGGCGGAGGCGTGTCCTTGGCAACCGTGCCGCGCGGGATGGGCCGGGCGGGCTGCTCCGGCAGGTCTCCGGCCAGCGGCAGGGGTTGGTAACCGATCGCGTCCACGCGGGCCGCCGCCCGCGGGCCGTTGCTCTCGCCGAGCGCGACGAGGAAGTCCAGCGTGGCGAGCCGGGCCGTGTCGTCGCGGGTGCGCTCGTCGGGCTTGAGCGCCGTCAGGCGCTGGCGCACGCCGGCGATGGTTTCCCCGCCGGGCTGCGACGCTGGTAGCTCCTGGGCGCCCGCCGGGGCCTGGCACAAAAAAACGACGGCCAGCCAGGCTGACCGTCGCGCGATTCGGTACGTGGTGGCCGCGACGTGCGACCGGGTCCGGCGCCGGGCCGTGGGCCTCATGCGTTGACCGCGGTGATCTCGACGTGCAGCAGCTTCTGGCGGTGACCCCAACGTTTGACGTAGCCCTTGCGCCGGCGGTGCTTGATCCCGTGGACCTTGGGCGTCTTGTGCTCTTCGAGCACCTTGCCGCTGACGGTGACCCCGTCCACCCAGGGTTGGCCGATGCGGGCGGCGGGCCCCTCGCCGACCATCAGGACCTTGTCGAACGTGAGGTCGGTCGCGCCATCGGGGCGTTCCCTGAGTTCCACCAGCACACGGTCGCCGGTGCTTACCTTGTATTGCTTACCGCCATCTTCGAAGATCGCGTACACAGTCACTCCTTCACAGCCGCGGGTCGCGACCAAGCCGGACCCGGAAACCCCGTAGTTTACGCAGTGCGGGCTTCGCCGGCAACCCGATTTTGATCTTGGGCTTTGGATTCTTGGATTGAACCCTAACGAAACCCTGCCGTGGCCGCCGCGGCGCCGCGCCAAGTCGATCCCCGCTCCGCTCACTCCGGCGGCAGCTTCACCTGGCAGGTCGTTTGGGCCGAGACGACGCGCTTGGTGAGATAGTCCACAAACGTCGCGCGGACCGTGATCTCCGGGTGCTCCGGCGGGTGCTTCGGCCACGGGCACTTGATCGTGTAGTGGTTGGTCATCAGCTTGCCGTGCCAAAGCTGGCCGATCTGATCGACGGGGATGAAGTACTCGCCGATGAAGTTCTTGCCCGGCGGTTCGGCCAGGTCGTAGAGCTGGATGCGGAGGTCGCCGGCGACCTTGATGACGTCGCCGGCGCGATCCACCGGCTTGAGGTAGACCGTGACGCCGTCGTCGCCCGGTTTCTTGTCGTAATCGGCGCCGCCCGTGAGCTTATCGATGAGGAGTTGCTCGGGGTAGAAGACGCGCTTCAGGTCGTCCTCTTTGATCGAGCGGGCGGTGTCGAGCTGGGCGTGCAGTTCGTCGATCGTCGCTTTCTGCGCGACCAGCGCGTCGTCCTTCTGCCGGACGCTGTCACGCAGCTCGGTATTCTCGCGGCGGAGTTCGATGACACTGGGGTTTTCGCAGCCGAGCACGACCAGCGCGAGGCCGACCCCGAGCATGGTCCTTGCAGCACAGGCGATCCGCCTGCGTCGTGGAGCACAGGCTATCAGCCTGTGTCGTGGAGCACAGACTATTAGTCTGTGCCGTCGGCCTCGGAGGGCCGACGCTACTCGGCCGGTACAGAGCCCGGCCGCTACAGTTTGTCGCGGCCCGCTAGGCACTTGACTCCGGACCCTCCTCGAGCTTCGGCACCGGCCGCGGGGCCGGCACGGGCAGCGACTCCAGCACGGCGTCCGCCAGGCCGTACGCCACCGAAGTTTCCGCGTCCATCCAGTTGTTCCGGTCGCAGTCGGCGGTGATTTGGTCGGCTGACTTGCCGGTGTGCCGCGCCAGAATGCCGTACAGGTGCTTCTGGAGCCGCATCATCTCCTCGAGCTCGATCTTGATGTCGGTCGCCGGTCCGCGGGCCGCCCCGAGCGGCTGGTGGATCATGAAGCGGGCGTGCGGCAGGATGTAACGCTTGCCCGCCGTGCCGGCGGCGGCGAGCACCGCCGCCATGCTGGCCGCGAAGCCGATGACGTAGGTCGCGACCGGGCACGGGATGAAGCGCATGGTGTCGTAGATGGCCAGCCCGCTGTACACGATCCCGCCCGGCGAGTTGATGTACAAGTGGATGTCGGCCTTGCGGTCCTCGTTGGCGAGGAACAGCAGTTGCGCGATGATGACGTTGGCCATGTGCCCGTCGATCTCATCGCCGATGAAAACGATGCGGTCTTTCAGCAGGCGGGAGTAGATGTCGTAGGCGCGTTCCACCCGCCCCTCGCGCTCGACCACGATCGGAATCGGCGTCTGCATGTGGCTCATTTCGGGGGCGCCTCTCATTTCTTCTTCTTCTCCAGCCGGCTTTCCTCGAGGATTTCGTCGATCAGGCCGTATTCCCTGGCCTCCGCCGCGCTCATGTAGCGGTCGCGCTCGATGTCCTGTGCGATCTGGTCGGTCGCCTTGCCGGTGTGCTGCGACAGGATCTGGATCAGCGTCTGCTTGATGCGCAGGATTTCGTCGGCCTGGATGCGCATGTCGGTGGCCTGGCCGGCGACGTAGCCCCAGGGCTGGTGGATCATGATCTTGGCGTGCGGCAGGGCGTAGCGTTTGCCCTTGGTGCCGGCCGCCAGAATCAGGGCGGCGCCGCTGGACGCTCCGCCGACGCAGTAGGTCGCCACGTCGCAGTTGAGGAACCGCATCGTGTCGTAGATCGCCAGCGTGTCGTCGATGTCGCCGCCGGGACAGTTGATGTACATGTGGATGTCCTGGTCGCGCTTCACCGACTGGAGGTACAGCATGCTCTTGATGACGTGCGAGCAAACCGTGCTGCTGTTGATCGTGATCTGCGGGTCGAGCGGCAGGTCGAGGAAGATGATGCGGTTGTCGAGCAGCATCTCGTTGAGGCCCATCTGCCGCCAGGCCTGGTAGCCGCCGCTGGCCTGGACGCGGGGCCGTTCGATGTCGGGCCAGTAATGAGGCATATCTGCTCCTGTGCGGCGTGGCCGGCCCTCGGCGGGGCCGCGCCGCGGGGGTCTTACGACTCGAGCTGGGCCTGATCCAGCAGCCGCGTGACGCATTTGTCTTCGCGGATTTGCTGCACGAGCGAATCCAGCAGCCCGCGGTTCTGGAGGTCGTCGCGCACGCGGTCAAACCGCCGGCCGTATGCGGCCGCCATCCGTGCGATTTCCGTGTTTACCTCTTCATCGGTCACCTGGACTTCCAGCGTTTCGGCGACCTTGCCGAGAATGAACGCCAGCCGCAGGTCGCGGGCGACCTGCTCGTTCGCCGACGTGCGCAGCTCGTCGATCTTGACCTCGATATCGCTCATCGGGATGCCGCGCTGCTGAAGCTCGATGATCCGGCGGACGACGGCCCGGTCGGTCTGGCGGGCGGAAAACTGCTCGGGCAGGTCGAGCTTGGTCTGGGTGAGCAGGTACTCCTCCACCTGGACCTTCTTCGCACGCTCCGCGAACCCGTCGCGCTCCGCTTCAAGCTGCCCGCGGAAGTACGTTTGGGCGTCGTGCTCGTTGTCGAAGCCCCAGCTCTTGAGGAAATCCGACAGATCCTCGGGGATCAGCCGCTTTAGTTCGTGAATCTTGAACTCGAACTGGCCGGCCTGACCGCGCAGGTCGGGCCGCTCGTAGTCGTCGCTGATGGAACACGCGACCGTCCGCGTCTCGCCGGGCTTGGCGCCCAGCAGGGCCTCGCCGAGGTTCATGAGGGGAATGTTGTCCACCCGCGTCGCGCGCACCGGAACCGTCAGGTTGTCCTCGCGCTTGACCTCCTGCCCGGCGACGATCAACACCACGTCGGCGATCACCTGGTCGTCCGCCTGGGCGGCGTCGCTCACCGGCTCGAAGCGGCCGTTGCGTTTACGCTGGTGCAGAATCTGCTCCGCGACCATGGCGTCGGTGATCTCGACCTTGGGGGTCTTGATCGGAATGCCCTTCAGCTCCGGCAACTCAAAGGTCGGCTTCAGCTCGATCTCGCAGGCGTACGCGAAATCGCCGCCCTCCGGCAGCTTCAAGTGCTGGAGCGCTTCGTCGAAATTGACCAGCTTGGCGCCCGCGTCCGTCGTGATGGCGAACATCGGATCGCCCAGCACGTCCAGCTTTTCGTTTTCGACGACGGCGTAGTACGACTGCCCGACAATCTGCGTCGTCAGCGATTCGCGCACTTCGTGCCCGAAACGCTTCTCGATCAGCCGCCGCGGGGCCCGCCCCTTGCGAAAGCCCGGCACGAACGCATCGTGCATGAGCTCCTTGTAGTTGTGCTCCATGTGATCGGCGATGACGTGGGCGGGCACGGTGATGCGCAGCTCCTTGCGCAGCACACCGATCTCCTTCTGCTCCACCTTGACATCGGCCTTCAGTTTTTCCAGGAGCTTCGCGCCCTCTTCCTGCGCCTTTTCCCACAGCTCCTGATCGACCGCGCCGGTCACGCCCGGGATGTCCATGTTCGTCTCCGGTTCCTACTATCGGCCGGGCCGGCCAGCCGACCTGCACCGTCCCGGTCGGCGACCCGCCCGCGGGCCGAGCCGGGTATTGTGCGACGTGCTAGGCAATCTGGGAAGTCCCGCCGCTGAGCAGGCCGAACAGATTCAGGCTGCCCGTCCCCAGCCGGATGAACAGCGAGAGGATCGACGACAGCAGGCTCGTGAAGAAGTACGCCCAGTTGATGAGCCCGAAGCTGTCGACCACGCCGAGCGTGACACCGCCGACCGCGAGCGGGCCGAGGGTGCGCTGCATTCGTTGCCAGAGGTTGGGCACGGTTTGATCTCCTGTCGCAACCGCGCGCCGCTGTTTCCGCACCGGCGCCCGGCGGCGCGCCGGGTAGTCTACCGTCGCCCGCGCCGGCGGCAAAACAGCGGCAGGGTCAAGAAGGAAAAAAAGGGGACACCGTGAAAAAGGGGACACCGTGAAAAAGGGGACACTACTGATTCTTGACGCCGCGCACGCGTCGGCCTACCATGCGAGTCATGCCACGCCCCGGCAGAACGACCGAGGCTGATCTTATTTACCACGTGCTCAACCGCGGGAACGGGCGCATGCGCTTGTTCCACAAGGACGCGGATTACGCCGCCTTCGAACAGGTGCTCGCCGAAGGACTGGCCCGCTACCCAGTTGATCTTCTGACGTATTGCCTGCTGCCCAACCACTGGCATCTCGTGCTCCGGCCGCGAACCGCCGCGGGCTTGGCGCAGCTCATGCGCTGGGTCGGAGTCACCCACGTTCGACGGCACCACGAGCACTACCGCACGCGCGGCGGGGGCCATTTGTACCAGGGTCGCTATAAGAGCTTCCCCGTGCAGACGGAAGCCTACTTCCTCACACTCTGCCGCTACGTCGAGGCCAACGCAGGCCGCGCGGGGTTGGTTCGCCGGGCCGACGTCTGGCCCTGGGGTGGGCTGTACGCCCGGCAGCACCGCGGCAAGCCTGTGCTTCTCAGCGATTGGCCGGTGGATCGGCCCGCGAACTGGCTCGCGATGGTCAACGAAGACCTCGACCCGCGCGCGCTGGCGCAACTCCGCACCTGCGTGAACCGCGGACGGCCGTTGGGCGCCGAGAGCTGGGTGACGCAGATCGCCCAGCGGCTGGGTCTGCAATTCACGCTGCGCAACCCCGGCCGGCCGCGCCGACCGGCGAACGCGGCCGCAAATCAGTAGTGTCCCCTTTTTTCCCGCCGGCCGCGCCGACCGGCGAACGCGGCCGTAAATCAGTAGTGTCCCCTTTTTTCTCAGTAGTGTCCCCTTTTTTCTCAGTCCCCCGCCAGACTCCGCGTGCGCGTCGGGCAGGCGGCGGTGGATATGGCGAGTACAATGCGACCGCCCACAGAAGTGATCGTGCAGAACTCTGAGGACCCGGAGGCTCTGGCATGTCGAGGTGCGCACAACTTCGGCTGACTGCCCTGGTGGGAATGGGATGGCTCGTGTCGAGCGTCGCCGGCGGTGATCCGGCGGCAGAGACCGTCACGTTCTCCGCGACTGACGGCTTCACACTGACCGCGGATTACTACCCGCCGTCGAAGAAACAGACCGGCGACGCCCCCTTCGTCATCCTCCTGCACATGTATCGCAGCGACCGCAAGGCCTGGCAACCGCTGATCGAGCCGTTGCGCGAGGCCGATTTCGCCATCCTGGCGCTCGATCTGCGCGGTCACGGCGAGAGCGCCACGACCGAGACCCGCGACGCGGTCGAGAAGCGTGATCCAGAGGTGTTCAAGAAGATGCAGGACGACCTGCGCGGCGCGTACGACTGGCTCGTGACACAGCCGCGCATCGACCGGGCGCGCTTCGCCCTGGTGGGGGCCAGCATCGGATGCAGCCTCGCCCTGCGCTACGCGGCCGACGATTGCAGCGTGGATGCCATCGTGTGCCTGTCGCCGGGTCTGAATTACATGCAGATCGACTCCGCCGGCGACATCCGCCAGCTCGGCGGCCGACACGTGCTTATGCTGGCGACACCCGACGAGCGCGACGCACCCTACACCCTGAAGCAACGCGCCGCGCAGGAAGTGGACGTGCAAATCTACGACGGCCACAAGGCCCACGGCACGAACATGTTCGGAGCGGTGCCGGAGATGGAGCCGACGATCGTCAACTTCCTGCGCCGCGCGGTCGGCGAGCCGAGCGCCGCCATCGTCGTAGGCTCGATCAAGAGCAATATCTACCATCAGCCGGGCACCGACTGGGCCAAGCGAATCGCGCCACACAACTTGCGCTACTATTCGTCGCCCACGGAGGCCGAGGCCCGCGGCCTGCGGGCGGCCAAGAGCCGCGGCCCGCGCGACAACGGGGCCGACGCTGAGGAGAGTTCGCCCCCGCCGCCGCGCAAACCCGACCGCAAGAAGAAGTCCTGATTGGCAAATGAGACCACATGCATGCACTGCTCACCAGTGTCCTGACGCTCATGCTGCTGCTCCCGGGCGCCGAACCACCCGCTGACAATCCGTGGCCGGCGCGGCTGCGCGAGTTGCTGGCAACGGAGGACGCCGACACGGCCGCTGTCCTCGACGCGGCTTGGCGGGCAGACGACTGGCAAGTGGGGTTGGAGCAGGCGCGCCGGGCGCTCGCCGCGGAGCCGGTCCCGCCGAAGCTGCACGGCCTGCTCGTGCGTGCGCTCTGGCGTGCGGGGCAACTGCCGGAGGCCGAGGCGCTAGCGGCAAAGCTGCCGCACGACACACGCGACCCGGCCGCGCTGCGCAGCCTGGTCGAGCTGGAGTCCGCGCGTGGCGGCCCCGCCGCGGCCCGGCCACTCGTGGAACGCCTCAGCGCTCGCGTGCCGCCGACCGCGGAAGACGTGCTCGCGTTGTTCAACCAGCGCTTCCTGGCCGGCGAAATGGCGGGCCTGGCGGACCTCGCGCGGCGGGTCGAGAAGCTGATCGACCCCGCGGACGGCTACCCGAGCATGTACATGAGCGAGGCGGTCGAGGGTATCGCCGACTACCTGGCAGCCGTTGGGCCGCAGCCGCTGAACCAGCTCGTCGAACCCGGCGCCGCGCCCATGCCGCCGCTGCCGCTGTTCAAGCTGCCGAGTTGTGACGTGCTCATCAACGGCCGCGGGCCGTACCGCATGGTGGTCGACACCGGCGGCAGCCTCATCATCGCGCTCGACCAGACGGTCGCCGACGAACTGAACCTGAAGTCGGTCGCGCCGGGCAGCATCCGCGGCGCCGCCGGCAAGACGGAGACGGGGCAGGTTGTGCTGGACGACGTGCAGCTCGGGTCCATCCGGCTGCGCCGCGTGATCGGCCGCACCTTCGACGTGCGCGGCGCCGTGCTCAACGCCGCCGACGGCGTGCTCGGCACGGGCGTATTCCTCGGCGGTCGTATGACGCTGGATTTCGCCGGCGGACAGCTTGCGGTCGCGCGTTCGTCCGAGCGGCCCGGACCGGGCCGGGCGGTGGACGCGCGGATCATCTCCGACGCGAAGCTGATCGTGCCGCTGAAGGCGGGGGCACAGACGGGGGTGGGCCTGCTCGACACCGGCGCCGATGTGATCGCCCTCGCCCCCAGCCGGATGAAGCAGCTCTTCCCAGGCCGCGACCTGCCGACACTGAACACCAGCATCGCGATCGGCGTCGGTTCCGGCGAGCCGACTTCGATTACTACGTCCGCGGGCGTCACCGTGGCGTTCGGCGACCACGAGTTCAAGAACTGCGGCGGCCTGGGGCTGGACGTGCTCGACAAGACGCTCAGCCCCGCGCTCGGCCTCCAGATCGACATCCTGCTGGGCATGCCGGCGTTTCGCGAAATGAAAACCTGCACCGTCGATTTCCCCACCTGCCGCATGTGGATCGACTGGCAGACGACGCCCTGAGCGCCGGTCGCCCGCTATTCCGCGTGCGCTACGGGGCGGGTGAGCTGTTCGGCCCGCGCGACCGCGGTCGTCAGAAACGTATCAAGCGATGAGACCGTCGCGTTTTCGGCCAGTTTCAGCACGTATTCCATCGACAGCTTGTTGAACCGCCGCTCGCGGATTTCCGCACGGATTTCGTCCTGCACGTCGGCGAAGGGGCGCTGTCCGCCGGCCTCGACCCGGCCGCAGCGGACGATGAACCAGCCCGTCTCCGTCTCGACCGGTTCGCTTGTCCAGCCTTCCTCGTGCTCGAAGACCAGCTTGCTGACGACTTCGTACGGCGGCTGAAGGGGGCGACCGATCAGGCCCCACGAGCCGCCGGCCTCGGCATGTGAGCCGAGCGAGAACTTCTGGGCGACGTCCTCGAACGGCTGTTCCGCGAGCGCATCCTGGGCGTCGCGCACCTGCCGCAGGGCCCGCAACTTGGCCTGGGCCCGCTCGGTCGCCGACGCCCGCTCCCAGGTGCGACCTTCGGGCAGGAAACGCACGAACGGGGCCTCAATCAGCAACAGTTCGCGGGCGGCGTCCGTCGTGTAGCGCGGCAGGTTCTGGCGGTAGAAGCCGAGCAGCTCATCACGCCGGACGAAGATCTGCGGCAGCAGCTTTTCGCGGGTGTACTCGCGAACGACCATCACGCGCTCGAGCGTCGCGCGATACTGATCCGCCGTCAAACCCTGCTCTTTGAGATGCGCTTCGAAGCGGGCCGCGCTGCCGCCGAACTCGCGGGCCGCCAGGTTCTCAAGCTGCTTGTCCACCTCGCGCGCGACGATCTTGCGTTCCTGCTCATCCAGCGAGGCCGACGCCTCCTGGTAAATCAACAGTGAGCCGATCTCCTGTTGCGTCAGCCGGCGCAGTAGGCGGCGTGCTTCCTCGCGAAAGCCCGCGGGGGTACGCGTGCGGCGGACTTCGGTCAGTTGTTCGCGAAGCGGGTAGAGGATTTCCGCGACCGTCAGGGCGGTATCGTTGACCATCAGGATGTCGCCCTGGACCGCGTTGGGCGGCGGCGCGGGGGGCGGCGGCCGGCGGGGGGCGGGGTTCGTCGGCCGCTCGATGTCCAGCGTCGGCGACGTGGTCGGCACCACCTGCCCGTCGCGAATCCGCTGCTCGCGTTCGGCCGCCAGCTCCGCCTCGGTCTTGATGACCGGGCGGCTGGCGTCGGGCGGCGGCGCGCTGGGTCGGAGCGACCGGCAACCCGAGAGTAACCCGCCGACGACCAGCAGCATGAGCCAGCTTCGCATGAGGGCCACTATAGCGAAGGCGGGGGCGGTTCCCAAGCGCCGCGGCCGGCCGAATCCGCCAGCGGCGGCCAGAGTCGCGCAGGGGCCGCCCGCGGCGGGCTGGTTTCTAGACATGCTAGAATTTTGGGCTACCGTTAACGCGGTGGCGAAAACCCGCGGCCCCGCCGGCCGCAGCGGAGAACTGACTTTGTCCAGGCCCTTCCCCCAGCGCGTCGCCGCGGTCCTGCGAGCCCTCGGGTCGCTCCTGCCCGGGTCGGCCCCGCGGCGCGGCGACGCGTCACGCCTGCTGCAACCCTGGCGCGCCGATAGCGCGCGCACCTATCCGACGGTCGGGCTGACGCCGGCGCGCGTGCTTTCGTTTCTCCAGGCGGCCGACGCCGGTTGGCCGCAGTCGCAGTTCGAGCTGTTCGGGGAGATGCTCCAGAAATGGCCGCGGCTGGCGGCGGTCGAGGCGACCCGCCGGCTCGCGCTGACTGGCTTGAACTGGGAGATCGCGCCACCGCCGGACGTTGAACCGGGTGCCTCCGCGGAGGTCATGGACTACTGCCGGCGCACGTTGCTGCGCCTCGAGAGCTTCCGGACCGCGCTCGACCACCTGGCGAACGCGTTGGCGTACGGACTGGCGGTGGTCGAGCTGGTCTGGGACCGCGGCCAGCTTGTGGACCTGGTGCCCGTGCCGTACACGCGGCTGATCGCCGACCCGCACGAGCCCTGGCGGCTGCGCGTGCTGACGGAGGATGAGCCGGCGCTGGGCGTGCCGCTCGATGCGTACCCGCATAAGTGGATCGTGCATCAGCCGCGGGCGACGGCGGGGCGGCCGTTTGAAGGCGGGCTGCTGCGGGCGTCGGCGCTGCTGTACGTGGCGCAGAACCTGAGCTTCAAGGACTGGCTGATCTACTCGCAGATCGCGGGGATGCCCGTGCGCATCGCGCAGTTCGAGCCCGGCGCACCCGACGCGGACAAGCAGCGGCTGCTCGACATGCTCCAGGCGATGGGCACTGAGGCCGCCGCGGTCTTCAGCAAGAACATCGACCTGAAGTTCATCGAGCCGGCCAAGGGCGGCCACCTGCCCTACGAGGCACTGCAAGAGTATTGCAACACCGAGATTACCATTCTCTGGCTGGGGCAGCACCTCACTACCGACATCGGCAGCAGCGGTTCGCGGGCCGCGGCGGAAGTCCATGACCGCGTGCGCGAAGACCTGCTCGTCGATGACATCGGGGACGAAGGGGCCACGCTGCGGCGCGACCTGTTGACGCCGCTGGTGCAGGCGCGGTGCGGTGCGGGTGCGGCGGTGCCGCAGTTTCGCCGGTCGCTGGCCCAGGCCGTGGACACGAAGGTGCTGGCGGAGACGCTGGCGGTCGCGGTAAACGCGCTGGGCTTGCGCGTGCCGCAGCACTGGGTGCATCAAGCCCTGGGGATTCCGCAGCCGCAGGGGGGGGAGCCGGTGCTGGCCGGCGGAGGTGCGAAGTGAGCATGACGCCCGTCTGTCACGGTCTGGCCGTGCGCCCCGCCGGCGAAAGCGACGAGGCCCCGTTGGGGTTCTTTTTCGACACGGTGCTACGGCGGGATTACTTCCTGCGGCGCGGCCAGCTTCGGGACATGCTCAAGAGCCCGTATCACCAGGTGTACGTCGCCGAGATTGACGACGTGCTGGTGGGGGTGGCGATTACGACCAAGGGCACGCGGCTGGTGAATGCCCTGGTACACCCGAACTACAGAGGGCTGGGCATCGGCCGGGCGCTGGTGGAGTCCAGTGGGGCGACCGAGGTGCGGGCCAAGCTGGACATGAGCACCGGCGATCCGCGCGGCTTTTACCTGGGCATGGGGTTCGCGGGCATCGGCCGCGCACCCGGCCGGCCCAACATCGAGATCATGCGGCGGTCGCCCGCGCGGCCGTCCGCCAAGGTGGAAAGCGACACCAAACGTGCAACCCGCACTGGGAGGTAATGACTGCGATGGAAAATCACGACGTAACTGCTGGCGATGCGACGCCGATCGGGCCGTTTGTGCGGCACCGCATCTTGAAAGGCCTGCGCGAGGCGCTGGCCCTGGCCCGCGACGACCTGGCCGGCGAGCTGGAGCCCGTCCATGACACGGTGCAAGACGTATTGGAGCGGCTGGACGGCTTGCGTCTGGTGCGACCCGCGCAGGTGCGGTCCGAGCTGCCGTTCACGGCGCTGGCGGCCGGCCGCGGCGAGCCGGTGCGCGAGTTCCTGTTGATTCCGTTCGGCGAGGTCGCGGTCGAGCGGCCGCTGGTCGGCGGGAGTTTCGTGTTCACCCAGGCGCACGCCGAGTCGGCCCAGCGCTGGTTTGAGCAGCTTGGCCGCAAGTTGGCCATTGACTACGAACACCAGAGCTTTGAGCGTTGCAACGGTCGGCGTGATGGGCTGAAACCGGCGGCCGGTTGGATCGGCGGGCTGGCGGTGCGCGACGACGGCCTGTGGGCGGTGGACGTCGCGTGGACCGCGCGCGCCGCCGAGCTGCTGGCCAGTGGTGAGTACAAATACTTTTCGCCGGTCATTTTCTGGACGGACGAAGACTACAGCGACGTGGCCGGGTTGGGGCCGGTGGCGTTGACGAACGACCCGGCGATGCGCGGGGTGCAGGCGCTGGCCGCGCGGCGTGCGCTGGACGGTGACGAGGCGCGCGAGGAGTTGCGGGCCGCGCTCGTGCTGGCCCAGACCGAGTCGGACGAGCTGCGGGCGAAGCTCGCGGCCCAGGAGGCGGACACGTTTATCGAGCGCGGCTTGCGGCTGGGCAAGATCGTGGACAGCAACAGCCTGGACTGGCGGGCGGATTACCTGCGCGACGCGGAGGCGACGGAGGCGCGGCTGGCCCGGGCGCCGGTGCTGTTGCCGCCGGGGCGAGTGGTGCCGGTGGATGCGCGCGGGCAGGTAGTGCGCTTGAAGCGAGCGGTGGCGCGCGGGCCGGCCCCGACGGGGGTGGAAGCGGAGGACCTGGCCGCATACGAGCTGGCCGTGGCGGCGGGGCGCGTGTTGAGTGCAGGACAGTAGTCACAAGGCCGACGTTTTTCAATCTACAGAGGAGATACAGCCATGGCGCTGAGCGCGGATCGAGACGTGCAGTTCTATGTGTCGCAGGAATTGGTGGAGTTGCCGGTTGCGGACAATGTCAAGATCTACAAAGGGGCCCTGGTCGGGCGTGACCGCAGTACCGGTTATGCGCGGCCGCTGACGGCGGGGGATGACTTTCTCGGCGTGGCGTACCGGCTGGCGGACAACACCGGCGCCGGGCACACGGCGGGCGGCATCAACGTGCGGCTGCACCAGATGGTAGACGTGGTCCACGCCTTGTCGGGCGTGACGGTGAGCGAGATCGGCAAGGACGTATACGCCAGTGCGGATGACACGTTGACGCTCACGCCGACGGGCAACAGTCGTGTCGGTCGCATCGTGGCGGTGGAAACGAGCAACACGGCGCGCGTGCGGTGCCAGCCGGCGACGGGCCTGAGCGGGGCCTTGGAGAACGGCGCCGTCGTGACCCTGGCGGACGCGGCGGCGACGCTGACGCTGGACCATCTGAACCGCACGCTGTTGATCGGCAACACGGCGGCGCGGACGCTGACGCTGCCGCCGGCGGCGACGGTGCGGGCCGGCGGCTGGTTCCGGCTGGTCAAGACCACGAACAACGCCTTCGCGGTGACGCTGGATGCGGACGCGGCGGAGACGATTGACGGCGCGGCCACCTACGCGGGGGTGGACGCCCAGTACGACTGCGTACTGGTGCTGTGTACTGGAACGGCCTGGGTCATTCTGAGCCGCGACCTGGCGTAGCAGGCGCGCGGGCGGCCCGGGCAGTGGACATCACCTTGACATGAGGAGAATTCCATGAGTGTTGTTGTTGATACGGGTTTGACTTCACGGGCGATCGTGGGGCGGTTTTACCGCCGGTTGGAAGAGTATGCCCAGGCGGCCTGGTGGACGCGGCTGGCGCTGCATTTCAGCAGCAATCAGGCGACCGAGACGTATCGCTGGCTGGGCATGGTGCCGCAGGTGCGCGAGTGGGTCGGCGGACGACAGGTCAAGCCGCTGCGCGGGCAGGGCGTGACGATTGTCAACAAGACGTGGGAGGCCACGGTCCGCGTGGATGCGGACGAGCAACGCCGCGACAAGACCGGGCAGATCATGGTGCGCGTCAACGAGCTGGCCCGGCGGGTAGCAACGCACCCGAACAAGCTGCTGACCACCCTGATTCAGGCGGCCGAGAACACTGCCTGCTATGACGGGCAGTACTTCTTCGACACGGACCACAGCGAGGGTGACTCGGGCAGTCAGAGCAACGACATCACCTACGACGCCGCGACGCCGACCGCCCCGACGGACACGGAGATGTACGAGGCGATCGTGAAGGGCATCGGGCAGGTGTTGTCATTCAAGGACGACCAGGGCGAGCCGCTGAACGAAGGGGCACGCGAGTTTCTGGTGATGGTGCCGATGAGCTTCCTGGCCCCCACGCTGGTGGCCCTGGCGGGCCGCACGGTGGATGCGACGACGAACCCGCTGGCGGGCGGCGAGCCGTTCCGCGTCGCGTGGGTCGCGAACCCGCGTGTGGCGTGGACCGACCGGTTCGCCATCTTCCGCACTGACGGCAGCACGCGGCCGTTCATCTTCCAGGAAGAGCTGCCCGTGCAGATCCAGGTGCTCGCGGAAGGCAGCGAGCTGGAAGTGAACGAAAACCAGCATCAGTACGGCGTCAAGGCGATTCACGAGGCCGGGTATGGCTTCTGGCAGGATGCGTGTCTGGTGACGTTCACGTAAGAAGAAGATCACCACAGAGACACAGAGAAGAAGGCAACGAGGCAACAAGGCAACGAGGCGGCGCGGATGGACACTCGGGACCGGCAAACCAGAAACCTCTTCGTCGCCTCGTCGCTCGGTCGCTTCGTCGCTCTCCTCACTGTGCCTCTGTGGTTTGTTTTCAAATGAGATGTGTACATGGCATACATCAGTACAGCGGACTTGAGTCAACGTCTCGGCGCCACGCTGTATGCCCGGCTGACGGACCGGGTGAGCGGGACGACGGCAGACGCGAACGTGGCCCAGGAACTGGTCGACGCGGCGGAGGCCGAGGCGGACAGCTTCTTTGCCCGCCGATACGCCACGCCGGTGGACCTCGCGGCGCATCCGGAGCTGGCACAAGTGCTGACGGCGCGGGTTCTGGACTTGGCGGAGTACCTGGCGTGGCACGGTTCGCCGTTCATCGGCGATCCGCCGCAGCGGGTGCAAACGCTCTACGCCGCGGCGCTACGATGGCTGGAGGACGTGGCCAACGGGCGGCTGGTGTTGCCGGCGGCCAGTCCGCCGACGTCGGCGGTAGCGCACGCCGACCAGCCGCGGCAGGCGAGCCGTGCGCGGGTGTTCTCGGCGGACGAATTGGACGGGCTGTAGTGGTAGCGCGAGGGTTCGACGCATGACGATTGAGATGGCGAGTTTCAGTGCGGCGCAGATTGGGGCGCTGGTGGTGGCGGGACAGAGTGGTGCGATCTGTCGAGTCTTGATGGTGGTGGCGACGTGCTGGGAAGAAGTCAAGCTCACGCTGCTGAGCGATCCGAGTGGGGCCAACGAACGGGTCTTGACGCCGCCGTGGCATCTGGGTCCGGGCGCGCCGCTGGTGTTGCGGCTCGGACGGCTGTACGCGCTGGGGACGGACGCGGGCAAGTCGCTGGGTGTGACCAGCGAGTATGAATCGACGGTGGCGCAACTGAGTGTGACGGTGTGGGTCGAGTGGGTGCCCGGATGACGCCGGAGCTGCTGACGCAGCTTCCGTCGCTGGGTGTGGCGGGGCTGCTGTTCGTGATGTGGTGGCTGGAGCGGCAGGACCGCACGCGGAGTGCGGCCGGCGTGTGCGACGCCCTGCAATACGCCGGGCAGGTGGCCGAGGTGAATCGGCACCTGCTGGACGTGGTGCGCGCGAACACGGAAGCGTTGGCCGCCTTGCGCGAGGAGGTGCATGCGCACCGGACGTGGGAGGCGGAGTGGCTGGAGCGGTTGACGCGGCAGCTTGAGGACTGGCGGTGCGACGCGGCGTGAGCGCGGCCGCGGTGAGGAGAAAGCGCATGGACTGGCGACGGTTGGTCGAAAGCGTGGATGCGGAGAGCGCGCGGGCGCTGGTGCTGGCGGCCCGGCGGGTGATCGACGCGCTGCTGATCGAAGCGGAGCGCGTGCGGCGGACGCAGACGCCCGAGGCGCGGGATTACAACGCGGCGGAGCTGGCGCGTGCGGCGCCGGCGGGTTTGTGGCTGGAGCACAGCGAGCTGCGGGCAACCGCGCAGCAGTTGGCGGAAGCGATGGCGGCGGAGAAGTGGACCGAAGGACTGGTGTTCGCCCTCAAGGCGCTGTTCGTGGTGGGAGGGTTGCCATGACCGCGACGGTTCGTTTCGGCGTGCTGCTCGGCGTGCTGCTGGGCGGGTGTACCAGCGAGTCGACGCGCATCGCGATTGAGACCCAGCGGCGTGCAGACGAGGTGCAGCAAGCCGTGTTTGACCGGCAACACGAGGCCCTGTGCGTGCTGCTGTACCGCGATCTGCGGCGGCGCGTGGACGATGCCGGGCTGACTGCGGAGCAGCGCGACGCGCTCAGCGCGGTCTGGAACGAGCGCGATCTGCTGGAATTCTGGGCGGTGCAGCACGAACGGGCGGCGGCGCTGCGTCTGATCGGCGTCGATGCGAAGCTGTATGGCGACCAGGCGGTACTTGATCTGCTGTGGAAGAGCGTCGAGAAGCGCATGGACCGCGCGCGACAGGGACTGCTGATCGAGACCGTGAAAAACGCGGCCGAGCGCGCGGCGTCCGCCGAATCGGAACCCCGCACGCAAGTACGGGGCCATCTTCAGGAAGCGGCCACGGATGGAGGGTTTTCACAGTGACCCGTGAAGTGATTGGCTGGCGACGTTGGCTTTGGCCGTTGCGGAGCCGGAAGGTGCAGGTGGCGGTAGCAACGGTGCTGGTGGCCTATGCGGCCCAGGCGGGGCTGGCGCTGGCCGAGGAAACAGTGGTGGCGGTGATCGGCGTGGGGGTCGCGTTGATCCTGGGGATCGCGCACGAGGACGCGGGGCGCGGCTGACCGCTACCCGCGGAAAACTTCGGTGGTGAAGAGCAGCACTTCGGTGTCCGGCTGGCGCCAGGCATCCGCGGGCAGGCCGGCCTTCTCGTCGCAACAGCGCGCGAGGAACGCCGCGCGGTCCAGATGATGTTCGATAGCGATCTGGGGCAGGAAGAGCCCGCGCTGCGGACCGCGGCGGACGAGAATGCCGTGGCGGCCAAGCACCAGCTCGTCGAGCGCGCGCATCGGTTCGGGGCGCGACAGCACGGACACCTCGAGGTCGAGGTCGGCCAGCTCCTGCGAATTGACCGGGGAAAAACGCGGATCGTGAAACGCGGCCGACAGGGTGGCCCGCCGGACGGCCTCGGCCAACGGCAGGTCGGTGTCGAGCGTGCCCATGCAGCCGCGCAGGCGACGGTGCTTGTGGAGCGTGACGAAGACACCGCCGTGCGGCGCTGATTCGGTAGGTGGCGCGGCTACCGCGGCGGGGTCACGCCGCATTACGGCCGCGGCGAGCACGTCGCGGGCGAACAAGGCCCAGGGGGCCGACGAGATTGGTTCGGGCGCCATGCTCCAGCCCTGCGCACGCGGTTCATGCGGCGTGGCCGGCCACACGATTAGGCGGTGCGGCTCCCGCGCTGAAGGTGGATTTATTCCTGCTGTTTCTTCTTGATGATCGTGAGGACAATCACGATCACGACCAGGGCGATGATTATGGCCCAGTTCAGCGTCGAAAGACCGAGGAAGTCGGCGAGCATCATGGCGGGCGATCCTCCAAAGCGCTAGGGTGCCGGAGACTGGTCACGCAGACGCGTTGCGCTAGTAAACAAGTCGCGTACCGGGCTGTCAAATGCGGTGCTCGCCGGCGGATCCATTGGCGGTGCTACCGAATGGTGACGAAATTCCGTCAGATGATTCGAGCTGGCCTCGCTGGCCGACGTCGGAGGCCCGGTGACGGAAAAGCGTCCGTTGACGACCGTGGGCCGCTTTCCTGGCCACGATTTCTTGAATTATTGATGTCGAGGTATTGCATTGATGGGTCCGATCAGTAAATTATGCGTCTGATGTGGGTATGGAGCGCGCGGCCAAGTAATGGCGCTGCGCTCGTCAATTCGGCGCTAGCCCGCGAGGGCGAAGCTAAGACGTAGGTCTGAAAGAGGAGACGTACCAAATGTCAGGACGACTCGTTCGGATGAGCCTGCTGGGCGCGGTAGTAGTCGGCGTCCTGGCCGGGCCGGTGTTGGCCGACGAAGGAACGTCGGGCAAGCCGGACGGCCAGATGGCCCGGCTCGAAGCGCTCCTCGAGGCGCAGCAGCAGAAGATCGAAGCGTTGGAACAGCAGGTGTCGCAGGCGGCCCAGGCGGACATGAACGCCGCACGGGTCGAAGAGATGAAGAAGCAGATTCGCGAAGTGCTGAGCGAACAGCAGTTTCGCGAAAGCCTGATGCCGTCGACGGTGCAGGCGGGCTACGACAAGGGCTTCTTCATCAAGGGCAGCGACGACAAGTTCTTGATGCGGTTCAACGCCCAGATGCAGTTCCGCTGGACGCACTACTCGACGCGGTCGGACAACCGCTATCTGGTGCCGGGTTTCCGGCGGCACGACCGCGACGGGTTCGACTGGGCGCGGATGCGGATTCGCTTCAGCGGGCACGCGGTCACGAAGGATCTGACCTACTTGATCGAGTTCGACAGCAGCACGACGCAGGCCAACGCGCTGGACACGCGGCTGCTGTACGCCTGGGTGAACTACCGCTTCGCGGATGAGTTCCAGATCAAGCTGGGCACCTTCCGGCCGGCCAGCACGCGAGCGGACTTCGGTTCGACCGCACACATGCAGTTCGCCGACTACCCGACGATGAACGCGGTGTTCGGCGGCGGCGTGGCGACGGGCGTGCGGCTGTGGGGCCAGGCGTTCGAGAAGCGCGTCGAGTACTACTTGGATGTGGTCAACTCGTGGGGCTCGTCTACGACGCAGACGATCACCACGGATGAGACGCTCTACACCGCCGGGCACGACAACAACCCGGCGCTATTCGCACGCGTGGTGTGGCACGCGCTGACGGGCGCGAGCGAGACGCCGGTCGACACCGACGGGCACTTCCTCTCGTTCAGCGACATCGAGCACCACACTGAGCCCGCCCTGGACTTCGGCTTCCACTACGCGTTCGCCGAGGACTATCACGACGGCACGCTGCGGATTCCATTCGCGCGGCAGACGTTCTTTCGCGACGGCGGGTTCGGCCTGACCAGTTCGGACGGGCTCCAGTTCAACCAGTTCGGGTTTGACGCGGCGTTCAAGTGGCGTGGCTTCTCGCTGACGGGCGAGTACGTGCTCCGCATTCAGGACGTACGGGCCGGCTCGCAACCGCCGTTCGCGCCGCTGTTTCTGTTGACCGGCGACGGCTCGACGGGCACACAGCACGGCGGCTACCTCCAGGCGGGTTACTTCCTGCCGATTCCGGGCCTCGAGAAGAAGCTCGAGCTCGTGACGCGCGTGGGCGGTATCTCGGCCCTGGGCGGCGGGCAGGAAGGCACGTGGGACTATGGCGCGGGGGTCAACTACTACATCGACGGCCATCGGGTCAAGCTCCAGACGGACGTGACCAAGGTGAGCGAAGTACCGATTTCGAGCGGCCAGTACAGTCTGGCCAACGTGAACGACGACGCCCTGATCTTCCGCGTTCAGCTTCAGGTGGCGTTCTAGTTCCGGCGCATGAGGATGAGGAACCCGTAGACTTCATGGAGGTTTCGACATGACACAGTGGATGCGGATGCGGCGGGCGTTGATGGTGCTCGCGTTGGGCGGTTCAACGCTCGGCCTGTTCGGCAGCGCGTGGGGCCCGGACGGGTGTCTGTACGCCAACAACCTGGATTTCTTCAACCTGTTCAAGGCCGGCGGTAACGCCGCGATTCAGTCTGTTTCCGACAACGTGTTCGCCAATGTCGGCAAGGACTTTGACACGATCGTGCGGACGCCGTCGACGACGTTTGCGCAGGGCGTGTGGTCCAACTGGCTCGACATGCATATTCCGGACGATCTGCCGGCCAACACCGTCGTGCTGCGTTAGCGGCGCGCCGGGAGGCAGGCTTTCCGACAAGCCCGGCTGTCGCGTGCGTCGCGGCACTCGGGCTTGTTCTTGCGCGCGGTCCGCGGCCGCGCGGCGGCGCGGGTTGC
>CAYMXT010000044.1:0-22669 GCA_964394415.1 uncultured Planctomycetales bacterium
CATCAGGAATGCAACCCCCGCGCTCGCGCGGGCCGTTGCGATGGCCTCCTCGTCCGCCTTGATGTACTTGATCTCGACGGCCTTTCCGCCGCACACGTTCGGCGTCACCACGCGGTCGAGCAAGTACGCGTGCAGGAACGCCAGCCCCAGCCGGCGCCAGGCCGGCGTGCGCGCCGGCTCCAGTTTGTCGAGAATGTCCGGCGAGGTCGGTTTGACGGCCCAGTACGTGCCGCTCGTGCCGTTGAACAGGCCGACCGCCTGGGAGCCGTGCTTTGCGAGGGCCTTTACCGCCGCACTGCCGGTCTTCACGTCCAGGGGCACGACCTGCACGGCTGCGTCGTTGCGGAAGGTCTCCGCCGTGACGTTCACGGCAGGCAGAATCCGATGCGTCGGCAAGATTAGTAGCCCGGGGTCTTCCATCGCGCAGAACACGCAGAGCACGTAGTTGGCCGGGTGCTCCGCCGGCAGGGTGCCGCGCTCCTGAATCAGCCAGTCGCGATACATCATGCCGGTGCCGCAGCGATGGTGTCCGTCGGCGATGTACGTCGCCTTGGGGGCGATCAACTGGGCCACCTCGGCGATAGTGGCGTGGTCGGTGACCTGCCACAGGCGGTTCTCGACGCCGTCGAGCGTGCCCGTCGCCAGGGGTTCGCGACCCAGTGCCCGCTCCAGGCGCTGTGCGATCACATTCTGGGTGTCTTCGTACAGTCCGAAGATCGGGCTGAGGTTGGCTTGCGTCGCCTTGGTCAGCGCGAGGCGGTCTTCCTTCGGCCCGCCGAAGGTGCGCTCGTGCGGAAAGATGCTGCCCTCGCCGAACGGCTCCAGCTTCAGCCGGGCGAAGAACATCTTGCGGACGTAAGCGGTCCCGCCGTGGGTGTACACCTGATGGTACACGTATAGCCCCGGCTCGGCGTCGCGGACAAGCGTGCCGTCCGCGAGCCATCCGTCCATCGTCCGCCGGGCCTGTTCGTAAACCGCGGCCGGCCCCGCGGCTTTGGGCGGCATGTGGGGCAGGTCAATCACAACGAAGTTGCGCGGGTGACGACCCACCAGGGCGGCTTTGCCGGCGTCATCGAGGACGTCGTACGGCGGCGCCAGCAGAGCGGAGATATCCCGCGATTTGTCGGTTGCGTAACGAATCCCCGGCAGCGGCCTGATCACACTCATCGGGACACTTCCTGTCGTTTTCGGACGTATGCGTGCGGTACCCGGCGCGGGTGCCGCCCCCGCAGTTCCTGCTCGTCGGTCATTATCTTAGCTCACGCCCGGCCTTGCGCAAAGCGGCGGGTTTACGGGCGGCGGACCGACATTCCGCCCGGGGGAGCTTATCGTTGACCGGTCACCTATGCGCCGATACGATTGACGTGCGCCCTGAGCGCCGCTTTCAGAACCCGCCACGCGAGTGGCGGGCCGTCTCCCCCCGCACCGGCGTGCGTGGTTCGGATACGCTCTCCAGCAGCGGCGTCAGCAGCACCCCGGAGACCGCCCCTGGCGAGCTTCGTCCGGTTACGTAAGTACTTTTCCCGCGGAGGTATCCGTAAAATGTCACGCCGCCCATTCGTGACCGCCCCGGCCACTCTTTCGCTCACCGTCGCGTCCCTGCTGGGCATCGTCCTGTTCGGCGGCTGCCCACAACCACAGACGCCAGCCCAGGTCGCCGACCAGAACGAACAGGTCACGACCGAACCGAACACGACGACGACTGACGGCGGCACGCGCCCGATTCCGCCGCCGCCCAGTACCGATGGCGGCTCCACCGGCGGGGGCACTGGCGACGGAACCGGCGGCGGCACCGGCGGTGGAACTACCGGCGGCGGCACCGGTGGGGGAACCGGCGGTGGCACGGGCGGTACCGGCGACTACACCATCCGCTTCACCGAGCCCCTCACGCCCGTCGGCGTCCGTCCCGGGACGAAGATCAACGTCACCTACAAGCTCACCGACCCCAGCGGCCGCGTCGGCAGCGTCGAGTTGGTGCTCAGTTACGCCGACCCCAACGGCACGGCGACCGGCGAGGTGATGAAGGTCGCCGACCTGGCCGTTTCAACCGGTACGCAAACCATCCAGTACGACACTCTGGAGGCCCAGCAGAAGAACCGCCTCAACAGCGCCGGCCATAACGGGGCCGCGACCTTCCTGATCGGCCTCCGCACACGGACTTCGAGCGGCGGCGAAAAGGTCGACTACGCCACCGGCCTCGTGACGATCGACGCGGTCGCACCTTCGGGCACCTGGCAGTCGCCGGGCGGCGACCTGCTCATCAGCCCGGGCACGTTGCACGTGGACGTGTACACCAGCGACACGTCGTCGGCCCACACGCTCGAGATTCGGCTCGACACCGACCAGGATCCGAACAGCTACGCGGGGATTCTGCTGAACGAGCAGGCGCTGGGGGCCGGGGCCGCGACGCGCTCGTACGACGCGACCGTGTCCATCAGCGCGGGGACGTACTACTTCCTGGTCGTCCTATCCGACGGCATCAATCCGAAGACGAAGTTCTACGCCCCGGACCTGAGCCAGCCGGGCACGGACAAGAAGGCCCAGCTCATGGTCACCAACCGGATGGTCGGCACGTTCGACCTGAACCGGCTGGACCCCAACAGCAGCAACTACGACAACGGCACGGATGGTCCCTTCTCCGCACCCAGCAAGGGCTGCATTCTCCAGGGCTTCAACTTCAACGACCTGGCGGGCAGTTCGATGACGGGCGTCGGGGACGTGACGAACGACGGCTACGATGAACTCGTGATTGCGTCGCGGTTCGGCAAACCGCGCGGCCACGGACCGAGCGGCATCGGGTGGGGTGAAGCTTACCTCATCCTCGGCGAGGGGACGCGGCTGCGCCGACCCAAAAAGCTGAATGCGGTCGGCGTGCTGGACGCCTACGGCAATCCAGCGCTGCAGAGCATCAAGGGCCTTGTTTTCATGGGCATCCGCGCCCCGGTACCGACCACGTGGACCGAGGGCATTTCGGACGTGACCACGGTCCCCGACATGGACGGGGACAACGAGCCCGAGATCGTGTTCAGCTTGCCGCGGGTGGAGTCGATCAGCTTGGCGGCCTGGCCACCCTGGCAGCTTCCCGAGTTGGGGCCCTATACGCTCGGCATGGGGTCGCTCGAATACAACCCGGCCTGGGACCGCGCTGATACGTGGGGTATTTTCGACCCCAACAACTTCAAGGTCACGACCGATCCGAACAACCCCATGTACGGGTGGCTCAAGAACCGCACGCAGTTCACGCGCGGCGGCATTGTCATCGTCTCCAGCCATAACCGCATGTACAACAGCCCAACGCAGCGCAATGCGAAGGGCGACCGTATTATCGATCTGCACGAAGTGGGACAGACGTTCAGTCACACGGGCCGCGATACTCTGTACCCTCTGTTGCGGGACGCCGAGGGCGCCGAACTGGGCGGCGGCGTGCCCGATCCGAATGACCCCAACAACTACTGCGATCCGCTGAATATCGACCCGAACACCAACCCCAATGCGCTGAATACGTACAAGAAAGTCAACCTTTTCTGGGAAGTTGCTTTCGGGAATCAGGGCGCGCAGGGCTTCGACAACTGGCTGACGAAGGACGCGTTTTGGGATGCGGCCAACCCCCCGCTGGCCAACATTTGGCCGGGAATAACGATGGCGAGCATCAACTCGCGCGCGGTCGTTCCCAGCGTACGGAATTGCGCCGAGAATGGCTCGTGCGAGCTGACCAACTATTGGCTCGCCGCCAAGCAACCGTCTCCATACGAGGGCGGTACCTGCAAATCCATTGACCCGAACGCTGTGCTCGCCGCCGGCGCCGGCTTCCTGGTCGGCTCGCAGTTCTTCTTCGCCGATCCGAATGTTGATCCCACCGCGTCAGCCTACTGCATCCACACGGGTTTTGGCGGTTTCGAAAACCCGATGGTCTCACCCTATGCGGACAAGGTTGGGGCGCGTGTGCTTGGACAGCGGGTGAACGACCACTTTGGTTCGTCGGCCAGTTCCGGCGAAACATGGTTGTACATCAGCGCCCCGAATCACACCGCGCGACGGGCCGACGTGCCTAATCTGCCGTCGGTGACCCGCAGCAATTCCGGCGTCATCTACCAGTACCGCGTCAACTCCCCGGCGTATGCGGGCGGACCGACCCGCTCACAACTCTGGATCGAGCCGGGCGTCCGCTGGCTGCTCGATCCCAACGTACAGAACCCGGACCCCAACGACCCCAACAACTACGTGTACACCGAGCGCACCTACCCCTACCCGGATGTCGAGCGCGCGGTTGATCCCAACGGACGTGATCCAAACGCCGAGCACATGGACACCAGCATGCCGGTGCCTCATACCTACATCATTGAGGACGTCGGCTGTTACCGCGAGCATGACGCGTTTTACGATACGTTGTGGGAGAGCCTGGACAACGACCTCGCCGATCTGACTGTGAACACGCGTCAGTCGAACTACGACTACGAGGCTCTGCTCGAAGCCGCAATCCCGGACATCAGCGCTTGCCCCGACGAGGCTCATTTCCGGACGCGCTCGCAAATGGCCGGCATGGCGCTGCTGGAGTACTGTGATTCGCCGATCAAGCATACGGGCAGCGGCGCGAACAACGTTGCCGATTCGTTCATTTCCAGCGTAACTCAGGTCGTCGGGCCGCACGAGAACGCCCAGATGTCTTACGTGCGGGCCTTGGGCGACATCGACAACGACAGCGTTGAAGATTTCGGTGTCGGATCGCCGTATGTGCGCGCGGACATCGGTCTCGGATCAGACATGACGCAGGTCGGCGCGATCTTCATTGTGTACGGGCGCAACACCGGCCTCGAGGGCAACTACCTGTTGGAACGCGCAGCTTACGACCCAAGCCACATTGAGCGTCTGCAAGGCGTCGTGCTGAAAGGCATTGATCCCAACGCTCCGCTGGCCCGCGTTTTCGACAAGGCCGGCGACTTCAACGGCGATGCGTACGACGACGTCATCGTTGGAAATGACCGCGCCTCCAGCAGTACGGGCGAGGCAGTCATCCTCCTCGGCTCCGGCAGCCTCCAGAGCCCCGCCGGGGGCTGGACTGTCGCCAGCGCGATCGCCGCTGGTGTTTGCGTCCGCTTCACCGGCGAGAACCCCGGCGACCTAGCCGGCGGCAACGTGGGCTGCGCCGGTGACGTCGATGGCGACGGCCTCGGCGATGTGCTCATCGCCGCCCCCGGCGCCCTCAGCGGCCGCGGTGCCGTCTACCTGATCTACGGCTCGACCCGCTGGTACGGCGGACAGACCATCGCGCTCAGCAAGATCGGAACCTTCGACCTGCCCGGCGCGAAATTCACCGGCCGCACGGTCGGCGACGCCCTCGGCGGCGGCCGACTCGTCTATGGCCACGACGCGCAGTTCCCATCCGATCCGAACAACCCCAACAACGATATCTTCCTGAACCCGAACAACGAGGCCGTGCCCGTCTACTCGCGCGGCATTACGTCGATCGGCGACCTCGACGGTGACGGCAAGGGTGACTTCGCCATCGGCGCCATGCTGGCCGACCCCTTCGCCCGCCGCGACGCCGGCGAAGTCTACGTCATCTACGGCCGCGGCGATTGAGGAGAAGTGCGAATAGCGAATAGCGAGTAGCGAGTTGTTGCGCGATCGACCGTGGTCAACTCGCTACTCGCTATTCGCTACTCCGCCAAGTCCACTCCCCGGGCCTGCGCCACCTCGACCGCCAGCTCGTAGCCCGCGTCCGCGTGGCGGATGACGCCTGTCGCCGGGTCGGCGGTCAGCACACGCTCCAGCCGCCGCTCCGCCTCCGCCGTGCCGTCCGCAACGATCACCATGCCCGCGTGCAGCGAATAGCCGATCCCCACGCCGCCGCCGTGGTGGATCGAGACCCACGTCGCCCCGCACGCGGTGTTCACCATTGCGTTGAGCATCGGCCAGTCGGCGATGGCGTCGGAGCCGTCCTTCATGCCCTCCGTCTCACGGTTCGGCGACGCGACGGAGCCGCAATCGAGGTGGTCACGGCCGATGACGATCGGCGCGGAGACCTTGCCCGTCCGCACCAGGTCGTTGAAAACGCGCCCCATCTTCGCCCGCTGCCCGTATTTCAGCCAGCAAATCCGCGCCGGCAAGCCCTGAAACGCGACCTTCTCGCCGGCCAGCCGAATCCACCGGCACAGGTGCTCCTCCTCGGGAAACGTCGCCAGCACCGCCTGGTCCGTGACGCGCAGGTCCGCCGGGTCGCCCGAGAGCACCGCCCAGCGGAACGGCCCGCTGCCTTCGCAGAACAGCGGGCGGATGTACTCGGGCACGAAGCCGGGGATGCGGAAGGGGTCGTACGGGATCGTCGGCGTCCCGCCCGTGGGGAGCGTCGGCGTCCCGCCCGTGGGGAGCGTCGGCGTCCCGCCCGTGGGGAGCGTCGGCGTCCCGCCGGCGGTCAGCGACGCCGGGGAGCATGGGCCTCCGGCCCGTGCGTGGAGCGACGAAGGGTCAGCAATACCCCGTTTCACCGCCTCCAGGGCATGGCCCCGGAGGTTGTTACCGTAGTCAAACGTGATCGCGCCGCGGCGTTGCAGCTCCAACATGCAGGCCACGTGCTCCGCCATCGTGCGGAACGACTCCCGCGTGTACCGTTCGGGATCATCGCGGCGAAGCTGCAAAGCCTGTTCATACGTCAGCGGTCGCCGGCCGGCGGCACGGGCCAGAGGCCCATGCTCCCCACGGGCCGGAGGCCCATGCTCCCCTTCGTGGCTTCGTTCGTCCCGGCGCGCCGGGATCGCTTCGTCGCGCTCGAAGACGCCATTCGGCACGTACCCATTCAACGGGTCGTGCGCGGACGTCTGGTCCGTCAGCAGGTCCGGCGTGATGTTGCGCTCGATCAGAATGCGGAGCACGTCGGCGGCGTTCGCCACGACGCCGACCGAGAGGGCCGTGCCTGCGGCCTTCGCCTTCAGCACCCAATCCAGCGCTTCATCGACGCTCGTCGTCAGCTTGTCGCAATAGCGGGTCTTCAGCCGCCGCTCGATGCGGGTCCGGTCCACCTCTGCGACGAGGCACGCCGCGCCGTTAAACGTCGCCGCCAGCGGCTGCGCCCCGCCCATACCGCCGAGCCCGCCGGTGATGATCAGGCGGCCTTTCAGCGAGCCGCCGAAATGCCGGCGGGCGCACGCGGCGAACGTCTCGTAGGTGCCCTGGAGGATGCCCTGCGTGCCGATGTAGATCCAACTGCCCGCGGTCATCTGGCCGTACATAGTCAGCCCGCGCGCTTCGAGCCGGCGGAACTCGTCCCACGTCGCCCACTTCGGCACGAGCATGGCGTTGCTGATGAGCACGCGCGGGGCGTCCGCGTGGGTTTTGAGCACGCCGACCGCCCGGCCGGACTGCACGAGCAGCGTTTCGTCGCCTTCCAGCCGCTGCAGCGTGGCGACGATCCGGTCGAAGTCGGCCCAGCTTCGCGCCGCCCGTCCGGAACCGCCGTAGACGATCAGTTCGTCGGGGTTCTCGGCCACTTCGGGGTCGAGGTTATTCATGAGCATCCGCAGGGCGGCTTCCTGCGGCCACCCCTTGCACGAAAGTTGCGTCCCGCGCGGGGCGCGGACGGTGCGGGCACCGGCCGCGGTGTGCGCGGCGACGTCTAATCCGTGGGCTGACATCATCTACCTCCGTACGCGACTTCTTCTCGGTGCCATTATATGGGAGAATCCGGCCGCGGGCGGCACGACGCGTGTGACGGTATGATTTGGTCGCGATACACGCCCCCCGCGAACTGGTGATCTCATGACCGGCAAGGACTTCGATTGCGTCGAAATGAAACACCAGATCCAGCAGCGGATTCTGGAGGAGTTCCGCACGCTGACGCCGGACGAGCAGCAGCGCCGCACGGAAGAGATGATCCACTCCGACCCGGTGCTGGCACGCATCTGGGACGAGACTCGCCGCCCCGCGCAGCCCGATTGCACGCCACGGCCGCGCTGAAAGCCCGTCAACACCGCCCCAACAACAGCCAGGCCACCGCGGCGACGATCACAAACCCCACCACGCGCAGCGGCTCCGCCGGTCGTCGCCGCGGCGACAGCGCGTCACTGACCTCCTCGTGCAGGGTCGTCAAGCGCTGGCCGCAAACGGCACAAAAACGCGGCGGACGCCCCCCGCGCGGCGATGGCGGTTGTCCGCATTGCGGGCAATGTGACGGTGCCGACCGGCGTGCGCAGCCGTTCACGCCGGCAGGGCCTCCATGATCGCGACGCTCGTCGATGTCCCCAACCGGTCGGCCCCGGCCGCGATCATGGCACGCGCGGTCGGCTCGTCGCGAATGCCGCCCGACGCCTTAATCTTCAGCGAACCCGCGTGCTGCCGCAGCAGCATGACGTGCTCGACCGTCGCGCCGCCGGCCGGGCAGAAGCCCGTCGAGGTCTTCACGAAATCCGCGCCGGCCGCCGCGGCGCAGCGGCAGCCCAGGATGATCTGCTCGTCGGTCAAGATGCGCGTCTCGAGGATCACCTTGACGGCGATCGGGCTGCCGGCGGCCTTCACGGTCTCGACGACCGCCTGGATGTCCTGCGTCACGCGCGTCGCGTTGCCGGCCCGCAGGGCGCTGAGGTCCGCGACCATGTCAATCTCGCTCGCGCCGGCCTCGACGCCGGCGAGGGCCTCATACGCCTTCACCTCCGGCGTCGTCGCCCCCAGCGGAAAACCCGCGACGCTCACGACCGCGATCCCGCTGCCCGCCAGCCGGGCGGCACTGCGCGCCACCCACACCGGGTTCAAGCACGCGGCATAGAAGCGGTACTTCAGGCACTCGTCACACAGCCGGTCCACGTCCGTGGCGGTCGCCTCCGGCTTGAGCAAAGTGTGGTCGATGAAACTGGCCAGTTCCGTCCGCGTGTGAGGTAGCGGTTTCATGCAGCGGTCCCTTCGTCGCTCTGTGTACGGGCCGGAGGCCCATGCTCCCCTTCGTCGCTTCGCTCGTCCCGGCGCGCCGGGCTCGCTCGGTCGCGCACCACAAGGCACACATCCTGCACTGTCTGTCCCAACAGGCGCCCCACGGGAACATCCACGCCGGCGGGGATCGCCGTGCGGCTGGGCAGGACGATCAGCCGCTCGCGCAGCTCGCTCAGGCCGACGATCAGGTCATCACACGCCCACGCCCGGCGGATTGGCACGCGCGTGGGCAACAACCGGACCATGATGCCCTCGTCGCCATACACGCCCAGGATACCGTCCGCTCCGCCCGGAACCACCAACTCCACCAGATCATCCCACCGCCGCCGGCAGAGCGATTCCATCGGCTCCGAGCGGCGGTGCAGGACTTCCCAGACGTTTGGCGTGTCCCAGCGATCGGACAGCAGCAGGCCGTCGGTCGTGGCCGCGAACACCCGCGGACCGTCCACGGCCAGATCCAGAAGAGCGCCGCGACCGATCGCGAGGCTGCGGAAGCTGCCCAGGTCGGGGGCATAGACGCGCACGCAGCCATCGACACCGACGAGGATGTGGCCGTTATCGGTCGCGGTAACCGCGCGGATTGTCCTCGGAACTCCGCCTTGCGGCTGGAGCAGCGGCCGGGCGTCGGTGGCGTCCGCAAGCCCCCAGGCCCACAGCCCCAACTGCGAGTGCGTTGCCAGCAGCCGCCCCGCGCAGGTGATGGCGCGGTTGAACCCCGTCCGCGGCGTGCCGGCGTTCGGCACGGCGTATTGTCCGACGATTTCGCCGGACGTCGGCTCGAGCCGCCACACGCCGGTCGCCGCGCCTACCAATAGTGATCCGCTCGCCGCATCGAACGTAACCGACCGCAGACCGCCGAGCCGGTCCGGAAGGCGCACGCGGCGTGTCACATGGTCCGGCTGGGTGGGCTCGAGCCACACGCACTCATGCCCCGCAACGACGACGATCGCCGTCGCGGTCGCCTGGTCCGGAGTCACTCGCCAGAGGTTTTCGAGCAGTCGGCTGCGGTCCGCGGGTGCGAGGGCGGGCAGCAGGTCGTGCCAGCGCTGGCCGGCCTCGCCGGCGGACGCGGCCTTGAGCCGCGCGAAAATGTCCGCCAACCCTTCCAGCCGGCGTCGCGCGGCCGCGAGCGCGGCTTGCTCGACCACGCTGCGGGCCGCGATGTCGTTCGCCCGCGCCGTGCTTTCGCGCTGCTGCTGCTCCTCGCGCGCGAGCGTGGCGCTCGTGAATGACACCCGCCCCAGGCGCTCCAACACAAGCCCGGCAGCGAAAAGGAAACTCTTCAGCGCTTCTCGCAGATGGGTCAGCAGCGCGTCGCGCGGGTCAGCCTGCACCGTCGCCGCCGCCGCTTGCCGGACCACGAATTCGCGCAGGGCTTGCGGCGCACCCGCGTTGGCGACCGCCGTGGCTAAACCGTTCAGTCGCAATTCACCCGCTTCCAGCAAGCTGCCGTGAAGCGCGGCCAACTCGTCGTCGCGCGCCGTTGGGCGCAGCAGCAGCTCGACTTGCGCATCCACGCCGTGCCCGTCCGTGGCCCGCACGTCGCGTACCTCGACTGGCACGGTCAACGGCTTGTTGCGCACGAGCAGCAGTGTGTCGTCGGGTCCGGGGCGCGGGTCTTCGCCGGATGGCTTGAACCACCGCTGCCCGTCGCGCTTGATTACGAGCCCCATCCAGCCGTCCGGGATGGGCGTCTCGCCGAGCAGCGCGCGCGGCCACTCTGAGCCCGCGACCGCGAGGGCGACGACTTCCGGCGTGTTCAGGCGTGTGTGGGGGTCCATGGGTTCACGAGTAACGAGTAGCGAATAGCGAGTAGCGAGTTGGGGTGGCGCCGGGGTAACTCGCTACTCGCTATTCGCTATTCATAACTAGTTCTCCGCCGCCCAGCGCTCGAATTTCTCCACGTCCTTCGCGTTTACCGACGGCGGCAGCTCCGCCAGCACTGCCGTCAGGTCCGCGAGCTGGATGTTACGCGGCTCCGCCCCCGCAACGGCGTCCAGAAAGGGGCGACTCGCGGCCCGCTCGCACACGGCCTTGATGTCGGCGCCGCTGTAGCTGCCGGTCTGCTCAACCAGTGTCGCGAAATTCACGTCGTCCGCCAGCGGCCGCCCGGCCAGGTAAATCTCGAACAACTTGAACCGCGCCTCGGCGTCCGGCAACGGCACGTACACCTTCGCGTCCAGCCGGCCAGGCCGCATCATCGCCGGGTCGAGCGCCCACGGTTCGTTCGTCGCCCCCAGGAACAGCAACGCCCGGTCGGACTTGCGGTCGAAGCCCTCGATTTCCTGGAGAATTTGCGGGACGACGCGCGTCATCACCGTCGATTGACTTTCGCGCCGCCGGGGCACCAGGGCCTCGACCTCATCCATGAAGATCACCGATTTCGGCTCGGCCTTGGCGGCGTCAAACAGCTTGCGGACGTTCTGCTCGGCCTCCCCGACCCACTTGCTCATGATCTGGGCCGGGCTGATGACGAACATGGTCGCATCCAGCTCGCAGGCGATCGCCTTGGCGAACATGGTCTTGCCCGTCCCCGGCGGCCCGTACAGCAGCACGCCGCCGCCGATGCTGATGCCGTAGCGCTTGGCCAGTTCCGGGTGCTGGAACGGATACAGCATCTTCAGCCGAATTTCGTCTTTCACGTCGTCCAGGCCGGCGATGTCGTCAAAGCGGATGTTCGGTTTTTCCCGGACGATCCAGTCGTCCGCCTTGCTCTCCGCGTCCTCGCCGTCGCGGGCGCGATCCCGGCGCGGCGCTCCGGCCCCGCCGCGCGCCGCCCGGCGGTCGCAGTCGCGGGCCAGTTCCATCAGCTCGCGGGCGTAGCCGGCCTGCTCTTCGCGTTGCCGGGCGTCGGAGTTCTCTTCCGCGATCTCGATCATGCACTCGGCGGCCTGGATCAGGTACGGCTTGGCGGCGAGGTAATCACCCTGCTGAAGGGCGGAGAGCCCTTTGTCTTTCAGGCGCTTGAAGGTGACGAAGGTCGCGGGCATCAGGGATGGGCCTCGGTGGGAATGTGGTCGAGCACAAAGCGGAAGAGCTGCTGGGCCTGGTCAAGTGCCGCTTCGACCCGCTCGCGCTTCGGGCTGGGTTCCAGGCTTGGGTAGCGCAGATTCACCGCGTAATGCGTCATCCAGGACATGAACTTGAACTGGGCGAACGCCGGTTCCACCGTCGCCGCCAGATCGAGCAGCTCTCGCAAGGCGTGGGTCTTTGGCGGTCCCACATCATGGTACTGAAGCGCGGCCTTCAGGGCCTTCTCCGCACCTTGCTGGCAAAAGAACGCCGCGCCGCGCAGGCGCGGCCGCGCCAACCCAAGCAGGTCGCGCGCCGCACCGAGATCCTCGGCCGCGAGTGTGAGCCATTCCCTCACGATTTCCAGTTCAGGCGACATAAAGCCGGCGCCCGCGCGTGACCACTTGGTGCTCAAAGGCCGTGCGTACGGAGCCGCGCCGCGCCAACGCGGACTCCGTGCGAAAGTGCAACTCGATGGGCAGGTGGCTCCCCTCGAGGCACGCGTACGCCCGTTGCAAGAACTCCACCGACAGCTCGGTCGCGTCTGCCACGACCACCATCAAGTCCACGTCGCTCTCCGCCCGCGGCGTGCCGTAGACATGGGAACCAAACAGGTAGATCGCCCGCGGCGCGAGTTCCGTGGCCAGCCGGCGGACCACCTCCGCCAGCCGTTCTTCGGTCAAGGGCAATCGCCACGACTGGGCGTCAATCATGCGGCGCAGCCTCCGTCAGGTGTGCGTCTGATACAACTCGTACGCGATCGACCCCTCCGCATACGGCAGGCTGGAGGCGATGCGGCCGTACTCGAGGTCGCTGCGTTCGGCCGCGCACTCGGCCTCCCAGTCCTTGAGCTCCTGGTAGCGGAACACCATCAGCACCGTGTTCATCGGCCCCGCGAGGCCGTACAGCACCTCCGGCACGGCCCAGGCGTGCTTTCGTCGATATTCAACAAACGCCCCCACGGCCTGCGCGAAATCGTGCAGGCGGCCATAGGCGATCGTACCTTTCACCAGTAGAACTGCCGACATCGCGGCTCCTTTCCGTTAACGAGTGTAACACCAGCGCTCCGCGCCCGCGCTCAGAACGCGCAGCGCAAGCAAGCGCGACGCGGGTGCGCGTTCCATCCAGCGCTTGCTGGCGCTGCGCGTTCTGAACGCAGCGCGGTTGTGCGTCTCAGCCCTCGGGCGGCGCATCGTGGATCTCCGGGTTGTAGCGGTCCTCTTCGATCTTCTGATCGTAGCATTGCAGGTAGGCGGACCGAACCAACGCATTGAACTGGTCGCCGAAATCCTCGGCCAAGTTATGAACGCGGATGAGGCCCACGACATCGGCCCAATCCTGATAACGCCACGTGACCAGCTTCATCTCGATCAGCCGCGGCAGGGATACGAACGGCGCCCCGTCGATCCACTCCGCTTCCGAGGGGTCGGGAAACCGCACGTCCTTCTGTTTTCGGGTGTTCCCGGCAACCTCCCCGGCCACCAGGATGTCAAACGTCACCTGCGTGGCCGGGTCATAGAAGCGGCGTGGGCGACCGGCCACGGGCTGATACACGCTGCCCACAAATTCGCGTCGAAAACGCTCCAGGTCCTCCCGGCGCATGCACAGGTCGATGTCCTCGGTGGACCGCCGGAAGCCATGCGCGTTCAGCGCCATCGCCCCCACGAAGACGTAGGGGAGCCTGGCGTCGGCGAGGCGCTGCCGAAGCTGGCGAAACGTCTCCGGCACGGGGCCCGCATCGTCGAAGAACATGCGCACCTCCAGAATCGGTGACAGAGGCCGACCCCGCCACACCCGCTCGCGCGGCGAACGCTGCCCGTGCAGATCGACCGGCTCGAGGGCCATCGCCTACTTCGTCTCCTTCTGTCCCGCGCCCTTCAGCTTCGCCAGCTCCGCCCGCAGGTCGCCCATCTGCTGCGCTTCGCGGGCCTGTGCGACCTGCTCCTCGGCCGTAATCATGCGGTCGATCTCCTCCTCGCTGATCGCTTCGGCCGCTGTCGTTACATCCGCCGCGGCGGCCTGCTCCATCCCGTCCAGGAACATGGCCATCCGCTCTTCCATCGATTGCGATTGGGCCATGGCCTTCTCCCACTCCATCTGCGTCTTGACCAGGTCCGTCTCGCCGTACAGCCGCCCGACCTCCGCCGCCATGATCTTCATCGCCCCGGCGAAGTCCGCCGACGCCTCCGCCTGCCGCTTGATGAGCAGGGCGTTTTTCACCGCCAGCAGTTGCCGCTCCAGCAGCTTCCTGATCGTCGCGGTCTTCTTCAGCGAGTTGCGGATGAACTGATACGACGCCTGGTCGCCGATCTCCTTGGCGTGCCGGGCGTTCTTGACGAACTCGTCGGAGAACTTGTTCTGCTCGGCGATCGCTTTCTCGATCCGCCGGATGCCCTGGCGAATCTTGATGTCGCGCTCGAGGCGGCGTTCTTCTTTCGATTTGAACAGGCCCATGGTCAGCTCCCCAGGGGTGATAAGGGGATAAGGGGATAAGGTGATAAGGGGTGCGCGGGCCCGCGCTCGTCCGAGAATGTGCATCCTGGAATCGGCACGGCTCAGCGCTCCACTCCGGTCTCGCCGAGGTACTTTGGACCAGGCAGCGCGACGCGGCTGCTGCGCAAGTGGCGAATGTAGCCCTGAAGCTGCCGCGAGCACTGCTCCGCGGTGTTCAATAGCCACTCGTACGCCACAGCGTCCAGCAGCCCCACGTCGTGGGCGTGGATGATCTGGCTGCGCAGCTCCCCAGCCGAGCCCTTGGCAATGTAGCAGAATTCCAGATGTTGCCTGCGCGTGCCGCGCTCGAAGCCCTCAGCGATGTTGCTGCCGATACTCACGACCGCGCGTTTCATTTGATCGACCAGCACATGATCACGGCGCAGGTTCTGCTTCTCGCAAGCCCGGTACACGCCCCGCACAAGCTCGCGGGCCGTGTGCCACACCTGAAGATCTTCGAATCGTCGCACGTTCGCCATTGCAGCCCCTTATCACCTTATCCCTTTATCACCTTATCACCCTTCAGCCCCGCGCTCGCGCACCCGCCGCTCGGCCTCGTCGAACGCCTCATGCGTGTCCTTGATCAGCCCGGCGTCCAGGTCGCCCCAGATGCGCATCAGCTCCTGCCCCGCCGGGGACAGGCCCGCTGCCTGCTCGTCGCCACCCTGGGCTGTCGCGAGAATCTCGTCCAGCCGCTGCTGATAGATTTCCGACGAGATCTGGTCGCTTTCAATCAGTCGCGTGATGACCGCCAGGTCGCCGTCGCGAATTCGCACCGGCGATCCCACCGCGCCGCGTGCCCCCGCGGAAGTCTCACGCAACATCCGCAGCCGCGACACCGTCAGCAGCTCCTTGCTCCGCGTGTTGAGCTGCCGGGCCGTCATCATCTGCTCGGTGTGCATCAAGTCGAACTGCTGCGCATACGTCCGCCGTACTTCCGGCGTCTTCTCCTTGGCCCCCTGCTCGACGACCTTCTCCTTCTCCCCGGCGAGTTGGCGGACCTTGGCCTGCATGCGGTTGCGGTCGTTCTCCAGCAGCATTTCCTGCGCACGCAGCTCCGCGACGTTCATCGTTGCGAGCGTCTTCCGCCGGGTCGTCAGCCACTCAAAAAAACTCATCGCGCTACCGCCTGAAGAAAACCACAGAGGCACAGAGGCACACAGAGGAGTTTTGAATAGCGAATAGCGAGTAGCGAATTACCGGGAACCGCAAGATCACCGGTCTTCAATTCGCTACTCGCTACTCGATACTCGCTACTCATCTCTGTGCCTCTGTGGTTTTATCCCATTTCCGGCCGGGCCTTGTCCTTCTGCGCGCTGGGCATGGGCGGCGTGGTCTCTGCTCGCGCCGGGGCCGCCGGCGTCTTGCCCGCGCTGGACGCCGCCGCCACCTGCTGCGCCGCCGCCTGTTTGAATTCCTCGAAAATCGCGGCTTCCTCTTCCGCCATCAGCGGCGTCTGGGCGCCGACCTCGATCCCCGCGGCCAGGTCGGCGTTGACCGCCAGCTCCTTAATCATCTGCTCGGCTTCCGCCGCCTGCTGCGTCAACTCCTCCGCGCGCGGCAGCGACACGCGCTTGCCCTGCTCCGCCAGCGTCAGGTGGTGAATGTGCGTGCCGAGGATGTCGATCTGTTGCGTGAAGATGTTCGCCTGGGCCCGCACGCGACGGAGATCGCGCCGCACGCGCACCAACCGTCCCGCAAGCTGCTTCCGCTCAACATCGGTCTTCGCGACCGCCCCTTGCTCGACCGCCCCGCGCTCCTCGGCCTCGAGCGCCGTCACCCGTTGATCAACCTCGTGCCGCTGTTGCTCGAGCTGCACGCGCTGCGTGGTCAACATCCGCACTTGCTCGGCGACGGTTGGCTTGAGCCGCAACAGTTTTCGGACCCAGCTCCGCAGGTTCATGCTCTGGCCCTCGTCCGCCAGGGGACTCCGACACAAGTGCATCGTCCCGTCGTGTACGACCGTGAGCAAGCGCGAATCCTGCCGGCACGCCTGCTGCACCAGCGCCCGGGCCTCCTCCTCCGACACGCCCACCCACGCGGCCAGCTCGGGCAAGCCGACGCCGCGGGAATCCAGCAGGTTCGCGTTCTTTTCCAGGTGCGACAGCAGCCGCTTCAGCCGCTCATCCTGCGATTCGAGCTCGAACAGCTTGGCCCAGCTTTGCCGCCGGAGGTTGTCGGGCAGGTCGACGTCCCACCCCCCGTCCGGCCGCCCGCCGAGCAACACGAGCGTCGGCCCCTCGCCGCGCTGCACCAGCGCCCGGGCCTCGGCGGTGAATCCCGTCGGACTGGCGTACACGACGGCCGTCGGTCGGTCCCGCTGCGGCATCAGCTCATACCGCGCCAGCGCATCCAGCACGTCCTCGCGGCCGACCGGCCCCGGCGTCTGCCCCTTCACCAGCATCTCGACCGGGGCGAGCACCTGCGCCCGCAGCCGCGCGACCGTCCGATAGAACGGCCCCAGCAGCCGCCGTTGAAACCGCATCTGCACCGCCCGCGTGCCCGGCAGCTCGTCGAGCAGGCTGCGGTCGTGCTTGCCCAGTCGCATCAGCGTCGCGCGGACGCCGTCGATCCCGTCCGCGACGGTCTCAAGCTGGAACTGGTCAGCCGGCAGCGTGCGGTGCAGCAGCGCCTGGGCCCGCGCACGAAGCTGCCGGTGGAATTGCTCCTCGAATTGGCGATGTCGGGTACGTTCGTCCATGTACGCCGTCAGCCCTCAGCTATGCTCGTTTGTAGCCGCCGCCCGCAGCGGGCACAAAAACGGGCGTCGGGGCGATTCGGGTTTCCACACTGCGGGTTCTCACACACCCTCGCGGCCGCCGTTTTCGACCAGCCCTCCTCACGTGCCTCCGTTCCCAGAAGCCACCGAAAGGCGCGCACCAGACCCGCGAGCATGACCCCGAAGAAACCGACGATGCCGAGCACGAGCAAGCCGCCGCCGACGAGAATCACGGTCAGGTCCGCCAGCACCACGGTCAGCTACTCCTGCGTCGCCACTGCCGTCCCGCAGAAGATGCAGTAGCGGTCGTCCGGTCCCGGAAAGCTGCGGCACGTTGGACACCGGCGAACGTTTGCGGCCAACTGCCGCCCGCACTGCGTGCAGAACTGGTCGTCCGGTGCGACGACGGCCCCACAGCGGGCACATGCCGTGCCGCTCGCGCGCGGGATCGACGGGATCGCCGGCACCGGCGGCGGCTTGCGCGGCGGCGCGAAAGCCGCCTCGAGTTCGTCGAGCACCTCGTCCGCCGTCGCGTACCGGTTCTCGTACCGGGCGTACAGCCGGCGGAACACCTGGTCCAACACCTTCGGCACGTCCGGCCGCACCGTGCTCGGCAGCTCGGCCCCCGCCGGGCGGTCGCCGGTCAGCATCTCGAACAGCATGACTCCGATGGCGTACAGGTCGCTGCGGAGGTCATGCTCACGTTCGCCGTCGCGGACTTCGGGAGCCAGGTATGCGAGTGTGCCGGTCAACGCCGCGGTTTGCTCGTCGCGGGCCAGCGACGCGGACTGCTCGATCATCGACCGCAGCGTGTCCGCACTGCCGACCCCCAGGCCGAAATCCCCGACCTTGACGTCCTCCACGGCGGCGGCCTCAACCGGCCGGCCGTCGAGGTCGAGCAGCACGTTGCCCGGCTTCAGATCGCGGTGCAGCACCCCCGCGGCGTGCGCGGCGGACATCGCCCGCAGCACGCCGCGCAAGACGCTCAGGGCGGGTTCGATCGGCAGGCCGGTCGGGTGTTGGTGCAGCACTTCGCGCAGCGCCGGCCCGCGCACGAGCTCCATCACGAGATAGGGGACCTCGGCATAGGGATCGAGGCCCAAGACCCGGATGATGTTCGGGTGGCGCAAGCCATGCACGACGCGCCCCTCGCGCTGCAACTGCCGCACGCACTCCGGCTCGGACGGCAGCTTGACCGCGACGCGTTCCGTCTCCCAGATGTGGTGACGTGCCCGCCAGACCTCCCCGAACGTACCCTGTCCGACGCGCTCCTCGAGCACGTATTCGCTGACGCGCAAACCGGGGGCGTAGCTGGTCATGGGCGTTCCGTGGCCCGGTGGCCGAATAGCGAATAGCGAGTAGCGAGTAGCGAGTTACCGGCCGCTCGATCGAGCCGCGGAGCGGCGGCAGAATATGGCCCACGGCGCAAGCCGTGGGATTCGCAGCGTGGACGCCACAGCCCCAGCGGGGCGGAAGAAGGGAGCGGGGCGAACCGGCGTGCGCTTCTTTCGCCCCTGCCGGGGCTGTACCGCGCTCGCGTGACGCGGACCCACGGCTGGCGCCGTGGGCTGTAGTCTTGCGCCCCTGCGGGGCTCACCGGTGGCGCTCGCATTCCGGAATTCCCAGAGGATCCCATTCTCTCGCTACTCGCTATTCGCTATTCGCAACTCTCGGCGAGATACTCCGTCACCAGATAATTGTACGTTCCCGCCAGCGCGAGGGCTGTGAGTGCCGCGGTCCACTGCCAGCCGCCGACCGGCCACGCCGTCAGCAGGCAGACACCCGCGACGATGTTCAGCAGGGACAGCCCGCCGATCAAAGCGACCCCGGCCCAATTGCTGCCGATCTCCAGCAGGCGGGCCAGGAACAGCCGTGCGGTCCACGGCAACACTGCGCTGATTCCCAGCCACGCCGCGCTCCGCCAGATCGTCTCCCAGATGGCGGTCCGCCCCTCTGGTCCCATACGGTACACGGCGATGCCGCCGAGCGCGAGCAGCCCGAGCGCGACATAGCCGAGGACGCGCTCGGTGAGCCGGCCCAGGATTCCGCCGCCGGGGGTTTCCATACTGACCAGTGTACTCCGTCGCACGGGCCGCGCGGTTAGAAAAACCGCTCCGGTTCGGAATGCGCGCGGCGCCGCCAGCCCGGTATTCGTCCAAGCGCGGCGGTCATTCCGGCGCCCACGCCGCGCGGGTTGCGAAATTGCGGACTGCGACGTATCACACGCGCATGGCCAAACGCCGCCCGTATGGCTTGCAGACCTTCCCCAACCGCACGCCGCAGCGGGATTACCTGGTCCGTCACGTCGCCCCGGAGTTCACCAGCCGCTGTCCGATGACGGGGCAGCCGGATTTTGGGACGGTGACGATCGAGTACGTCCCCGACCGCGCGTGCGTCGAGCTGAAGAGCCTGAAACTCTACCTCCAGAACTTCCGCGACCAGGGCATCTTCTACGAGGCCGTCACCAACCGCATCCTCGACGAGCTCGTCGCGACCCTCAAACCGCGCTGGATGCAGGTCCGCACCGACTGGAACCCGCGCGGCGGCATGCGTTCCACGGTCGTCGCGGAACACGGCGTCCGTCCGCCGCACGGCGGAGTTACTAGTAGCGAATAGCGAGTAGCGAGTAGCGAGTAGCGAATTGTGACGTACGCCGGCGGGGCGTTCTTCGCTACTCGCTACTCGCTATTCGCTACTTTCTGTGCCCCGCCCGGCGCGCGCCGTCCGCGCCCGCCGTCGAGGCCTCGCGGATGTCATCGATCATGTAGTAGCAGGCCGGGTCGAGCGCGCGTGCGCGGGCCACGATGTGCCGCGTCCGTTTCCGCTCGACCGCGACGAACAGCTCCTGCACCGGTCCGTCCCGGCCGTAGCCGTCGAACTGCGTCACGCCGTAGCCGTCGTTGCGCAAGGCCTGGGCCAGCTCCGGCCCGAGCCGCGTGAAAACGCGGACGACCTGTCGCCCCAGCGCCAGCCGCTGCTCGATTTCCATGCCGATGTACGTTCCGAGGGCGAACCCCAGGGCATACGCCAGGCCGTAGACCGGCTGTGTGCCGAGGCTCTGAATGACGCGCGAGACCACGAACACCCAGATCAGCACCTCGACCACGCTCAGCGCGATCGCCAGCCCCCGCCGCCCCTGGATCGTCACCATCGTCCGTACCGTCCCCAGCGACACGTCCGCCACCCGCGCCACGACGATGAGCACGCACATCAAAACCACTTCTGACACCGCCTGGTTCTCCCAAGTAACGCCGCCGCCGCGTCCCCCCGGCGAACCCGGCGGCGCGCGGCACACATGATACCAGGGACCACCGACGGAGCCCGAGACGCCAGTGCGGGGCCATCGGAACCCCGCACGCCAGTGCGGGGTCGGCCCACCCGGCACCCCGTGCCGGAACCCGTCTTCACCGACTGGCGCGGCCTACCAGTCCGTTGAAGAAGGGTACAGGCACCGCTGGAAGCCCCCTTGGCGCTACCGCGAAAGCGGTCTGCGGCGGAGCCGGTCCCCTTTTTCAACGGACTGCCACGGCTCCACCCCCGGGCGGGCCAACGCGGTCGTGCGGGCCCCACCCGGCGTCGAGGCCGGGGGCGGCCGAGCGCGGCGTGCTTGCTACACGCATGCTGTGTCGGCGGGCGACAAGCATTCGGTAGGGAGGTTCGACTCCTCTCGCCTCCATTCTCCCTGCGCCCACTCCGCGCGCTGCACATCCCTTCTGCGCTACGCCTCGTCCAGCCCCAGCGCACGGTCCGTGTTGGACCGGCGCTCAGAACGCGCCGCGCAAGCCAGCGCCATCCGAACCGCGCCCGTCAGGAAGCGGAATCCGAGCCGCGTAGCGTTAGCGAGCGCAATCCGCGCCGCGACCGCCAGGGAGCGCTCCGCGCCGCATGACCCCGACGAATGTGATGAGATTCAGGACATGAAACGCGTACATGGGCGACGTGAAGCGCGCGTCAGCCCAGGCCAGGAGCGTGACCATCGCCGTCTTATAGACCAGGGGGGCCGCAATGCAGGCATACCAGACCTGTCGCCGGCGAATCGCCCACACGATCGTGAACGGCAGGCAGACGAATGACGCGAACACTACGACGCGGCCGATCAGCGAAGACAGCGATTGCAGGCCCACGATCGCCGCAACGCCCGGCTGGCGGCACACGAAAGGCAGCGGTTCGTGCGCTAAGCGTGCGCGTAACTCCTCGTACCTGGCTGGGGCGTCCCGGTCGGACGGCACCACAAGCTGGTAGAACCCTCCGGCGTATGCTCCGGCCGTGATCTGCCCGACCAATGTGCGCGCGACGCGGCGCAGATACACGCCCGGCGCAGCGCGCACCCGCGCCGCGAATTCGGCGGCCAGGAACCGATCGGCCGCGTAGGTAACCGGGCGTGTGCCGGGGCCGAAGCGCGCGTCCAACAACTCGCGCACCGCAGGGTCATCATCGCTCAACGTAATATGCCAAGGGTTGTCCCTCACCACTCCGAATCCGATCATGGAGACGAGCCCGGCGTTTGTTGAGGTCAGGAGCGCTCGTCCGGTGATTGCCCGTGTGTACAGCGCCCAGGGCGCCAGCAATCCGAAGGCGCCGCTCAGACACGCTAGTGCTGGGCCGATCGAATGTCGCCACGGGTGACGTGCGAACAGCAGGAACGGCACCATGCACAGTGGCAGCAGGGACATGTCGGCGCGGAAGTTCGCGGCGAGACCAAACGCCACGCCCGCGCCGACGAGATCCTGCCCCCCCCCCCGTGTTCGCAGCAACGGCATATCGAATCGCGAACGTGCAGCCCACCAACAGCAGCGTTGCCTGGAGGCTTGCCTCCCACGGGACGGAATGAAACGCGTACCAGGGGAGCGAGACGATCAGCAGCAGTCGCAGCAGCGTGAGTTGGCCAGGGCCGAACAGCGAGCGCGTCGCCAGCGTGCGCACGAGCCAGCCCGCGGCCAGCAGCGCCGCCGCGTTCTGCACCAGCACGAGCACGAAGTGGTTTTCCGTGACCAAAAAGAGCCACGCATAACCCCACATCGGGTACGTCGGTGCGCCGCGCCGCGTCGCCGCCGCCGGATCGAATCCCGCCCGGATCACGTTGGCCAGGTCCTGAAAATAGGGCGTAATACCACCCTGGCCACTTGCCGCGCGGTTAAGAACGAGCACTGTCAGGGCCACGAGCGCGGCCAAGAGCAGATAGTAGCGATCGACCGACCGTTGAAAGCAGGACCAACTCGGCAAGCTGCCTCTCATGACCGATGCAGTCGGCGCGCTGATGTAATCGTGAAGCCTGCGACGTTTCGACCCCGGGGAACGTGCCCGGAGCGGTTGCATCGTAGGCCACCCCCTGTATCCGGGCAATCAGCCCGCGCGACGCACGCTTGTCAGGCGTTCGTCCTACTCTTGCCCCACCTCATCGACGTTGAGGTCCGGGTCGTCGCCGCCGCCGTCCTGCTGCTGCACGGCCAGCGGCCAGATTCGTTCCGCCACCGCCTGAGACGCCTCGACCCACCGCTCGTGGCCCATGTAGAGCAGATACGACGGCCG
>CAYMXT010000045.1:0-22626 GCA_964394415.1 uncultured Planctomycetales bacterium
CGGCGGCGGCGGCGGCAGCGGCAGCAGCAGCGCTCATGGGTTGGCTCTCCTGGACATCGTTCCTTGCGACCGGTCTGTCTCAATCATACTCCGGCGGCCGCTCCAGGAAAGCCGTCGGGGGTCTTGAGATAGTCCTGAAGCGCGCGCGCGCGCATCTCGCTGGCCCGCAGCGCCTTTATCGCCCCCACCGCCGCCCGCGCCCCGGCCAGCGTCGTGATGAGCGGGATACCAAGCTGAATCGACGCGACGCGCCAGCGGCCTTCTTCGGTGGCGCTGCCCGTGTGGATCGGCGTGTTGATGAGCAGGTCGAGTTCACGGTTCTTGATCATGTCGAGCAGGAACGGGGCGCCGTGGCCGTCGTGCTTCGAGACCAGCGTCGCCGGGATGCCATGCTGCTCCAGGACCTCGCGCGTCTTGAGCGTCGAGAAGATCTCGAAACCCAGCTCGCGCAGCTCGTGGGCCAGCGAGATCACCCGCGGCTTGTCCGCGTCGCAGACGCTGAGCAGCACGCGGCCGGAGGTCGGCAGCTTCATCCCCGCAGCCAGCAGACCCTTGGCGAACGCCAGCGGGTAGGACGGGTCGATCCCCATCACCTCGCCCGTGCTGCGCATCTCCGGGCCGAGCACAAAATCCACCGTCCGCAGCTTCTTGAACGGAAAAACCGGCACCTTCACGGCCATGTGGCGCGGCGTCGCAGCGCCGTTGCGGCCCAGACCCGCCAAGGCTTCGTCGAGCGACTGGCCGAGCATCACTTGCGTCGCGAGCCGCGCCCAGGGAATGCCCGTGGCCTTGCTCACGAACGGGATCGTCCGCGAGGCCCGCGGGTTCACCTCGATCAGGAACACGACGTGGCCCTGGATCGCAAACTGCACATTCATCAGCCCGCAGACCTTCAGCCGGCGGGCCAGCAGCTTCACCTGGTACTTGATTTCGTCCACCACGGCAGGCGAAAGCGAGTACGGCGGCAGGACACAACAACTGTCGCCGCTGTGAATGCCGGCTTCCTCGATGTGCTCCATGATGCCGCAGATGTCGCAGCGGCCACCGTTGGCGGGCGGGACGCCCACCCCACTGGTTTGGCCGTAGTCGCTGATGGCGTCCACGTCCACCTCGATCGCGTCGAGCAGGAATTTCTCAATCAGGATTGGGTGCTGCTGGTCGATGTTCGGTTCGCGATCGGTGGCGTAGAGGGCCCCGTCGATGTACCGCACCAGGTCGGCAGCGTTGTTGCAGACGCACATCCCGCGGCCGCCGAGCACATATGACGGCCGCACGAGTACGGGGTACCCCAGCCGCTCCGCGACCTCGACCGCCTGTGCCCGCGAGAGTGCGACGCCGTTCGGCGGCTGACGCAAACCCAGCTCGCGGACGATTTCCTGAAACTGCTCGCGGTCCTCGGCGGCGTGGATGCTCGCGGGCGACGTGCCCAGAATCGGCACGCCGGCGTCGTGCAGCCCCTGCGCGAGATTCAGCGGCGTTTGCCCGCCGAACTGGACAATCGCGCCGCAGACCAGCGCACCGGCCGGAGGCCGATGCTCCCCTTCGTGCCTTCGTGCCTCAGTGCCTTCGTGCCTGCGAAACGACTGCCCATTCAACCGCTCGCAGATGTTCAGCACATCCTCGTGCGTCAGCGGCTCGAAGAACAGCAGGTCGCTCGTGTCGTAGTCGGTGCTGACCGTCTCCGGGTTCGAGTTGACCATGACCGTTTCGAAGCCCAGCGCGCGGGCGGCCTGGGCCGCGTGGACGCAGCAGTAGTCAAACTCGATGCCCTGGCCGATGCGGTTGGGGCCGCCGCCGAGGATGATGACCTTCGGGCGGTCGCTGACGCGCAGCTCGTCATCGTGCGTCTCGACCAGCACATGCTCGTCGTCTAGTAGACGGAAGCGCGCGCCGGCCGCGGCGCCGAGCTGCCGAACGGCCTCGCCCAGCGGCGTTTGTCCGCGCGACGACTGGTGCCGCCGCAGTTCCTGCACGGCCTCCGGGCTGCGGACGACTTGCGCGACCGGACGCTCGTGCGTCGAGTAGTAGTACGGCGTGTACGCCTCGAACTCCGCCGCACACGTGTCCACGAGCTTGAACCGTGGCCGATCGAGCGCGGCCTTCAGGCGTTTCAGCGTCGGGGCGTCCAACTTCCAGACCTGGCGAAGCTGCACGTCGCTATAGCCCAGCGCCTTGGCGTGCTGAAAAACCTCCGCGAGTTCCGGTGTGATGCGCAGGGCAGCGCCGTTGCCGACGATGGTGCGCTGGAGCCGGTCCTCGAACGCGACCAGCTCCGCAAGCTGATCGAGGAACCACGGATCGATCTTCGACAGCTCGTGAAGACGCTCGACGGTCCAGCCCAGCTTAAGGGCATAGCGGATGTAATACAGCCGGCCCTGACACGGCGTCGCGATTTTCGCGGCCAGCACATCGTCGGGGATCGGCCAGGCCTGCACTGCCCCTTCGCGCGTGTCGGCGGGGGCCTCGCCGAGCGCGACGCCGCCGAAGAGCGGGGCGGGCCGCCGCGCCTCGCGCTCGCTGGTGTCAATCCAGCCGGCGTCGTCGTAGCTTTCCTGCTGCTGGGCGTCAAACCACTTGTCGTTGGGGTGCAGGCCGTAGCCGGGCCGCTTGATTTCCATCGAGCGAATGCACTTCTGGAACGCTTCCTTGAACGTGCGGCCGATCGCCATCGCCTCGCCGACCGATTTCATCGAGGTGGTCAGGGTCTCGTCGGCCTCGGGGAATTTCTCGAACGCGAAGCGCGGCATCTTGACGACGCAGTAGTCGATCGCCGGCTCGAAACACGCTGACGTGACGCGGGTGATGTCGTTGCGCAGCTCGTCGAGCGTGTAGCCGATGGCGAGCTTGGTCGCGATTTTGGCGATGGGGAAGCCGGTCGCCTTGGACGCCAGGGCCGACGAGCGCGAGACGCGCGGGTTCATCTCGATCGCGACCATCCGCCCGTCGGCGGGATTGATCGCGAACTGGATGTTCGACCCGCCGGTGTCCACGCCGACGGCTCGCATGATCGCGATGGCGGCGTCGCGCATCCGCTGGTATTCGCGGTCGCTGAGCGTCAGGGCGGGGGCGACCGTGACCGAATCACCGGTGTGGACGCCCAGCGGGTCCAGGTTTTCGATCGAGCACACGACGACCACGTTGTCGCGGGCGTCGCGCATCATCTCCAGCTCGAATTCCTTCCAGCCGGTCAGGTCGGCCTCGATGAGGACCTGGGAAATCATGGACTGGGCCAGGCCGTCTTTGACCAGAAACTCGAATTCGGCCGCCGTATGCGCCATGCCCCCGCCCGCGCCGCCGAGCGTGTAGGCGGGCCGGATGCAGGCGGGCAGCTTGACGGTCTCCAGGACTTGCAGGGCCTCCGCGAACGTGCGCGCGCTGCCGGACGGGGGCACGTCGATGCCCGCCGCGGTGACCACCCGCTTGAACTCCTCGCGGTCCTCGGCCCGCCGGATCGTCTTCGTGTTCGCCCCGATCAAGCGGACGCTGTAGCGCGCGAGAATGCCCGCTTCGGCCGCCGCCATCGCGCAGTTCAGGCCCGTCTGTCCGCCGAGCGTGGGCAGCACCGCATCCACCGGCGTGCCGCGGGCGGCCTCGATTTTGAGGATCTCGTCGATGACCTCCGGCGTGATCGGCTCGACGTAGGTGCGGTCGGCCAGCTCCGGGTCGGTCATGATCGTGGCGGGGTTGCTGTTGAGCAGCACGACGCCGACGCCTTCTTCGCGCAGCGCCCGGCAAGCCTGCGTGCCGGAGTAGTCGAACTCGCACGCCTGGCCGATGACGATCGGTCCGCTGCCGATGATCAGAACACGCTTGATGTCGGGCGATTTTGGCATTCGTCGGCGATCTTCACGTGGAGCACAGACGATTCGTCCGTGCCGGCAGGTTCATCGTGGAGCACAGACGATTCGCCTGTGCTCGTATCTTCCAGTACTTCGATCTCAACCGGGCAGCAACGCGGCCTCCGCGCGGCTGATCCGAGTTCCCACTTCCGCAATCTCGGCCGTCATGGCGTTTGCTTCCGCGTGCGTTTCAGCCAAGGCGTCTTTGGGGAGGCGCCCATCCTCGGCCCGCCAGCGGTCCAGCTCCGGCGGCGCAAACCGCCCGCCGCGCAGCTCGTCCGCGACCTGGCGATACGCCTGTCGGAACGGCGTGCCGGCCTGCGCGCGGGCCAGGGCGGCATGCGTGGCGTACAACTCCGGCCGCATCGCCGCCGTCAGCCGCGCGCGGTCGATCTCAAAGCTCGCCACGACGCGGGTCGCGACCGCGAGCACTTCGGACAGTTCCAGGGCCGCCCGGAGGGTCGGCTCCTTCGTAAGCTGGAGGTCGCGATGATAGCCGGAGGGCAGCTTGCCTGCGATTAGCTCGATTTCAACCGCACGCGCCCGCAACCGCGCGGCCCGCCCGCGCAGCAGCTCGAGCACGTCGGGGTTGCGCTTCTGCGGCATGATCGACGAGCCGGTCGTCAGCGCCTCGGGTAGCGCAAAGAACCCGAACTCCGCAGTGGAAAACAGCAGCAGGTCGCTCGCGAGCTTCTCGACCACGCCGGCGGCGTCCGCGGCGAAGCGGACGAACTGCACCTCCAGTCGCCCCCGACTGTTCTGCACATCAATCGGGTTGCGCTGCACGCGCGCGAAGCCCAGCGACGCCGCCGTGTACCGCCGGTCCAGCGCCAACGGCACGCCGTAGCCGGCCCCCGTGCCCAGCGGACAGGCGTCGAGCCGGCGCAGCAGCTCGCGACCGGCGTGCATCTGTTCCAGCGCGGCCTCGGCGAAGGCATGCAGCCAGAGACCGACGCTCGACGGCATGGCGGGCTGCATGTGTGTGTAACCCGGCATCGGCACGTCGCCGTCGATCGTGATGCGCTCCAGCGTTGTCGCGATCAGCGCACTCAGCCCGTCGATCCACGCCAGCGTGTGATGGCGCATGAACAACCGCAACGCGGTCGCCACCTGGTCGTTGCGCGACCGCCCCGCGTGGATCTTCGCCCCAACCTCGCCGCAGCGGGCCGTGAGCGCCGCCTCGATGGCGGTGTGGCAGTCCTCCAGCGCGGGCGGAATCGCAAACGCACCGGCGGCCTGTTGGCCGTCAATCTCCGCCAGGCCGCACAGCAACGCCGCCAGCTCCGCGTCATGGAGCAAACCCGCGCGGGCCAGCGTGCGCGCATGGGCGGCGGAGCCCAGGCAATCCCAATGGACGAGTTGCAGGTCGCACGCCGGGTCATCGCCGACGGTGAAGCGCTGCACCAGCTCGTCGAGCGGCACACCCTTGTCCCACAGGCGTCCTGGCGTTCTGGAGAATTCCTGCGTGGTCAAGCGCGACTCCATGTGACTGCGGTCCGAGGATGAGTACCGATGCCCAGGTCCGAGTGGCCGCCTGAAGCCAGCCACGCCGGCGACAGGCGTGGGTCGGCAGCGCCGCGTATCAGAACGCGAAGCGCAAGCGAGCGCGGTTGGCCAGATGCGCTTGCTTGCGCGGCGCGTTCTGAGCGCTGTGCATATTCACGCACCGGTCCGCATCGCACCGTAGTACTCCCGAATGATCCGCTCATATGTTGCGGCGCCGGCGTGCAGCTCGTCCGCCGTGATGTACTCGTTCGGAGTGTGCGAACGGGGCGACTCGCCGGGGCCGATCTTCACCGCCGGCGTGTCGGCCAGATAGACCATGTCGCTCATCGTGCGGCTGCCGGACGGCTGCGCCCCCGGCCGCGCCCGGCAGATCGCCGCGACAATCTCCGCATCGGGCGGCGTCTCGACCGGCACCAGCCGATCGCTGTAGACCACGACCTCGCTTTCAAGCACCCCGCGCAGCCGAGCCGTCAGCGCCGCGTGCGATTCGAGGGGTGTCGTCCGCACGTCGAGGATGAACTCGCACGCGTCGGGGATCACGTTGTTCGCGATGCCGCCGGTGATGCGGGTCACATTCCCGTGACACGCCCCCAACAGCGGATGGGCCGGCCCCCAGTCGAACTCGCGCAGCCGCACCAGGTCGCGCGCTGCCATCATGATCGCGTTCTCCGCCCGGTCAGGCGGCGTGTTGGCCGGGTGCGCGGTGCGGCCGCGGGCCACGCCGCGCAGAATCAGCAAGCCGCGCTGGGCAATCATGGGCACCAGCCCGGTCGGTTCGCCGACCAGGGCGGCGTCGAGCGGGTCCAGTTGCGGCTTGATGGTCCCCAGACCTTGACCGCTGGTCTCTTCCTCCGCGGTCAGGGCGAGCACGACCGTGCCGCCCAGCGCTTCGCCGCGGCGGAGTCGAACCCACGTCGCCAACACCGCCTCGATCATGGCCGTGACGCAACCCTTGGCGTCGTTTGCACCGAGTCCGCTGATGCGACCGTCCACGACCTGTGGCTGGTGCGGATCGTGGTCCCAGCCCCGGCCGGGCGGGACCGTGTCCAGGTGTGAGTTGAGCAGCAGCCGCGGTCGCGGCGTATCGCCGACCTCGCACCAGAGGTTGTGGCCCGCGCGGCGTACGCTCAGCCCGGCCCGCTCGAGCTCGCCGGCAATCAGGTCGGCGAGCGGGCCTTCCTCGCGCGAGACGCTGGGCGTCGCGACATAGCGGAGCAGCCGGTCGATCATGGGCTCCCCGCGTCATTGGTTTTCGGGCCGTTGCGTTTAGCGACGATGAGCGTGCCGCAACCCTCGTTCGTGAACACCTCCGCAAGCAGCGTATCGGGCACCAGGCCGTTGATGATGTGAACGCGCGGCACGCCGGCCAGCAGGGCCTCGCGGCACGCCGCCAGCTTGGGCAGCATTCCGCCGCGAATGACGCCACTGGCGACCAGCTCGTCGAGTTGGGTCAGGTCGAGGTACGACTGGAGCGTCTGCGGGTCGTTGATGTCCCGCAGCACGCCGTCCACGTTGGTGATGAGGAAGTACTTGGCCGCTTCAACCGCGACGGCGACGCGCGTGGCGATGGTGTCGGCGTTGACGTTGTACACGTGGCCTTCGCTATCGGCGGCGAGCGAGCAAATGACCGGCACGAAGTCGCCCGCGAGCAACGGGTGGAGCACGCCGGCGTTGACGCCGACGATGTCGCCGACGTGGCCGAAGTCGATGTCGCGGGTCTGCCCGGTCTCGGGGTCGTGGACCGGCTGCACTGGGCGTTTGACGACCGTGAGCAGCCCGCCGTCGATGCCGCTCAGTCCGACCGCGGGGACGCCGAACTTGCGCAGCACCGCCAGCAAATTGGTGTTGACCGTCCCGGCGAACGTCATCTTGACCGCTTCGAGCGTGGCGTCGTCGGTGATGCGTCGGCCGGCGACGATCCGTCGCTCGAGGCCGAGCTTTGCACAGAGCGCGTTGGCTTGCTCGCCGCCGCCGTGGACGAGGACGAGCTTGATTCCGAGCTGGTGCAGCAAGGCGAGCTGGTTGACGAGCTGATCGAGCCCTTTGCCGGGTTCGCACAATCCGCCGCCGAGCTTGACGACGAAAACACGGCCCTTGTACGCGCGGATATACGGAATCGCGGTCCGCAACGCATTGAGGCTGCTCTGAAGTTGCATGTCTCACTACCTCGACCGGTCCGCGGGTCGTTTCTCTTCTTCTCTGTGCCTCTGTGCCTCTGTGGTGATCTTCTTCACGCGGAGCGGAGCAACCGGCTCAGAATCGCCGCCTGCGCCCAGAGGCGGTTCTCGGCCTGGTCCACGACCGCGCTCCGCGGGTCGTCCAGCGCCTCGTCCGCGATGACGACGTTTCGCCGCACCGGCAGACAGTGCATCAGCCGCGTCCGCGGGCCGAGGTGCGCGCGCGTGACCATCCAATCCGCGTAGCGACGGAAGTCCGCAGCTTGCCGCTCGGCGTCGCCGTACAGGGCCGGACTGCCCCAGCTCTTCACGTACAGAACGTCCGCGTTCGCGCACGCCGCCCGCTGCTCGTGCGTCACCGCGAGCGCCGTCCCCGCCGCGGCGCACCAGCTCCGCGCGCGGTCCAGAATCGCCGCGTGCAGTTCGTACCCCGGCGGATGAGCGATGGTGACGTGCATCCCCGCGGCGGCCGCCGCCAGGGCCGCGGAGTGCGGCACCGCCATCGGCAACCCCTTCGCCTGCGGCGCCCAGGTCAGCACGAATCGCCGGCCGCGCGTCTCGCCCAGCTTCTCGTGCATCGTCTGCCAGTCGGCCAGCCCCTGGCACGGGTGCTCACTGGCCGACTCCATGTTGATCACCGGCACGGTCGCGAAGCGCCCAAACGCCCGCATCACCGCGTCCTCGGCGTCCTCGGCGGCGTTCTTCAGCGCGGCGAAGGTTCGCACCGCCAGCGCGTCGCCGTAGCGGCTGAGCACCGGGGCGGCCTCGCGGATGTGTTCGGCGGCGGGGCCGTTCATGACGACGCCGTCGCGGTGCTCAAGCTGCCACGTGTTCCCGCCCACGTCGAGGCAGATCGAGTGTCCGCCGTGGCGGAGCATCGCGGCTTCAAACGAGGTCCGCGTGCGGAGCGATGGGTTGAAGAACACCATCACGAGCACGCGCCCGCGCAGTGCGGCGGCCTCGTCGGCCGCGCGGCCGGCTTTGAACCGGCCCGCGAGCGCCACGAGTTCCGCGAGTTCCGCGGGCGAGTAGTCCAACAGGCTGAGCCAGTGACGCATGTCGAGGTTCTCCGTGGAGCACAGACTATCAGTCTGTGTGTGCAGCACAGACTATTAGTCTGCGTGTGCAGCACAGACTATCAGTCTGCGTGTGCAGCACAGACTATCAGTCTGCGTGTGCAGCACAGACTATTAGTCTGCGTGTGCAGCACAGACTATCAGTCTGTGTGTGCAGCACAGACTATTAGTCTGCGTGTGCAGCACAGACTATTAGTCTGTGCGTTGGTCCGCTACACAGGTCGGAACGACGGCCACCACAGGCCGGTCGTCTCCGGCAGCCCGCACATCAGGTTCATGTTCTGAATCGCCGTGCCGGCCATGCCTTTCACCAGGTTGTCAATCGCGGCCATGACGAGCACCTGCCGCCCGCGGGCCGCCACCGCTAGGTCACAGAAGTTCGACCCAACCACGTTCTGAAGCGCCGGCGATTCGTCGTCCACAATCCGCACAAACGGATGGTCGGCGTAGAACGCCCGGTAGCTGGCGACCAGGTCACCCTGCGCGAGTGGCCGACACTTCTCAGAACGCGAAGCGCAAGCGAGCGCCGCGTGGGGAGGCGCGCCTGGCCGATCGCGCTCGCTTGCGCTTCGCGTTCTGACCGCGGCGCCGGCGTCGTGCGGCCACGTGGCGTGCAGCGTGACGAAGATGCCGCGGGCCAGGTCGAGGCTCTGCGCGACAAAGCTGAGCTGCCAGCGATCGCCGCGCGGGTCGCCGAGCGCCTGGAGGATCTCCGGCTCGTGCTGGTGGGCCAGCGGTTTGTAGGCGCGGCAGTCGGCGTGCCGGGTCGGGTGGTGCGTCGTTTCCTTGAGCTGTCGTCCGGAGCCGGACGAGCCCGTTTTCGCGTCCACCGCCAGCGTGCCGGCGAAGCCGCTCGCGGCCAGCGGTGCCGCCGCCAGGATCGCCGCGGTCGCCAGGCAGCCGGGATTGGCCACGTACCGGGCGGCGCGAATGTGCGTGCGGTTCAGCTCCGGCAAGCCGTAGACGAACTGCGCCCGCAACTCGGGCAGCAGCGGCGACTCGGGGTAGTAACGCTCGTGCGTCGTCGCATCGGCCAGCCGGAAGTCGCCGGACAGGTCAATCACACGCACGCGGTCCCGCGCCGCGCGCAACAGGCCCTCAATCGCGGTGGCGCTCGCCCCGTGCGGCAGCGAGGAAAACACAACCGCGTGTTCTGCCGCCAGCAGCCGCTCGAAATCAACCGCCGCCGCCACGCGCAGCTCGTCGTAGAACCCGCGCAGGTGCGGATGCACGCGGTCGATCGGCTCGCCCACCTGTGAAGTCGAAGTGACGCTGACCACCGTGGCAGCCGGATGGTGGACGAGCAAGCGCAGCAGCTCGCCGGCCCCATAGCCGCTCGCGCCAAGAATGGCGGCGTGAATGGGCCGCGTCACTTCGTCACCCCCGCCCGCTCCGCGAGCAGCCCCGCGACGTACTTGCCCAGTTCCGTCCCGTGCGTGCGGGCGTTGAACGCGGCTAGGCCAAGCTGCTCCCGCACGTAGCGCGTGCCGACGGCATTGTCCGTCGCCGGGCCGCTGATTACGTCGATTTCCAGGCCGAACCGCTCGGCCAGCACGCGCTTCGCCCCCCACGCGCCGACCGGGTCATTGGCGCACACGACCATCACCGTCGCGCGGGCCTTCAGCTCCGCGTCGCTCAGGATTTCCGCCACGCCGTACTCGCCCAGGATGCCGTCACCCAACTCGGCGACGATCGCGTCGGCGCCCTCGTGCGAAAGGTGGTCCAGCACCGTGCGGGCGACGCGCGGGGCGGTCGCCGCGGTCGTCGAAACCACGCCCGCCTCGTTGAACGACACCGCCCACGTCGCCCCGTAGTCGCGCATGTTCAGCGTGTCGCGCCGCAGCGATACACCGGTCAGCTTGCAGGCCCCGACTGTGATCCGGCGTTTGGCAAGCTGCCGCACCAGCCGACAGGCCGCGGAGGTCTTGCCGCTGCTCATGCAGGTGCCCGCGACGTACACCACCGGGGCGGGCGGGGGCGGCTCGGGCGGGGCGGCGATGGCGTTCATGCCGATGTGGGCGGGCTGCCCCTCGCGGTTCTCGAAATCCGGGAAGACCAGCACGCCGCCGAGCACCTCGAAATCGAAGGGCCGGCCGACGTCCGGGTTTTCCGACGTGCAGCGGCCGATGACCCCGCCGAGGTTGAGCACCTGGAGCCGGTCGCCGAGGCGGACCGCGTCGGGCACGTAGCCGGAGTACCCGTGCAAGGCGTTGCGGCCGCCGAGTACGCCCGCGATCACGTCGCCCTCGTGCAGCGTCACCATGCGGCCGTGAATGTCCTCAAGCTGGTTGTAGGTGGTCTTGTCGCCGTGGATGCGGCCGGCGATGACATAGCCCTCGCGCGCCACGACCTCCGATGCGAGGCGCACGTCGCGGCGGAGTGGAACGTTGGCCGTCGCGGAGGCGATCTTGTCAAGCCAGAGGCGCACGCGGGGCTCCGGGACTCGGGCTGCGGGACTCGGGATTCGTCGTGGCCTGGGAAATCAGCCAGTCCTGCATGGCGTAGATCTTCGAGAAACCGGCGGCTTCGGCCCCGGTCCATAGCGCGCTTGTCTCGCCGTAGCGCGCGCCGGCGCCCAGTAGCGAATGCGGACTCGTCGCGCCGAGCACCGTGGCCTGCCCGGCGAACAGACGCACACGCACGTCGCCGGTCACGCGCTGCTGCGAGGACGTGAGGAACGCCTCGATGTCGCGTGCGACCGGGTCGAAAAGCCGGCCCTCGTGCAGTAGCGCGCCGTAGAAATCGCCGAGCGTGCGCTTCCAGAAAAGCTGCTGCCGCGACAGGACGAGCTTTTCCAGCTCGCGATGAGCGGCAATCAGTACAACCGCGGCCGGGGCTTCAAACGCCACGCGGCCCTTGATGCCGAGGATCGTGTCGCCGACGTGAACGCCGCGGCCGACGCCGTGCCGGCCGGCTTGCTCGTTGAGCGCTTCGATCAGGCCGACGGGGTCGAGCGCGGTGTCTTGCAAGGCGGTCGGAACGCCCCGGCAAAAGCCGAGCGTGATCTCGGTCGGCGTTTTCGGCCAGTCAGCCGGACCGGCGGTCAGCACGTACGCATCTTCGGGCAGCACGCCGTCGCTGCCATGTGTCTCTGCGCCGCCGATGGTCGCGCCCCACAGGCCGCGGTTAATCGAATAGCGCGTGGTCTTGATCGGCACGGGCACGCCGCGGGCGGCGAGGTAGGCCGTCTCCTGCTCGCGCGTCAGGGCCTGGTCGCGAATCGGCGTCAAGACCCGCAAGCCGGGCGCAAAAACCCGAAAGCCGGCGTCAAAGCGCACCTGGTCGTTGCCCGCGCCGGTCGAACCGTGCGCAAGCGCCGCCGCACCGATACGCACCGCGTACTCGGCGCACTGCTTCGCCTGCACAACCCGCTCGGCGGAAACGCTCAGCGGGTACACGTCGCCGCGCAGGGCGTTGGCGAAGATCAGGTAGCGCAGGTAGCCGTCGAACAGCTCCCGCCGTGCGTCGAGCACGACGTGCCCCGCCGCCCCGAGCCGGCGGGCCTGGGCTTCGATGGCCGCGAGTTCGTCGGCGTCGAAGCCGCCGGTCTGGACGGTGCAGGTCTGCACCACGTAGCCCTGCGCGCGCAGCCACGCGACGCAGTAGCTCGTATCGAGTCCGCCGGAGAACGCGACGACGACCGTTGGTCTGTTGCTCATGTTTCAGCGTCCGCGAACGGCCAGGGAGCATCGGCTTCCAGCCGGTGCGCACCGGCGAGACGCCGATGCTTCCCATGTTCCACCTGGACGGAGTACGGTTGCGGGGGTGCCCCAGGCGCGGCCCGCCCGCGCCTGGGGCGTCAACGGTTCCGGCGCGGCGTGCCGTTTTGCAACTGCCTGAGCAGCGCCAGGGCCTGCCCCTGGGCGCTGCGGCTGCGGACCGCGACCAGGATGGTGTCATCGCCGGCCACGGTGCCGGCAATTGCGGGCGAGCGGAGCTGGTCCACGGCCACCGCGACCGGCGCGGCCGCCCCGACCGGCGTGCGGACCACGAGCAGGTTGGCCCCGACCGGCTCGACCGCGGTGATTAATTCATGCAAGGCGGCCTGGGCCGGGTTGCGGGCGGCGGCCGGCAGGCGGTTCATCGGGCAATAGCGCCCGTCCACCTTGACGAGTCCCAGCTCGCGCAGGTCGCGGCTGATGCTGGCTTGCGTGGCTGAAAATCCGGTTTTCTTGAGCAACAGCGCCAGCGCTTGCTGGCTGGCGACGGGGCGCCGCCGCACGATGCGCATCAGAGCCAGTTGTCGTCGCTGCTTGGCGGGCATGGCGGCCTCTTGAATAAACCAACCTGATGCACAGTCTATTCACGTGGGCCGGACGTGTCAAGCGGCTCATTCACCATGCCCTCAGGCCGCCCCGGCAGGGTTCATCCGGTCCGCGGACGTCGCTCGACGCGCGGGCTACGTTCCCACGACACCGCAGGGCGGCCAGGACGCCGCGCGGATCGCACCCTGGCGGCCGCGGGTGGGATTCCGCCCGGCGGCGGATGCGCGTGGCGCAACCTGCGCGCTGGCGCGCGCCCCCCGGGGTTTGCAGCACGATTGCTGGCGCGGCGTGTTCTGACGGTTGGGAACCGTGACGATCATCAGACCTGCGCCAGCGCGCGCGGCAGCAACGTCGGGTCGTCGTCTTCGCCCGCAGCGGGGAGCCAGTGCGCGTGCGGCAAGCGCTTGAGCCAGGTCCGTTGCTGCTTCGCCAGTCGGCGAGTGTGGACCTTGATCTGCTCAATCGCTTCGTCTAGCGTCGCGCCCCCCGCGAAGTGCTCGAACAACTCGGCGTACCCGACCGCCTGGGCCGCCTGTGGGCCAACGCCGCGCGGGTCGGACCAGAGCTGCCGAGCCTCTTCAACGAGGCCGGCGGCGACCATGCGGCGGACGCGCTGGTTGATCCGGCGGTTCAGGGCCTCACGTTCGCGCTGCACGCCGAGAAGCAGCCAACGCCAGTCGGTCCGCCGGGGGTCGGGACGACTCCATTGCTTCTGTAGGGCACTGATCGGCGTCCCCGTGAGCTGGTACACCTCGAGCGCCCGCTCAATCCGCCGCAAATCGTGGCGGTGAATGCGCGCCGCGGCTTCGGGATCGACGCGGGACAGCTCGGCGTGCAATGCGTCCGCTCCCTCCGTCGCGGCCCGCGCACGCAGCGCGGCGCGGAAGGCCGGATCGGCGGCCGGGCCTTCAAACAGGCCCAGATACCAGGCTTGCAAATACAGGAGGGTGCCGCCGACGGCGAGCACGGGGCGGCCGCGCGCGTGAATCTCCGCGACCGCGCGGTTCGCCGAGTCGACGAAGCGGGCGACGCTGAACGATTCCCACGGCTCGGCGACGTCGATCAGATGGTGCGGAATCGCCGCCCGCACGTCCGCCGGCGGCTTGGCCGTGCCGATGTCCAGGCCGCGGTAGACCTTCATCGAATCGATGCTGACGATTTCGCCGCCGAGCTGCTGGGCCAGCGCGCGGGCCAATCCACCCTTGCCCGCCGCGGTGCAGCCGGTGACGACGATGACGCGGCGTTCCACGCCGGTGGTTTTACGTCCGACCGCCGCGCGCCGGCAAGTGTGGGCGACGGGTCGAGGCGGGCGTGTTCCGGGCGGCGCCCTGCGGAAAGCGGCAAGAATCTTCAGCGGCCTCTTGCAGTTTCCTGCGGGCCTGCGCAGACTACGTACCCAGGCGCGGTCGGCCGACGTGGGCGGCGCAATGCCCGGGCACCCGCGCACCAGTGATCATGTCCCGCAATCTGGAGAGTGCAGCATGTCTTATCGCAATGGACGGATAGGAACGGTTGGTTTGCTGGTGCTGCTCCTGACGCCGCCGGCGCTGTTCGCGGGGGACCATCCGAGGGGCGGCGGATCGGAGGACGAGAGCACGCTCGCGCGGTTGGAAGCGTTGCTCGCGGCGCAGCAGGAACGACTCGACACGTTGCAGCAACAGGTCGCGCAAACGCAGAGCGCCGATTTGAACGCCGCGCGCATCGAGGAGATGAAGAAGCAGATCCGCGAGGTGCTGAGCGAGCGGGAGTTCCGCGAGAGTCTGATGCCGAGCACGCTGAGCGCGGGCTACGACAAGGGCTTTTTCATTCGCGGCAGCGACGAGAAGTTCCTGCTGCGGTTCAATGGTCAACTTCAATTCCGCTACACGTACTACAGCACGGGCACACGAAACCGCTATCTGTTGCCCGGGTTCGATCGCCACGACCGGAGCGGTTTCGACCTCGCGCGCATGAACGTCGACTTCAGCGGCCACGTTTACAGCAAAGACCTGACGTACTTCATTGAGCTCGGATCCGCGTCGCCCGGCGGTTACAACACGGCGCTGAACTATGCGTGGGTGAACTACCGCTTCGCCGATGAGATTCAGATCAAGGCCGGGCTTTTCAAGACGGCCAGCACGCGGGCCAACATGAGCTCGAATGCCCGGTACCAGTTCGTCGATCAGCCGATGATGGATGCCGTCTTTGGCCTCAACGACGGCGTCGGCGTGCGGCTCTGGGGCCAGCTTTTCCAGAAACGGGTCGAGTACTACCTGGACGTCGTCAATTCGCTGGACAATCCGGCGACGCAGACGATTACGACCGATGAAAACCTGTACGCGCGTGGGCACGACAACAATCCGGCGATCCTCGCGCGGATCGTCTGGCACGCGTTGCAGGGCGCCTGCCGCGACACGGCCCAGTCCGCCGACGATCCGGCCCGGTTTCAGTCGTGGTGCGATATGGAACATAGCCTCGAACCGGCCCTCGACGTCGGGTTCCACTACGCATTCAACGAGGACTATCACGACGGCTCGTTGCGCATTCCGTTTGCCCGCCAGACCTTTTTCCGCGCGGGCGGGTTCGGCCTGACCAGTTCCGACGGGCTGCAAATCAATCAATTCGGGTTCGACGCGGCCTTCAAGTACCGCGGGTTCTCACTTACGGGCGAGTATGTGATCCGTGTTCTCGACGTGCGCAGCGGCGATCAGGCGCCGTTCTCGCCGCTGTATCAGTTGACCGGCGACGGGTCCACCGCGGCCCAGCACGGCGCTTACCTCCAGGCCGGCTATTTCCTGCCCATCCCAGGGTTCGAGGATAAGTTCGAGGTCGTGGCCCGGGCCGGCGGCGTCTCCGCTCTCGCGGGTGGACAGGAAGGAAGCTGGGAGTACGCCGCAGGCTTGAACTACTACATCAAGGGACACTCGGTCAAGATCCAAACCGACGTGACGAAGATCTACGAAGCGCCCATCTCGAACCCGACCTACAGCTTGGCCAACGTGAACGACAACGCGCTGATCTGGCGCGTACAGCTTCAGGTCGCGTTCTGATCGCGCGCGGCGTACTTTGGGAACCCGTCGGTTCCCGTCGTCACGAAGGCCGGTCAGAATCCATAGGTCGCCGAACCGGCCGACCGATCTGAGAAGGAGCTGCGCATGCGAAAGTACCTGGCGGAGTTCATCGGAACGTTCACGCTTGTGCTGTTCGGCTGCGGCACGGCGGTGGTCGCGGGACAGCAGGTGGGCGTCCTGGGAATCGCGCTCGCCTTTGGTTTGGCCCTGATCGCGATGGCCTACGGCATCGGCCCGCTGTCAGGCTGCCACATCAACCCAGCGGTGAGCCTGGGCGTGTTTACCGCCGGCCGCATGAACGCCAGCGACCTCATCGGCTACATTGTCGCGCAGGTCGCGGGTGGCATCGCGGGCGCGGCGGTGCTTTCGGTCGTGGCGCGCGGCCTGATTGCCGGCTATGACGTCGCCAAAGGTGGCCTCGGCCAAAACGGCTGGGGCGAGGGCTACCTGGGGCAATACACGCAGACCGCCGCGGTGGTCTTTGAGTTCGTCGCGACGTTGCTCTTTCTGATTGTGATCCTGGGGTCCACCGGGAAAAAGGCGCCCGCCGCGCAAGCCGGTCTGGCGATTGGCCTGACGCTCGCCGTGATCCACATTTTCGGCATCCAGATCACAGGCGTTTCGGTCAACCCGGCGCGGAGCCTTGGGCCGGCCTTGCTGGTGGGTGGTAAGGCGCTGTCGCAGGTGTGGCTCTTCCTGGTCGTGCCGAGCATTGCGGGCATCGTTGCCGGCGCGCTATTCCGCGGGAAACTCCTCGAGGAGTAGCACCGCCCGACGGCTCCATAGCGCACCGCGTGTTCTCGGGTCCATGACGATTCCGGCGGGGCTTGCCAGCCCTGGAAGGGCGTGAGAATAAAGCCCACGGCGCGAGCCGTGGGACGACCGGCGTAAGCCCCAGAGCCCCGGATGGGGCGCAAGAACCCCACACCTCGCAGCCAGGCGGACGCTTCTATCGCCCCGCTGGGGCTCACGCGACCGCGCCGCGTCAGCCCACGGCTCGCGCCGTGGGCTTTATTCTCCCGCCCCATCCGGGCTCACGAGCGGCGCACCGACTCTGTCACGCACCCCCCAGCTTGTTTTCGGACAAAGTTGTCTTGTCGGGCGAACGGCGCGGCGGTAGACTGCCGGTTCGCGCTGTGCCGCGGGCGCTGACCAGCGGCCGAGAAACCGCAACGTGAACCCCTGCGTGAGGTGGCTCCATGTACGACTTTCTGGCGAAGCTTGGCATCCAGGACAACAACCTCGGCGGATTCTGCGGCGAGTGGCTCGGCAGCGGGCCGCAGCTCGACGTGATTACGCCGATCGACGGCAGCAAGATCGGCGCCGTCACCCAGGTCACCGAAGCGGAGTATGACCGCATCGTCGAGCGTGCCCACCGCGCGTTCCTCGACTGGCGGATGGTCCCGGCCCCCAAACGTGGCGAACTGATCCGCCAGCTCGGCGTCCGGCTGCGCGCGGTGAAGAAGGAGCTGGGGGCGCTCGTCACGCTGGAAATGGGCAAAATCCGCGCCGAGGGCGAGGGCGAAGTCCAGGAGATGATCGACATCTGCGACTTTGCCTGCGGCCTGTCGCGCCAGCTTTGCGGCCAGACCATGCACTCCGAGCGGCCGCGCCACCGCATGTACGAACAGTGGCACCCGCTCGGCGTGGTCGGCATCATCTCGGCCTTCAACTTCCCCGTCGCCGTCTGGAGCTGGAACGCGGCCCTCGCCGCGGTCTGCGGGGATTCGTCGCTGTGGAAGCCGGCCAGCAAGACGCCGCTCACGGCGATTGCGACGACCAAGATCGCCGCGGACGTGTGCCAGGCGAACAACGTCGATCCGGCGATCTTCGCGCTCGTGATCGGCAAGGGTGCGACCGTCGGCGACAAGCTGCTGCACGACAAGCGTGTCCCCCTGGTCTCGGCGACCGGAAGCTGCCAGATGGGCTATCGCGTCGGCGAGGTCGTCGGCAAGCGGCTCGGCCGCACGATCCTCGAGCTCGGCGGGAACAACGCGATCATCGTCACGCCGAGCGCGAACCTCGATCTGGCGACGCGGGCGATTCTGTTCGGCGCGGTCGGCACCGCCGGACAGCGTTGCACGAGCACCCGGCGAATCATCGTTCACAACTCGATCCGCGAGGAGCTGGTTGGCCGACTCGTGAAGGGCTACAAGTCGGTGCCGATTGGCAACCCACTCAAGGAAGGCACACTGATGGGGCCGCTCGTCACGCATGAGGCCGTCGAGGACATGCAGAAGGCCGTCGCTCGCCTGAAGCAGGAGGGCGGCGAGGTGCTTTATGGCGGCGAGAAGCTCACCGGCCCCGATTACCCCGGCGGGCACTACGTGCGGCCGTGCATCGCCGCCGCGAAAAACGAGTTCAAGATCGTGCAGGAGGAGACTTTCGCCCCGATCCTGTACATCATTTCGTATGGTCAGAGCCGCGACCGTGAGGGAGCGGTCAACGAGATCGACGCCGCCATCGCGCTCCACAACGACGTTCCGCAGGGCCTCTCGTCCGCGATTTTCAGCACGAACGTGCTGGAGTCGGAGCGCTTCCTGGCACACTGCGGCAGCGACTGCGGCATCGCGAACGTGAACATCGGCACCAGCGGCGCCGAGATCGGCGGCGCGTTCGGCGGCGAGAAGGAAACCGGCGGCGGCCGCGAATCCGGCTCGGATTCCTGGAAGGCTTACATGCGGCGCCAGACGAACACGATCAACTGGAGCACCGATCTGCCGTTGGCCCAGGGCATCAAGTTCGGCGACTGACTCCGGATCCGGAACCACGCGTACATGGTCTTCGGCCGCTCCGAATCCGGAAGCATGAGACGCATCTGGGAATCAGAACAGCGTTGGGTGCGCAAAGTCCCTTACGGCGAAGACGGGCAGCTCTTTGAAAGCCTTGAGACCAACATCGTTGGTCACGAACGCCTCTGCGCCGGCAGCGACCGCACTGGCAAGTTGGAGCGCGTCCGGCAGTCGATAGCCGTGACGTGCGCGGATTCTCGCGGCGTCCTCAGCGATGCGCGCATCCAACGGAACCAAGTATAGCCCCGGCGAGCTCGTGAGGAGGCTTCGATACTTGGCTGCCAACTCGTACTGCTCGAGTGCGAGCGGTTTGGTCAGCACCTCCACGAGGGTGATTAGCGTGGATACGGCGCGACACTCAGCCCGTGCAATCGCGCGCATGAGAGGCAGCACGACGGAGAGGAACTGCGGGTGCTCTTCGATGAAGTAGATGATCGGAGCCGTGTCGAGGAACACGGCGCGCGCATTCCCGATAGCGTCAATCAGCGCCTCCATTCATCCCGAAGCCTCGCTACGTAGTCCTGAGCGTCCTCAGTCTGCCAAATGTGCTTGCCCAACCCCTGGAGCGACAACAGCCCGGTGTTCGACACGGGTAGGGAGGTCCGTCGCAGCGACGCGTCTGACATGACAAGCACAGTAGGCGCTTCTCCGTGCCAGACGATCGCGAGCGGTTCGATTAGGGCGGATATCGCGGACAGCGAAACACCTGGCCCGGCGGAAATGGCTCTAACCGTGGACTCCTGCCAGGGGTAATCTGCAAGCGTCGTCAAGCGCCAATCCTCTTATTCAAGTACTCCAACACCGGCGCGGGCCACAAAGCCTGCGCTCGTTCCAGGACCGTTTCAATATCGGAAGCCGACATCGTGCGCATTTCGGCATTGTTCACATCTAATTGTATCGCGAGTCCAAAGGACTCGTGATCCACGCGGGCGATACCGCTTGGTGCCTGCTGCCGTCGCTGTATTTCTAGCGGATTCAGCTTCAATCCTATGTTGCAGAGTTGATCCCGAAAAAGAAGGGAAACCTGACCGCCTGCGAACGATGCCCCTGCAAGCTCCTTGATTATCGGCATCAAAACGTTGTCTGAGCGCGATTCGCCGGTCGAAAACACGACCTCTCTCACCATGCCTACGCGCAGAACCTCGCGGCTGGGGAAAGCTTTTTCAACGGCGGCGGCGATGCTCCTGTACTCTGCGACGCATCGCTTGTCATCGTAGTCGAGCGTCGGAAACCCGCCAAGCTTGCATGGAAACGTGACTACGGGTCCTCTCGGGCTGTACCCGAAGGTCTGCACCTCTGCTTCGGCCGTTCCTGCTCTAAAGCGCCCGGAGACCGCGAATTCAGTGGCGCTTAGCGAGAGCTTCGAAAACAGAAGCGGCCACGATTCGGTTAGCGTCCGATAAAGGCTCTGCGCGCGAAACTGCTCGTTCGCCAGCTCCAGCGGTGGAAAAATGTCCATGCCGAAGCGCACCACGTATTGGTGAATGTCGTCGAGCGTCAATCGAAGATCCTCGCTCATGGCTATGAATCATAGTCGATGCCCCATGGGACGCACAACCGTCCTGACGGCAGCCGCCGGACCTGTCGGGGGCATCCCTTCGGTCGCGATTGGGGCACACCGGGGCGCGAGCGACTGCGGCATCGCCAACGTCAACATCGGCAGCAGCGGGGCCGAGATCGGCGGCGCCTTCGGCGGCGAGAAGGAAACCGGCGGCGGCCGCGAATCCGGCTCGGATTCGTGGAAAGCGTACATGCGCCGGCAGACGAACACGATTAACTGGAGCACGGATTTACCGTTGGCCCAGGGTATTAAGTTCGGTTAGACTGAGCATGTTCGCCGGAGAAACGAGACGTGCCGCTGCTTGTCTGCGCAGCGGCGTGCGTGGGTGCGCCTCGCTGGCGCTGCGGAGCCGCCGGCTGGGTCCTCCTTTCAAGCGCGCTGCGAAGGGCGGGTCGCACGAATCTCAGGCCGTCGTGTGAGAACGCCATGAAGAAACAGGACTGGCAGCAGCGCATCGTCTGTGATCCGCAACTTCACCACGGCGAGCCTTGCATCCGAGGCACGCGCATCGCGGTGGCCGTGTTGGTGGCGAGCCTGGCCGACCTCTCGGTGGACGAATTGCTCGCGCAATATCCGCAACTGACGCGTGCGGACGTGCAGGCCGCCCTCTACTTCGCGGCGGAAGCGGCCCATACCACACTGGTCGCGTGACATGGCCGTGCGGGTCAAGCTCGACGAGTATCTGTCCCCGCTTGTTGGCGACCCCCTACGGGAAGCAGGTTATGACGTAGCCAGCGTCAGCGGCCAGGGCTGGACCGGCCTCAAGGACCCGGAACTGTGGCTGCGCGTTGTGGCCGAAGGGCGGTGCTTCATTAATCCGACGGGCGTTTCGGCTACGTCGCTCGGTAGCAGCGCAGAATCAACCCCGCCTGGGTATAATGCCGGTGATGGTACGTACTTACACGGCCACGTTTGTGAAGCGACAGAGGTGGTGGGTGGCGTGGTCGCCCGACGTGCCCGGGGCTCTGACGCAGGGTAAGACGCTCGCGGAGGCCAAGACCAACCTGCGCGACGCGATTCGGCTTATGCTGGCACCGGTTGATTTGCGCGCGCTCCCGAAACATGCGCGGGTCGTGCAAGACCGGATTCGGCTGTGAAACGGCGCGTGCTCATCCGCCATATCGAGGCTTTCGGGTGCATCTTGCTCAAGGAAGGTGCGAAACACAGTCGCTACGTGAGTGTGGCCGAAAAGGCGCGGCAGGCCACGATTCCGCGTCATCGTGAGATCGACGACTTCCTCGCCCGCGTGATCTGTCGCCAACTGGGCGTCCCCCCGCCCTGAGGCTGCCGCGGGACGCGTCGCGCGTGCATCCCGATGATCCGGCCGAGCCCAGCCTCGGCGCACGCCGCGGACCGCGTCGCTGCGCCCCGCGGCCGCAGGTATAATTCCCGCCGAATCGCAGCGAGCGATGGACAGGCCGGCCCCGGGCCGCGAAGGTTGCACGGATGCCGCCGCGCGCGTCACGTCTTTGCGAAGCACACGCGACGACCGAAGCACTCGCCCGTGGCGAGCTGTCGGCCGACGAGCGCGCCGCCGCTGAGCTGCACGTCGAACAGTGCCCCCTCTGCCAGATTCTCTACCGCCGCCTGACCACGGGCCAATTCCCGCGCATTCGCAACTACACGATCCTCGCCGAGCTCGGCCGCGGCGGCTTCGGCACCGTCTTCAAGGCCCTCCATCACGGCAAGAAACGCATCGAGGCCCTCAAGGTCCTCCCTGGCAAGTCGGCCCAGCGCACCGCCTACTTCGAAAACGAGGTCCGCCTCGTCGCCCAACTGCGGCACCCCAACATCGCCACGCTCTACGAGGCGAACCTGGCCACCCCGCCGCTCTATTACTCTATGGAGTTCGTCCCCGGCCAACACCTGGACGGCTTCTTCCGCAACCAGAGCGTCTCACTCGAACGCCGCATCGAGTTGCTCAGGAGCGTGGCGGCGGCGGTCGGCTACGCGCACCAGCAGGGCGTCATTCACCGCGACCTCAAGCCGCAGAACATCCTGATCGACGCCGACGGCCAGCCGCGGATCGTCGACTTCGGCATCGCCAAGAAACTCGGCCTACAGGTCGAGTTCCAGCTTGGCGCCGACGGCGGACCGCACACCGGGGAAGGCATCGTTGGCACGTACGGCTACATCGCCCCGGAACAGATGGCGGGGCAGGACGTGGACCGGCGGGCCGACATCTACAGCCTCGGGGCGCTGTTGTTTCACATCATTACGGGGCAGGCGGCCCACCTCGCACCGCAGAGCGAGCGCCTGACCGCGGTGCTGCGCGAGCGCGAGGTGAGCCGGGCCGCCGATCTGGCCGCGATCATCGGGTGCTGCGTACGGCCGACGCCGGACGAACGCTATCCGACGTG
>CAYMXT010000046.1:0-10721 GCA_964394415.1 uncultured Planctomycetales bacterium
GCCCGGTTGGGTCGCTGCTTCCAGGATGGCGCGCTCGCGCGACCGGGCGAGCAGCAGATACAGGGCCGCGGTGACGGTGAGCAGCAGCCCGCCGAGCACCAGCCAGACCGTGACGCGACCGGAAGTAGGCGACATAGGCGACGTTCACCTGGGCCAGCCGAGGCGCTGGCGGGGGTGCTGGTCAAGTTCACGCTCCAGCGCCGCGAGCAACTCGCGGGCGTGCGCGGACAGCTCGCTGGGCGGTTGGATGCGCACGATGGCATACAGGTCGCCCACCGCAGCGCCCTGCGGGTCGCGTACGCCGCGCCCGCGCAGCCGCAGCTTGGTTCCGCTCGCGGTGCCGGGGGGAACGGTCAGCACCATCGGGCCTTCGAGCGTCGGGATTTCGACCTTCGCGCCGCGCGTGGCTTCGGCGAACGTGAGCGGCAAATCGAGCAACAGATCGCGGCCGTCGCGGCGGAAGAACGGATGGGGGCGGACGCAACAGGCGATCAGCAGGTCGCCGCGGCCGCCGGGGCCGTCCTGGCCCTGTCCGCGAACGCGGATGCGCTGGCCGTCTTCGACGCCGGGCGGCACGCGGAAACGGATGGTCGCGCGCTGCTCGGGCGTGGGTCCGGCAGCCAGCACAAGCTCGCGGGTCGTGCCGCGGAGCGCTTCGTCGAACGTCAGGTCGATGGTGGTCTCGAGGTCGGGGCCGCGCGGGGCTTCGCGCTGCGCCGCGCGGCGCTTGCCGCGGGTCGGCCGCGGTCGCGGGCCGCGCGCGTTGGCGAAGAACTGCTCGAAGATGCTCGTCAGGTCGCCGAAGCCGCTGACGTTAAAGCGCACGTCGTCGAACGGCGTGCCGCTGGTACTCCAGGTATGCACGTCAGGGGCGGGGCCCCCGGCGCCGAAGCGGTCGTACTGGGTCCGCCGCTGCGGGTCGCCGAGGACTTCGTAGGCGGCGTGGACTTCCTTGAAGCGCTCTTCGGCGGACTTGTCGTGGGGGTTGCGGTCGGGGTGGTGCTGTTTGGCGAGGCGGCGGTAAGCCTTCTTGATCTCGTCCTGCGACGCGGACCGGCGCACGCCGAGGATTTCATACGGATCCTTGCTGGTCATGGTCGAGAAACGCGCGCGCGCCGAGTCACGAGAACCTGGTCGAAACGACCAGGGGACCATGGGCCTCCGGCCCGTGCGGCGCGGTCCGCGCGGGCCGGCGACCCATGCTCCCCTGCGGTCAGGGCAATTGTGCGAGCCGCCGGGCGGCTTCCTCCGCGAAGATGGTATCCGCGTACTTGTCGATGATCTCGCGGTACAGCTCGCGGGCCTTCTGCGTCTGCCCGACGCCGCGGAACGAGTCCGCCTGGAAGAGCAGCGTGCGGCACGGGCCGGCGGCCTGGTGGTCGCGTACGTGGCCCATGATGTCGTCGTTGTTCTGCATGCGGTTGAGGGCCGTCTGGGCCTTGGCCGCAGTCGGCGTGGAAGCGTAGTCGCCGACGATTTCCGTGAGCTTCTCGAAGGCTGCGCCGAACTTGCGGTTCCGCAGGTCTTCCAACGCGGCGGCCAAGACGACTTCGGCCCGCCCCGCGCTCTCCTGCTGCGCAAAGCTCTTGGCGACTTCCGGGTTCTTCTGGCGCAGCACGTCGATCTTGCGGCGGGCGCGGGTGGCAACTTCGGTGCCCTGGAACTCGCGGCGCACCTCGAGCAGGGCGGCGACGGCGTCGTCATACTGCTGCGCTTCGATGGCCCGGTCCGCCTGGGCCAGCCGGTCGCGCCCGAGAGCCTCGACCAATTCGCCGTAATCCTCACACCGCTTCATCAGCGGGTCGCCGCGCAGCGCCAGGCGAAACGCCTTCTCGGCGGCTTGGTAGGCTTCGCGATAGTGCTCGGCGCGGATCGCCTGGCGGGCCTGCTTGAGGTATGCCTCGGCTTTTGCCGCGAGTTCTGGGTGCGTGCGGGTCGGTCGCAAGTCGGACAGCACTTTGTCCAGCTCGGCCCCGAGCTTGTCGGCACCCCGTTCGCCCTTTTCGCCGGGCCAGCCCGACCAGGCGACCTTGCCGACCGGGTCGATGATGGTCACGCGCGGGCCGACTTTGATGTCGTACTCGTCAAAGGTCTGGCGCGCCCCCGCGCCGACCGGCAAATAGAACTTCTCCTTCTTAAGAACGTCCGCGATGGTCGCCTCCGGGGCTTCGGTTACGGCCAGGATGAACACGCCGCCCTCCTGGCCGAAGCGACCCTGGTTGACCCGCGTCATGATGGGCATGGCGTCGGCCCCGTTGTCGCCGCCCCAGAAGACGAGGGCTACGACCATGCCGCGCAGCTCGGCCAGCGACAGCCGCTGGCCGTCGTTATTCAGCCAAGCCTCGGCCTCGAGGTCCGGCGCGTACGTGCCGACCTTCAGGTCCGCCTGGGCTGCCAGGGCGAGCCCCCAGGCCAAGCAAGGAACCAAACGCAACCCAGCCTTCATCGTCAACCTCCGCACCGAGGCCCCGCGTGGGGGCGGCGGCTTTCCGCCGGCGCGCCGGCGACCGCAAGCGCTCTTATACCAGCCTGAGCCGTGAACACAAGCGCGTCCGGCGGGGGCGCCGGCAACGACAAGAATACCATCCATCGGCCGGCCGTACGGCCTCGGGGCTGCGCGGGTCGCTCGGCGTCTGAAACCAAGCGACAACTCTGGCGCGCGCGGCGCTCGTTGCGCCCGCCGGGATCGTCGCTACTCAAACCCCGACCGCGCTCCGCGGACCCCGTGGCCCCTGGTTCCCGCCAGTTTCGCGGCGGATCTGCGGACTCGCTGACGCCGGGGCGGTACTTGGCGCGCTGCGAACCGCCCGGAGTACAATGCCCGGCACAACTCGATGGCCCTGGTACGGAGGTCGGTCATGGCCGAGCAACTCATCGGAAGAATCACGCACTATTTCAGCAAGGTCCACGTGGCGGCGATCGACATCACCGCCGGCGAGCTGCACGTCGGCGATACGATCCACATCGTCGGGCACACCTCGAACTTCACGCAGCCGATCGACTCCATGCAGGTCAACCACGTCGCCGTGCCGGTGGCGAAGGCCGGCGATCAGATCGGCATCCAGGTGGTCGACCACGCCCGCGAGCACGACCAGGTGTACCGCGTGACGCCGGGTTGAGCCGCAGCGCGGATACTGTGACTGGGACGCACCCTACCCAACCCGGCGGGGCGTTGGTATCGTCCACGCTCTACGCCGCCGCCGTAGCCGCCTGTACGCGGCCCGGCGGCGCTTGAGGACCGGGTCATGGACCGACGGCTGTCGCCGCTGCTGCTTCCACTCCTGTCGCTGCTCCCGCTGGCGGCCCCGCTGGCCGGGTGCAAGGCCCTCGCGCTGGTGCTGCCGGAGCCGACGAAAACCGTGCCGGCCGACTATCCCTACCTGGCGGGCAAGAAGGTCGCCATCGTCGTGCGGGCGGACGGGGAGACGGCGGCCGTGTACCCCCACGTGCAATGGGAGGTGGCTGACCACGTCCGCGTGCAGCTCGAAAACAACGTCCGCGGCATCACGGTGGTCGAGACGCGCAAGGTCGTCGACTTCCAGCGCAGCGACGCGAACTGGGACCGGCTGGATCCGGCCGAACTCGGCAAACGCTTCGGGGCCGACCGCGTGCTCGAGCTGGACCTGACGCAATACACGACGCGCCAACCGGAGAGCGAGTATCTGTACCGCGGCGAAATCGCGGCCGCGGTGCGGGTGTACAACTGTGAGTACCCGAACTCGCAGGCCGCGTACCAGTCGCATGCCGAGACGACCTATCCGCCGAGCGGACCGGGGCAATACGGCACGCGCGAAGCGGACATCCGCCGGGCGACGATGGAGGCGTTCGCGGAGGAAATCGCGGGGCGGTTCTATGACCGGAACGTGAAGGTGAAATAGGCGCAGCGCCTCCGCCGAACAGGTACCGCAGAGACGCAGAGAGCGCAGAGGTCGCAGAGAAGAGTGGAGCAGGTAAAAAGGCACGCAGGCACGGAGGCACGAAGGGGGCGAACCGAGGCGCATCCAGGCCCGTGTTGCCTTGTTGCCTCGTTGCCTCGTTGCCTCGTTGCCTTTCTTCTCCGTGAACTCTGCGCTCTCTGCGTCTCTGCGGTTCTAGGGGTCGGCGTGCTGCTGCCGCTGCTGAGCGGGTGCCGGCAAATCGGCGCCCTGGGCTACTTCTTCGCGCCGCCGCAGGTGCAAAAGGCGGAATTCAAGCTGTCCGAGGACCGGGTCGTGCTGCTCATCGACCTGGCCCGCCCGGAACAGGACAACGTGGTCTTCCGCCAGGCGCTGCACGACAAGGTCGCCGAAATCCTGCGGGACCACCACGTGCCGACGAAACTCGTGCCGACGGAAGAAGTTTTCCGGCTGCGCCAGCAGAGCCCCGACTTCGCGGCTTGGAGCATCAAGACGATCGGCCAGCGGCTCGGCGCGCGCCACGTGCTCTGGGTGCGCGTGGATCACCTCCAGGTGCGCGAAGCGCCGGATTCACCCCTGCTGGCCCCGGTCGCACGCATGCGGCTGAAAGTGATCGGCACGGACGACCCGGGCGGGCGGCTCTGGCCCGGGGCGGACGAGCGCGCGGGGCGCGCGGTCGAGCGGGCGCGCCCGCCCAAGGCCGCCGGCGAGCGGGCGCTGTTCGACGAGGAGTCCGCCAAACTCGGTCGCGACGCGGCGTGGCTGGTCGCGATGCCGTTCTTCGACGTCGATCTTGAAGAAAAGACGCCCTGGGAACCGTAGGGCATGACGGCGCGTGTGACGGCGGTGAGGCTGGCCCTGCTGGCCCTGGCGGTCGCGCTCCTCGTGGCGGCGACGACGGTGCTGGGGCCGCGCTGGATTCCGTGGGACGAGCTCGTCGCAACCGATCCGCCGTCGTATGTGTTCTGGAACCTGCGCATCCCGCGGGCGGTGCTCGCGGCTGTCGCGGGCGCGGGGCTGGCCGTCGGAGGCGTCCTGTTCCAGGCGATCTTTCGTAACCCCCTGGCGGAGCCGTACACCCTCGGCGTAGCCGGCGGGGCGTCCTTCGCCGCGGCGCTCGGGTTCCTCGTCGGTTGGCGGGGCGCGGGTTGTCTCGGTATTCCGCCCGCGGTGTGGCTGGCTTTCGCGGGGGCGCTGGGAGCGCTGGGCTTGGTCTACCTCGTCAGCCGCCTGCGGCCGCGACGGGACGTCTCACACCTGCTGCTGGCCGGCGTGTGCGTGGCGTACATGTGCTCCGCGGGCATCCTGCTGGTCACCTTTCTCGCCGACCGTGCCGTGACCAACGAAATCGTCGTGTGGATGATGGGGTCACTCGGCGTGCTGCGGCCGCGGGCCGGGCTGGAAGTGGCTCTTGCACTGGCTCCCGTCCTGGCGTACGGCGTGTATGCGCACCGCGCCCTGGACTTGCTCACGCTCGGGCCGGAACTCGCCGCGACGCGCGGGGTACATGTGACGCGGACCGTCTGGACGACTCTGGGCCTCTGTGGACTGCTCGTGGGCGTGATTGTCGCGAACTGCGGGCCGATCGGGTTCGTCGGCCTCATGGTCCCGCACATGGCCCGGGCGCTGTGCGGCGTGCGCACGCGGCCGCTGCTGGCCGGCGCGGCGTTGCTCGGGGCCGCGTTCCTGGCGGTGTGCGACGGCTTGGCACGGTCGCTGCCCGTCGTGGAGCTGCCGGTTGGCGTGGTGACGAACATCCTGGGGGCGGTGTTCTTTCTATACCTGCTGGTGACGCGCGAGACGGCCGAAGGGGCATGATTGGCACGCTCGCTTACGCTTCGCGGCTCTGATTCGCACCGGCCGGAGGCCGATGCTCCCCAGCTTCGCCGCTCTGATTGGCGGCGCGATGCGCGTAAAACAACAGATGCATGTGGCGGTAGGCGCGCTCGTCATCCAGCCGAAGTAAACGTAGCTGCTCGACCGGCGGCGGGTCGCAATTCGTCGGTTTCCGCAACAACAGCAACCCCTCCGGGGACAACGCCGGCGCGAATCGCTCGATCAGGTCCAACAGCCGCACCGGGTCCGCCGCGTCGCGGTACGGCGGATCGACGAAGATCACGCCAAAGCCCGCGGCGGATGGCGGCGGCCGGGCCGTCCAGGCGTTATCGGACAAAATCGCAGCCCGCGCGTCGAGCCGCAGCGCACGCAGGTTCTGCCGCAGATAGCGGACCACCTGGCGGTCGTGCTCGATGAACGTACACGCGCCGGCCCCGCGCGAAAGAGCCTCAATCCCAAAGCTGCCAACGCCCGCGAACACGTCCAACACCGCGAAGGCCGGTAACTGCCCCGGCAGCGCAAACCGCGCCCCCAGGATGTTGAACAGCGTCTCCTTTACGCGGTCCGTCAGCGGACGGGTCGCCTGCCCCGGCGGGGTCTCCAGGCGGCGTCCACGCAAGGCGCCGGCAATCACACGCATGCGTCGCTCGCTCCGTCGCGCGGGGCACGCACCGCGCACCCGACGCGGGTGATGGAGCCGCGCCGGGCTACCGATACCTCAATAACGATGATACGCGACCTGCGTCAGATCCTCGACGGTTGGACCTACGAGCCTGGTAAAATCTCCGTCCGCAAGATTCTCGGCCGCGACGGACGCGAGAAGATCCAGACCCGCATCGACCTCGGCGTGATGCAGATGGAGCTGGCCGGACGGCCCGACGGCGCCCGTCCGCACGGCTGCGAATCGCTCCTCGAACATCACGAGCAGCGGCTGCACCAGCACCTGGACGTCCACGGCAACGACGAGGATTTCGTGCTCGCGCCCGAGGATTGCCGCGATTTGCGGCACGAAGCCTACCTCTACTATCAACGCTATCTGGCCTTCTTCGTGCTCGAGGAGTACGACCGCGTTGTCCGCGACACCGCCCGCAATTTGAGGGTCGTCGACCTCTGCGAACGCTACGCCGCCACGCCCCGCGACCGCGAGGTACTCCGACCGCAGCGCCCGTACGTCCTGATGATGCACGCGCGGGCCGAGGCGCTGCACGCCCTCGCACGCGGCAAGGCCCCGGCGGCCCTGCGCATCGTCGAACGCGGCATCGCCGACCTCGACCGGCTGCGGACCGACGCAAACGACGACGAGCTTTGCGGCAGCGAGCTCACCACCCTGCGGGCCTTGTACCGGGAAGTGCTGGAGCAGATGCCCGACAACGCGCCCGCCCGCCTGCGCTCCCAACTCGATGCGGCCCTCGCAGCGGAAGACTACGAACGGGCCGCGGCACTGCGCGACCAGCTCACCAACGGGTCCGAACCCAGCGCCTCTGCCTGAATGCGACCGCACGCGGATTCCCCCCACCATTGACGCAACCGGCCAGGGGCACTACGTTGGCCGCTTGGAAGCGCCGGCTGCGTCAGCCGCCACCGCTGGCTGGCGCGACGGCGGGTTACGGCGAAGGCGACCACGACCATGACCAAGCTGCGTTTGTTCTGCGGCCTCAGCCTCGGCGTGCTGCTGCTTTCCGCGTGCGGAGAGGCCGAGGAAGAGCCGGCCCGGCTCAGCCGCGCGCTCGGCGGCGCGAAGGAGGGCGCCCCCCTGGGCCTGCGCGTCCACGACCCCGGCATCTTGCAGGAAGCCGGATCCTATACGCCTGCCAAACTGCCCCAACCGGCCGCCGATGCGGAGAACACCCCGCCCACCGCCGGCCTGACGCCCACGCGACGCAAGAGCGACCCGCAGACCGAGGTCGCCGTGGCGGTCGAAGATCTGGTTGCCGCCCTCAAAGACGGCGAAGTCGAGCTGGCCCTGCGCCTCTTCAGTGCCGACCACGCCAAACCGCTGCTCGAGCTCGCGGACGTCCTGTACGCAACCTTCGAGCGGATCGAACTCCTCGAGCGGCTGGCGGCGGAGAAACTAGGCGCGGCGAAAGCGGCGGAACTCGTCGCCGTGCTCCGCGTCGGCGAGACGGAACCGAAGTGGGAGCTGTTCGGCAGCGACCGCGCCAGCGTCACGCCCAACGTCGCGTTCATCCTGTTCGGACCCGCCCACGCCGGCACCGGCATGCAGCTCGTGCGGCAGAAATCCGATTGGCGATTCCAGCTCGCCACGCCCCTGGGCGAGGCGGACGCCAAGGCGCTCAAAACCTACCACGAGGGGCTTCAGGCCGCGCTCGATCGACTGGTCGATTGGGTGACCGCGGAAGAGACGCCCGCCGAGTCGCAACTGAAGACCGAGTTGGGCCGGGCGCTCCAGGGCCAGCCCGTTTCCGTCGGCGAAGCCGGTGCCGCTGAAAAACCGGAACCGGCCGAGCCGAAGCCCGGGCCGCCGCGCGGCCGGCGTCCGTAGATCTCCAGTTTGTCGTAGGCTGGGGTTTACCCCAGCAACACGCTGGGCAAACCAATGGCAACCGTCAAGCAACCTCAGCGGCGGCGACTGGCGGACCTCCAGGCGGGGGAACGCGTCGAGGACCTCGTTTATCGCGTCGCGCAGAAAGACCTGCGCACCGCGAGCAACGGTTCCCTCTACATCCACGCGGTCCTCGCCGACGCGACCGGGCAGATGCCGGGGCGCATGTGGCAGGCCACGCAGGCGATCTACGACTCGATCCCCGAGGGCGGGTTGCTGCACTTCCGGGGCCGCGTCGAGAACTACAAGGGCAATCGCCAGTTTATCATCGACGGCGTGCGGGCGGTCGAGCCGGGGGCGTTCGACCCGGCGGAATTCCTGCCGCGCACCAAGTGCGACGTCGAGGCGCTCTGGACCGAGATCAAAGACCTCCTGCGCACGGTCAAGAACCGCGACCTGCTCGCGCTGGTGGGCAAGTTCGTCAACGACCCCGCCTTCGCGACCGCCTTCAAGCAGGCCCCCGCGGCGGTCCAGATGCATCATGCGTACATCGGAGGGCTGATCGAGCACACGGCGAATCTGCTGCGTCTGGCGGACGCTGTGTGCCCGCTCTATCCGCAGGTGAACCGCGACCTCGTCCTGGCGGGGCTGTTTCTGCACGACGCCGGGAAGACCGCGGAGCTGCGCTACGACACGAACCTGGAGTACACGAGCGCGGGGCAACTGCTGGGCCACATCACGCAATGCGTGCTGAGCATTCACGAGAAGTGCCGCGCGCTGGAGCAGGAGACCGGGCAGCCGTTTCCGCCGGCGTTGGAGCTGTCGCTCAAACACCTGATCCTGGCGCACCACGGTCAATACGCCTTCGGCAGCCCGCGGCTGCCGGCGACCGCCGAGGCGTTCATGGTCCACTACCTGGACAACCTGGACGCCAAACAGGCGATCGTGGCGGAGGCCATCGCCAACGACCCGGACGCGAACGGCGAGTGGACCGGCTACATCAAGTCGATCGAAACGCGCGTGTACAAAGCCACGCCGACCGCCTGACGCCGCATGTCACCGTCCCGGCGTGCCACAACAGGACCGGGCGGCGCGTCACGCAGGCAAACCGCGTACGCCGTAGATGGCGCAGCTTTCACGCCCCGGTATGCCACGCCGAATCACACAAACAGGCTGGCGGTTTCGGCCCGTCGAACGCTCTCGGCCAACTCCGGCCAGCGTTCAACCAACGGCACCGCAGAAACACGCCCAAGTTCGCTGGGCTCAATGCGGGAGTCACGAACATGCGCTAGGTGGCGCCGCTGGTCGTGACCGCGTGCTTCCGCGGAAACTTGCCCGACTTCGTGGGCATGTGGGCGTGGACCACAAACTCATACAGTTCCTTCTTGGACGTGCGTTTGCGAATCGTCTCTACGCTCACATCCACAAAACCGGCATCCTCGAACAGCGCGGCGTAGATGCCCTCTACCGGGAGCATCGTATCGTAGAACTTGGAGTTGCCCACGATGTAGTGACAATGAGCGCCCGGCGTGAGCACTTGGCGCAGACCCACCATGTGACCCTTGATGTCCTCGAAATATCTGTGGACATAGCGGCCCAGGAGGGCGTGGCCCTGACCAATGTCGTGGACGATGCGGTCGAAATGAGGGAAGGGAATCTCGCCGTGGCCCTTTGGGGTCCACGTGTTGAGCATGCTCGTCGCACATCCCCAGGTGCCGCCGATGGCTTTCCAATCGAGTTCACCGGCGGCGCGGCCGTCGGAAAGGTAGCCGAGCCAGTACATGTACGGACGAAGCTCGCGGATGTAACTCATCCGGTTGGGATAGGGCGGCGACGTGATGACGCCGGTGTACGGGTGTTCGCTGGCGGGGAGAACGGCGGGGAGATCGCGAGAATCACCCAGGAACACGCGGCAATCGGCGATGGGTGGTTCGACGGCGATGTTGTCGGCGATTTCATTGGCAGCAGCCATGAAGGCATCGGCGATGCGGTTGGCCGTCCGCACTGGAGTCTCCGCGACCAGTTCCGCATACTCGCCGTTCTTCTTGAAGGACATGGACTGGTGGCCAAAGGAAACGTTGGCGCTCTGGATCATCACGCGGCAGAACGCGACGCGGAGCAGATCGGAGACGCCGACGGCCCGTTCGCGTGGCGGGTAGCGGATCGCATCGCACAGGGCGGCCAGCGCTCGAAGCGTGGGGGCATCCCACCACTTCTCGATCTGGTGCAGGTCGGGCTTCCAAGCGCTCGCGTCTGGATCAAGGGCTTTGTCGGCGACGCGGGCGGCTGCCGACTTCACGGCGCGGGCGGTGCCGTCGTCAAACCGCGCCAGTTTCAGGTTGCCGAGCCAGACAAGGAACGCGTTGATGTCCACCGCGTGGCAGCGGATGCCCATCGAAGCGCAGGCCAGCGGTGTCGTGCCGGTACCGGAGAAGGGCTCGAGAACAAACTCGTCCGGCCCGGACTGCTTGAGCAGTTCGCGGACC
>CAYMXT010000046.1:10731-22316 GCA_964394415.1 uncultured Planctomycetales bacterium
GCGGGTGTGAGGCGAAGCCAGCCGTGCCGCCCGAGCGCGACGTTGCCCCGGAACGTCAGGTGGGCACGCTGCCCGAGTCCGTTTGCGGGCTTGCCGTTGGTCACGGGCTGGCCGAAAAGGCCGGTGTTCATCTCAGCAACCCCTCGAATACCGCCAACGTTTCGGCCTTGATCGCCGCAGAGTTGCGGCGGAAGAACCCCGCGAGGTCGTAGCCCAGCACGTCGCGGCAGAAGACATAGGTCGAATCGGTCGGCTTGCCGCCCACTGTTCCGCGGAGGATTAGCCAGTGCGCCCGCTGGTATCGCTCAGCCAAGTTGTCGGGAATCTGCACCGAGAGGAGCACCATCACAGGCAGATAACGGTGGGCAAAGGCGTTGGCGGCGTTGGACACGTCGGCATTCTGGCGCTTGGCGTCGTTGCTCTTGTAACCTTGCCGAACCTCGAAGACGCAGCCCCGCAGCCCGGTAGCGTTCCTGCCCTTCAACCCGACGCTCTCGGTTGCCTCAGCAAGCCACGCCGCGGCCCGCTTTCGGATGGGCTGCGCCGTGATCTTCTCCAAGGGAATCCGACCATCGAGTGCCAGCGTGCGGGCCTTCGCGCCCTGTGCTTTGACCTTGTATGACCACGTTGCGTCGGCGGCGGAGAGGCCCAGCGAGTCCTGCAAGATGTTCTGGAACACAACTTGGCAGCTCAGGCCGATCTGCCGATACACCGAAGTCATGCCGCCGGCCGCCTTGTGGGCCACATAGACCAAGGGGGAGTCGAGACCGAACCACGCATAGAACTCGTCGTCGCGGTAGATCTGCTGGAACCGTTCGAGTGACACGCCGTCGCCCTTGCCGTGCCCGAACGCGGGCTTGTAATTGAGGCAGACGCGCAGGGCGTGTCGGATAAGGTCCAGGTAGCGGTCGTCTTGAGATAGCGATTGGGTCATGGTCTGCGGCACCTCGGTCCTCGCTGCCTACAGCAGCACCGCGTCAAGGTCATTCAGTCGGTGTTGCCACACCCAGTCGATGCCCTCGGCGGCCTGCGCGCCGAGATAGTCACCGCCGAAATACCCGCCGAGCATGAGCACGAAGGGCATGTCCTCGCCGTAGGTCACGCGAAGCCCACGCGCTGTGTCGCGGTGCGCGTCACGATGCCGCGTAGCCTCCGGAAAGCTGCGGTGTGATTCGCATTGGATGAGCACCGGCAGGCCATCTGCACGCGGCTCGGCGAGCTGAATCAAAGCGTTCACCGGCAGGAAAGCGTACTTTCCCATGGCCGCCGGAATGGCGGCGAAGCGGGTGTAAGTGCCCGGCTCGCTCCACGCATAGTGCCGCTTCCCGGGATCCACGACTTCGCGATAGCCTCGCGAATCGAGATACACGCTCAAGACTGACAACTGCTGGAGTTTCCGTTCGGAACGCACGAAGTCATTGGCCACCGCGCTGCAAAGCCGATCGGCGACGATCGTCGCGGCCCGCTCGCGTTCGTGGTCGGTCGGCTGCGTTGCCGCGTCGAGCCACGGAAAAATGTCGCGGTCGAGGAGTTGGACGAGAATACGGCAGAGCTTCGACAGCTCCGCGTTGAGATCTTCGTCCGGCAACTTCGTGGGGAGTTTGCCATCCTCCAGGCGACCCACGAGGTTCTTGCTGGCGTTGGCCAAACCGATCAGGCGGTCCGCAGCGAGCGGCGGGGCCGTACACATGCGGAGCGTGGGCAACGCGCTCGGGTTCGTCTTGAGCGTGGCCGCGTCGAGGCTGCGGAGGTCGCGGGTTGCCAAGAGCGCGGACTTCACGTGCTGCGTCGTCTTGACGCGCGTCGACCGGAACGCCTGGGGCGCAAATCGCATGAACCACCGGTTGAACTGGTCAACGGAGGCCGCGATGTCGGCTTTCCAGAGGTGCGGCTTGTCGGCGTTGATTCGTGCCGGCGCCCTGCGGCCCTTTCGCTTGCTGCCACGGGCTATCGGCTTTCTCCGCTGAGGCATAGGCTCAGTATACGGGACGTGTTAGGGTTCGTACAAGTCGGCGAGCATCGGCCGCGCTGGCATACCGATGTCCGCCTCCTTCGTCTCCGGGCCTTTGTACGCCTGGATGTGCGTGGCGAACTTCTGGACCAAAGCGGCAATCGCGGCGGCGTGCTCGGACATGGGGTCTCCGTCGGAACCGTCGGGGGAAACGATAGCGAGTGCTGCGTGTGCCTGTCGAGGGCCAGCGGACGCCCGCCACGAGCGCGGCTTCGCGCGCGGCGCCATGTGGCCCGCCCTCGCTTGCGCTGCGCGTGGCGCGTGGGATATGCACCGCCTACTGGCGGTACTCCTCGTCCACGGGAAGCTGGCTCGTATCGCACCCCACAAACAGCGACCAATACCGGCCGCGCGCCCAGATGTGCTCGCCGCACCAGTAGTGCAGGAAGCGCGACTCAAGCTGCGGGCACAGCCAATCCTCCGCTTCCTGCTGAGTCGCGAAGCCACCTTGGATTTCGACCTTGATCGCCTGCACGGTGTAGTCCACGCCGCCGCCGGAGTACGACGCCGTCGCACGCCACTGCTCGAAGTCGCTGCGGGAGGTGATGTACAGATTGGGCGCGCTCCAGCAGCTCACGTTGTCGAGGTAGTAGACCAGCCAGTCGCTGCCGGCCGCCGGGGCCTCCTGGACGGTGATCGTGACGCCGACGTCCTTTTCGAGCTGGCTGCCGTCGGTGACATGCACGCGCAGCGTGTACTCGCCAACCTGGTCGAAGGCGTAGAAGAACTCCGGGCCGGTCATCAGCGTCTGGCCGCCCAGCAGCCAGACGACGCCGTAAGGCTCCGTGCCCCCGGTGACGACCGCGTCGAGCGACACATGTTCGCCGACGCCGGCGGTGCGTTCGCCCTGGATATCGACGGTGAGGCAGCCGCCCGGATCGAGTCCGAAGCGGCGCGCGGCCTCGCCCAGGTTCACACCCTGGTACTGCCGGTTCGCCAGCGTGAATCCGTCGAAAAGCTGGTCAGCCAGATCCTGCCCCGTGTGGTGCCCGGACATATCGACGGCATAATCGAGGCGGTCTTGCAGGCAATCGCCGGAGACCAGGCATTCCTCGACGTACAGCGTCGCGCGGACCAGCTCGTCATCGATGTCGACGACGGGGATTTCCGCCCCGGCGTACGCCTCGTCGCTGATCATGTGGCCATACTGCCGCATGATGAACGAGAACGCGGCGGTGCCGAAGTAGTGGTAGCGGTTGCCGACCTCGTCGCCGCCGAAGATCTTCCGCAGCCGTTGATGGATGACGTCGCCGCGCACGGTCCCGTAGCGGTTCAGCCCGTCGAAGCCGCGCAGCAGGTTGTGGGTCAGCAGCAGAGCCTGGAACACGTCCCCGCCGACGCGCTGGTATGCCTCGGCGAAAAGCTCCGGGATGCTGATGCTGTCGGCCGCCTGGGCGATGACCCAGTCCTCAAAGGCGGTTTCGTGGCCGGTGACGACGCGCTGGTTTTCGTAGTACTGCCGGTCGGCCTCATACCCGTTGGGATCGACCTCCTTGATCGCGGTATCCATCGGCGAGGCGAGGTAGTAGAGGAGGTAGATCGGGTCGGGCAGCCGGCGGGCGTCCACGTGCGGACGCAGACCGGAGCAAACGACCTCCTGCACCAGGTCCGTCGTCAGGTCGGGGGCGTCGGGCAGCTCGGTGAACGGGCTGGCGATCAGACCGGCGATGCGCGTGCCGATCGCCGTCAGGATGCGCTTCGTGGTCTGCCACGTGCTCAGGTGCGTGACGTGGGCAATGACCACGCCGGCGTCGTAGTCCACAGTCACATCCCAGGCCCGCTCGCCGCGCAGGCTGCCGTCCTGGTACTCGCCGGAGTAGAGCGTGCAAAGGTACGCCTCTTCCCGAGTGAGCGCGGTCTTGTCGAAGGGAATGCGAATCTCGACCGGCTGGGCAAACGTGACGTTGTCTGGACCCAGCTCGATCAGCGGACCAATCTCAAACGCCGTCGCCCGCGCGCTCAGCAGCGCAGCGTAAAGCGGATGAACCTGCACGCCGGCCTGGGGCACGGCGTACTGGGCCGCGGCCCGCACGGCGTCGGTCTGGTCGACTTCGATCTTGAGCGCTCCGAACTCATCGACGATACGCACGTAGAAGTCCGCCGTGGTGTCGGCTGGTAAGGCCCCGGCCGGCACGATGAGCTTGACGCCCGCGGCGTACCTGGCGTCGGCGGCGACGGTGACCTCCCCGCCGTCGGCACCGATGCGCTGCCCGACGAGCGCGTCGCTGGGGACGTTCAGCGAACCGGCGCCGCTCGAAGCCGCCAGGCCGCCCAGCAAATCGCCCAGCAAATCGCCGCTGGGGCAACCGGCGAGGGCGGTCGTCAGCAGCACGGCCCCGGTCAACATCAACACAAACGAGGCGGTGCGCGACATGGGATGGTCTCCGAACGCCGCAACAAGTCGTGAGTCAAGCGGCGCTAGCGCCGCGCCTGCGGCGTTACCCGGGCGGCCCAGATTGAGTGTAGGACTCTGGCGGCGCGAACTCAAGCCCCGCCGTCCGAGATCCAGCCGGCTGCACTGACTGGCAACGGCTGATCCGTCAGTGGTTTGGAATGGGGGGCGCGGGCGTTATCCCGCAACGGCAGTTTGCGGGCCGGGCGGCGCGCCACGTGGAAAGAACCTCGGATACTCCGGTCATTACCCCCCTGCTGCGCGCCTGACTTCACTCCGCCCGCGGTTTACCACCCGCTCCGCCGCCGCGCCGGGCTGAACGTAGCCGGTCGGGGGCGACGCGCCCGTGCCGCACCAGCAGCCGCAAGAGCGTGTCGCCGCCCGGCAGGCCGCGTGAACCGCTCCGCAGGAGATTGTCCAGTCGCCGCCAGGTGTCGCCGGACGATTCGGGAATCACGCCGGAGCCCACGGTGGGCCACTGTCCGGTGCGGCGGTGGTGCGCGTCGGCCCAACTCAGGATGCCTTGCTCCGTGAGGCGCGGGGCGTTGCGCCGGTTGGGCACTTGGCGGTGTTGCTCCAGCAGTTGCGCAAGCGACGAGCCGCCCGGCAACCCGCGCGTCCCGACGCGCAGCGCGTTGTCGACCAGCGACCAGGTGAGGCCGCGGACGCCGTCGAGCGGACCGGACTTCGAGATCGGCCAGCGGCCGTGCCGCCGGTGGAACCTGTCCGCCCACGCGAGGACTTGGGCCACCGTGAACGGTCTGTAGACGGGAATGCGACCGTGCCGCCGCAGAAAGCGGGCCAGCGTGTCGCCCCCCGGCCGGCCGCGCGAGCCGTGGTCAAACGCCGTGACGATGGCGGACCACTTCTCGCCGGGGGCGTCCAGGACGGGACCGGAAACCGACGTCGGCCAGCGCCCCGTGCGGGCGTGGTGCGCGTCGGCCCAGGCCAGGATCCGCCGGTTCGTCAGCCGCGCCTTGTGGAAGAAGTGCGTCGCGCCGCGGCGTTCTTCCAGCAGCAGCGCGAGCGACGAGCCTTTGGGCAGACCACGCAAGCCGTAGCGCAGCGCGTAGTTCACCGTGTGCCAGCTTTCGTGCCGCGTGCCGGGGATCGGCCCCGCCGCGACGATCGGCCAGCGACCGTGTCCGCGGTGATAGTCATCGGCCCAGGCGAGGATTTGCTCGACCGTCAGCCGCTCGCGTCGGACGCAGCGGTGCGTCCGCCAGTCGTGGAACGGACGCCGGCGGTTCTTCATCAAGAAGAGCGACAGCGAGCTGCCGCCCGGCCAGCCGCGTTGGCCTTTCGCCAGCGCGCTTTCGACCTTGCGCCAGGTCTCGCAGGGTTCGCCGGGGATCGGGCCGGAGTAGAGCGTCGGCCAGCGGCCGGTGCGGGCGTGGTGGGCGTCCGCCCAGGCCAGGATCTGCGCGGCTTTCAGCGGCGGCAGCTTGCGGATGTTCCGCCAGCCGCGGTACTTCACGAGCAGGTCGGACAGCGTGTAGCCGGCCGGCAGCCCGCGCCCGCCCCGCTCGAGTACGCCGTGGATCGCGGCCCACGTTTCGCCGCGGGCGCCGACGACCTTTCCCGACCCGAAGCTCGGCCATTCCCCGGTCCGCGCGCGGTGCGCGTCGGCCCACGCGAGGATCTGCGCGATGGTGAGCCGCGGCCGGTAGCGTGCCCGACGAACGTGGCGGTAGCGCATCAGGAGCAGGGCCAGCGAGCTGCCGCCCGGCAGGCCTCGCAGGCCCTTGCGCAGCGCGATATCGACACCATGCCAGGTGTCCGCACTGCCCGCGGCAACTGGACCCGCCGATTTCTGCGCCGGCCAGCGGCCCGTCCGCCGCTGAAACGCATCGGCCCAGCCCAGTATCTGCCGCACGCTCAGTCGGGGCCGCGGCCGCGGCAGCGGCAGAGGCCGGCCGCGGTGCTTGTGCAACAGCAGCGGCAGCGAGCCGCCCTGCGGACAGCCGCGCCACCCGTGGCGCAGCGCGTAGTCGATCAGCTTCCACGTTTCCCACGACGCCGCCCGCACCTCCCCGCTGTAGGCCGTGGGCCAGCGGCCCGTCCGCGCGTGGTGCTCGTCCGCCCACGCCAGGATGTCAGCGCTTCGCAGCGGCGGCTTCCGCGGCGCCCGGCTCGTCCGCTTGCGGACGGGCGCGCGCGGCGGTCGCTTCCGGCGGGCCGGAGGCAATCGACCTGGACGAACTCCACGCGGCATGGGGCTATTGTAATCCGCAGACCGTGCCAGCACTGACAGCGCTCAACCGCCAGACGCCGTCGCCTTCCGACCTCTCGCCGACCGGCGACTCGCGGCCACGGCGCGATTGCGCCGGACCCGCCAATCATCCGCGGGGACGCGGCCGTGGCGAACCAGAAAACGCAAGAGGTTGTCCCCGCCCGGCAGGCCGCGACAGCCCTGCCGCAGGGCGCTGTCCACGTTCACCCAGGCATCGCCGGGCGACTCGGGGATCGGACCGGCGTGGATGCCCGGCCAGTGCCCGGTGCGGGCGCGGTGCGCAGCGGCCCACGCGAGAATTCCCGTCACGGTATAGCGCGGCAACGCACCTTTATGGCGCAGCCCACGGCAGGTCGCCAGCAGCGAGGCCAGCGTGTAGCCCGGCGGCAGCCCGCGGCTCGCGTTCGCGAGCGCCACGTTGATGGAACCCCACCGCTCACCGGGCGCGCCTGGAATCTGTCCGCTTCCGGCACTCGGCCAGCGCCCGTGGCGCGCGTGGTGCGCGTCCGCCCAGGCGAGGATCTGCGCAATCGTCAGACGCGGGCGCAGCGCGGCGCGGCGCACGCGGCGATAGCGGCCCAGCATCCGCGGCAGCGAATCGCCGCCGGGCAGGCCGCGGCTCCCGCGGCGCAGGGCGTGATCCACGGCCAGCCAAGTGTCATCGCACCCCTGGGCGACCGGCCCAGGGGTCTGAAGGCTGGGCCAGCGCCCGCTGCGCCGGTGGAACTCATCCGCCCAGGCGAGAATCTGCTTTACCGTGAGGTTCGGCCGCGGCAGCGGGCTGCGCAGCGGTTTCCCGCGGTGCTCGTGCAGCAGGCGCGGCAGCGAGCTGCCCCCGCCGAGTCCACGCCCGCCATGCCGCAACGCATAGTCGATCTTCCGCCATTGTTCCCCCGGCGCTTCACGAACCGCTCGGCCGTCGGAGGGCGGCCAGCGCCCGGTGCGCTGCCGGTGCGCGTCCGCCCAGGCGAGAATCGATTCGATCGGCAGCGGCGGCCCGCTGGGCGTTCGCCGGGCCCGCGCGCGGGCCGGCTCGTCTCCCGTGATACGCCGCTCACGCTTCAATAGCCTGAAGAGCGAGTCGCCCCCAGGCAAGCCGCGCACGCCGTTGCGCAGCGCGTTGTCTACGACGTTCCAGGTTTCACCTGTCGCTTCGGGAATCGGCTCCGCGCCCGCAATCGGCCAACGTCCCTCGCGTTCGTGGTAGGCGTCGGCCCAGCGCAGGATCTCCTCCGGCGTCATCCGCGGCCGGTGCAACCAATGGGCGACGCCGCGCTGCTGTTCCAGCAGTTGCGGCAGCGACGAACCGCCGGACAGGCCGTGGTGTCCGCTGCGCAAGGCGTTGTCCACGGCCGCCCAGGTCACGCCGTCCACCCCGTCCACCGGACCCGCGCGCGCGGTCGGCCAGCGCCCCTGGCGACGGTGGAACTTGTCCGCCCACTCGAGAATTCCAGCGACCGTCAGTGGCGCAATCTTCGGCACACGCTGATGACGTTGCAGCAAGCGTGTCAGCGTGTCCCCGCCCGGCAGACCGCGCGAACCCTGCCAGAGCGCGGCCTGCACCATCTGCCAGGTATCGCCGGGCGATTCCGGGATCGCTCCGGCCGTGATGTACGGCCAACGCCCTGTGCGGGAGTAAAAGGCGTCTGCCCACCGCAGGATATCGGGGACCGTGAACTGCGGACGGTGTTGCGGATGCGGCACGCCGCGGTGCAGCTCCAGCAACAGCGACAGCGATGAACCGCCGGGCAGGCCGCCGGAGCCTTTGCGCAGCGCGAGGTCGAGGGCGCACCAGTTCTCGCCGCGGGCGGGGCCGAGCCTGCCGCAGCAGGCCGAGGGCCGGCGGCCGGGACGCAGCCGAAACTGATCCGCCCACGCGAGAACTTGCGGGATGCTCAGGGGCGCCTTCGTCGGCAGCCGGCCGTTCCGCTCCAGGAACCTCTTGAGCGTGTCGCCGCCGGGCCAGCCGCGCAGCCCTTGCGACAGCACGCCATCCACCGCGCTCCAGGTGACGCCCGCGGGAGACTCGGGAATGCGGCCCGATTTCCCGGTCGGCCAGCTTCCCGTGCGCGCGTGGTGGGCGTCGGCCCACGCCAGAATGTCGCGCGACAGCAGCCGGCCCTGGTGTTGTTTATGGACCCTGCCGCGCTCCCGCTCCAGCAGGAGCGCCACAGAAGACCCGCCCGGCAGGCCGCGGACCCCCACGTGCAGGGCGTTGTCAACCGACTGCCACGTCTCGTCGCGCGTGCCCGCGATCAGACCCGAGGTGAGCGTCGGCCAGCGCCCGTTCCGCCGCTGGTATTCGTCGGCCCACGCCAAAATCCGCGCGATCGTCAGCGCAGGACGAGGCACGGCCGGACGTTTCGGCGGTGCTTTGTAGGGTCGCCGTCCGTGCTTCATGAGCAGCCGCGAGATCGTGGTGCCCCCCGGCAGCCCGCGCTGGCCTTCTCGCAGGGCCCGCTCAACCATGCTCCAGTTTTCGCCCGGGGCCTCGGGGATCGCCTCCGTGCGGTTCGTGGGCCAACGCCCCGTCCGCCGGTGGTGCGCATCGGCCCAGGCGAGGATCTTCGCCTCCGTCAGCGGTGGCGCGGCCATCCGATTGCGGTGGCCGCGGAACTTGACCAGCAGCGAAGCCAGGGTGTAGCCCCGCGGCAGCGTGCGTGTTCCCCGCGTGAGGGCGCCGTCGATCGCGGACCACTTCTCACCCGCCGCGCCGCGGACTTTGCCGCTGGAGGTGCTGGGCCAGCGCCCCGTGCGGGCCTGGTGCGCATCAGCCCAGGCCAGAACCTCCAGAATGGTCAGCGGCGGCTGCATCCGGCCACGCCGCACGCCGCGCGCGCGATACAGCAGCCGGGCCAGCGAATCACCGCCCGGCAGCGCGCGCATCCCGCGACGCAAGGCGTGGTCCACCGCCCGCCACGTGTCGGACTGCCCCGCGCCTACAACACCGTCACCGTTGCTCGGCCAGCGTTTCGTGCGGCGATGATAGGCGTCGGCCCAGGCCAGGATCTGGCGCAGGGTGAGGGGCGCGCCGGACCGTCCCGGGGTAAGTGGCTGGCCGCGGTGTTTGTGCAGCAAAATGCGCAGCGAGCCGCCCGAGCGGCAGCCCCGCAGGCCGTCGCGGAACGCACGGTCGATTCCGGACCACGTTTCCCAGGGCGCGGCCTTGACCTCACCGCTGCCGGCGCTGGGCCAGCGCCCCGTCCGCGCGTGGTGTTCGTCCGCCCAGGCGAGGATCGAGTAAATCCGCAGCGGCGGCCTGAGTGGCCTACGACTGGTTGGCTTAAGAACCGGCGCGCGCGGCGGCCGCTTCCGGCGGGCCGGAGGCAGCCGACCAATCCGCGGTCCGCGTGCGCTACGGGACATATGGACATCTTATTGCGGTCGTTGGGCGGCGAAAGCCCGCCCCGGACGCTCGCCGGCGCTGCACGGGCTGAGCGCGGCGACTCACTCCCCCACCCGGCGCGCGACGGGGTAGACGTTGTGACACTCGTCGTAGTACGGCGACCGGCGATAGAGGAAATCCAGCCGGCGCTCCGGCGACCTCGCGAAGTCCTCGTCGGTCCGCAGTTGTTCCTCAAACTCGGCTTTCAGGGCCGGGTCGGCGGCGAGCAACTGCCGCGCCAGCGGCTCGAAGATGTACGCCTCGAAATACTCCTTCTGCTCGAAGATCGCGTTGAAGAACCCCCACGCCACCAGCGCGTCCGGAGCCTCGGGCTCCAGCAAATTCACGGCCAGCTTCGCCCGCGGCTGGTCGAGCGGGACGACGACCGTGCCGGCGGGGAGCTCGCGCCGCGCGCTGGTAACGACGGTCTTGTAGCTCGGCATCTGGCGGCCTTCGTTGGGCGATTCGCGGAATCTCACTTCCTCGAAACGATACGTCTCAACCGCATGCTCGTGCGGGTTTGACAGGCGGGTGTAGCGAATGCCGTGTAGCGCGAGCAGGTCGACCACCGTCTGCCACTGCGGCGGAATCAGGTACGCATCCGGCGGCGTGACGGCCAGCGTAATGCGCGACTCGTCAAAGAAATCGGTTTCCACATCCAGCGGCCTGCCGGCGTACTCTATGACCTCGGCTCCCGTAATCTCACTGGGCCGCAGCGTCTGAACCACGCCACGGTACGTGATGCGGCGGGCCTGCTCGGTGTGCTCGAACCGCAGCGGCACGCGGCCGTCGTGGGTCGCACCGCGTTCCTGGACGGCTTGTTCGTCCGCGGCGCGCAGCGCGGCGCGTAGCGCCGCGTGTCGTGTTCCGACGGTTCGCAACGTTGCCCGCAGGAATTCGTGCGTCGCCTGCACGCGGCGGCCGTAGGGCTTGGTGGCGTGCGTTTCGATCAGGATCGCGGGCCGGTTGCACGCCGCCGCGTAGCCCGTCGAAAGCCGCGGGCTCATCACCCCGACGTGGACGATCCCCTTCGCCGGGTCGCGCGCGTCGCGCAGAAACGAATACGGCAAGTGCAGGAAACCCGCGGCATCGAGCGCCGCCAGCACGCCGGGCATCAGCCCGTCGCGCATCCACACAGCGACGGGCGCGGCGATGTCCGGGCCGTCCGTGACGGCGTAGTACACGTCGTACTGGTCGTCGTGCCCGTCGGTCGTGTGCGTGTCGATGAACAAGTCCGGCTGCCACGTCGTCCACAGTCGCAGCCACGCCTGCATTTCCACCGCGTCGGCCTTCACGTAGTCGCGGTTGAGGTTCAGGTTCGTGGCGGTGACGCGCCAACCCATTTCCTGGGGGCCGTTTTGATTGATGCGGCCGTGCGGCCCGAACCGCTCGTGCCCGTCCACGTTGAAGATCGGAATGATGAGCACATTCACGTGATCGAGCAGGTCGGCGTGCTCACCGGTGATGAGCATTTCCCGGGCCAGGATGTAAGAGGCGTCCTTGCCCTCGCACTCGCCCGCGTGGATGCAGTTCTGGATCAGCACCAGCGGTTTGCGCGATCTTC